>CACWTQ010000008.1:6835-50023 GCA_902763835.1 uncultured Ruminococcus sp. | reverse complement strand
ACGGTTGCTCAAAACACCTTTTGTACTATATAGCATAGTTAAAAAATGCCGATAATACGCCACTTTATAGCTATAGTACGATAAATTGGGAAACTTTTACTTATATATACATCGGTTTGGTATATAGCACTGTAACAGAGCAGTCTAAAAACTCACTTGCTAAACCAACTTTCGGTCGGGTTCAAAAAGTAAGGTTAAAAAGTAACTATCTTCACGTGTTAAAAAAGGGGGAAATATGACAGTAAAAAGAATGTCAGAGGAGAATACGCTGCAAAGTGTTTTGATAGTATCCGCAACGGTAAAGCCTGTTGAATTCATTAAGGACGTTCTTCCAAAAAATGATTTTTCTCCTGTTTTAACTGCCGCAAGTGCAGGCGAAGCAAAAAGAATATTACTCAGAACACCTGTTGATATCGTGGTTATAAACGCACCTTTAGGCGATGACTTCGGAATTCAGTTGGCAGTTGATATAGTCACGAATACGGGTTCGGGAGTTTTAGTGCTTGTAAAACCCGAATTGTACGAAGAGGTTTCCTACAAAATGGAGCAGTACGGAATATTGACGCTCACTAAAGCTTTGAACAAACAAACGCTTTATCAGACTATTAAACTCCTTTCGGCTACAAGTAACAAAATGAAAAAGCTTGAAGAGAGTACGGCAAAGCTGGAGAAACGTCTTAAAGAAATGAAAGCAATAAACAGGGCAAAAGGTTATCTTATCGAGATTGAAAATATGAGCGAAGAGGAAGCTCACAGATATATAGAGAAAACGGCAATGGACGAATGTGTAAAGAAAATTGAAGTTGCGGAAAGGATAATTAAGAGGTATAAATATGACTAAATATATATTTGTAACAGGCGGAGTTGTTTCCGGACTGGGCAAGGGTATTACGGCGGCATCGCTCGGAAGACTGCTTAAAGCAAGAGGTTTAAAGGTCGCTGCACAGAAGCTTGACCCTTACATAAATGTTGACCCGGGTACTATGAGTCCGTATCAGCACGGAGAGGTTTACGTCACGGAGGACGGTGCGGAAACAGATCTTGACCTCGGTCACTATGAAAGATTTATTGACGAAGACTTAAATAAATATTCAAATTTAACCACAGGCAAGGTTTACTGGAACGTTCTGAATAAGGAGCGAAGAGGTGAGTACCTCGGCGAAACTGTTCAGGTTATTCCTCATATTACTAACGAAATTAAAGATTTTATTTACAGCGTCGGAAAGAAAAGCAATGCAGATGTTGTAATTACTGAAATAGGCGGAACTACGGGCGATATTGAAAGTCAGCCGTTTCTTGAAGCTATACGTCAGGTGGGTCTTGAAGTCGGTGCGGATAACGCTTTTTATATTCACGTTACGCTTGTGCCGTTTCTCAGAGGTTCGGACGAGCATAAAACTAAGCCTACTCAGCATTCCGTTAAGGAACTCAGAGGTATGGGCATTATGCCGAATATGATTGTTCTCAGATGTGACGAGCCGCTTGAAGAAAATATATTCAAAAAAATCGCTCTTTTCTGTAACGTCAAGGACGACTGCGTAATTCAGAATATGACTATACCTGTTTTGTATGAAGCTCCGATTATGCTTGAAAAGGCGAATTTCTCCGATGTGGTATGTCGGGAGCTTAAGCTCAATGTCGGCAAACCCGATTTGACAGATTGGAATGAAATGCTTGAAAGCATTAAGGGCAGAAACAGAAAGGTTACAATCGGTTTGGTAGGTAAATATGTTCAGCTGCACGATGCGTACTTATCTGTTGCGGAGGCTATTCGTCACGCAGGTTACGTTTACAGTACAAGAACCAATATTGAATGGATTGACAGTGAACAGATTACGGACGATAATGCAGCGGAAATTCTCGGCGGCTGTGACGGTATTATTGTTCCGGGCGGTTTCGGTGACAGAGGTATTCCGGGAATGATTTCAACAGCTAAATATGCAAGAGAAAACAATGTTCCGTATTTGGGAATATGTTTGGGAATGCAAGTTGCCGTAATCGAGTTTGCGAGAAATGTATGTAGGATAAAGGACGCTAATTCGGGCGAGTTTGACGAGAACACAAGCAACAAGGTAATCGATTTTATGCCCGACCAGAGCGACAGTATTAACAAAGGCGGAACGCTCAGACTGGGAGCTTATCCGTGCAAGGTTAAAGAAGGTACAAAGATGTTCGAGTGCTACGGGGCGGATTTGATTTCCGAACGTCACCGCCACCGCTACGAGTTTAACAACGATTATCTCGAAACGCTCGAAAACGGCGGTCTGATGATAAGCGGAACTTCTCCGGATAATTCAATTGTGGAAACTGTTGAAGTTCCCGAGAATGATTTCTTTGTGGGAGTTCAGTTCCACCCCGAATTTAAGAGCCGCCCGAACAAAGCACACCCGCTTTTTTCAGGATTGGTTAAAGCCGCATTGGAAAGAAGCGGGCAACAGCGAAGCGAATTGCCGATCAAAGAAAGATAACTTACGATTTGACTTCAACCATACAGACAGAAATTTTGTTTTCAATGATTTTTAGTATAGATAAAAACTAATTTATATATAAACTTGATAAGAATAAAAATCTTATCGTTACGTGAGTACAATAGGAGATGATAAGTATGAAAAACGTTGGTTTGTATCAACCCGAATTTGAACATGATAACTGCGGTATCGGTGCAGTTGTGAGCATTAAGGGCGAGAAAAGCCATACAGTAGTTGACAACGCTCTGAGCATTGTTGAAAAGCTTGAACACCGTGCCGGTAAGGATGCTACGGGTCAAACGGGTGACGGCGTTGGTATTCTTTTGCAGATTTCTCATAATTTCTTTAAGAAAGCAGCTGCCGATATCGGCATAGAATTGGGTGACGAGAGAACCTATGGTGTCGGTATGTTCTTCTTCCCTCAGGACGTTTTGAAATGTAATCAGGCTAAAAAAATGTTTGAGATTATCGCAGAGAAAGAGGGAGTGAAATTCCTCGGCTGGAGAGAAGTTCCTATAAACAGCGATATCCTCGGTCAGAAAGCTTACGATTGTATGCCGCATATTATGCAGTGCTTCCTTGAAAAGCCAAGCGATATCGAAAAGGGTCTTGAATTTGACAGAAAGCTTTACGTTATCAGACGTGTGTTTGAACAGAGTAACGATAACACATACGTGCCATCATTGTCTTCACGAACAATTGTTTATAAGGGTATGTTCCTTGTTCAGCAGTTAAGACTTTTCTATCTCGACTTGCTTGATGAAGAATACAAGAGTGCAATCGCACTTGTTCATTCACGTTTCTCCACAAATACAAATCCGAGCTGGGAGAGAGCCCACCCGAACAGAGTTATCCTCCACAACGGCGAAATTAACACTATACGAGGCAACGCAGACAGAATGCTTGCCCGTGAGGAAACTATGACAAGTACCGTTATGCAGGACGATATCGACAAGGTTCTCCCTGTTGTAAACACTCAGGGTTCGGACTCCGCTATGCTCGATAATACGCTTGAATTTTTGCTTATGAACGGTGTGGAACTTCCGAAAGCCGTTATGATTGCAATTCCCGAGCCGTACACAAATGACAAGACTATCTCCAGAGAAAAGAGAGATTTCTATCACTACTATTCCACTATGATGGAGCCGTGGGACGGTCCTGCCGCTATCCTCTTCACAGACGGTGATACAGTCGGTGCTGTTCTTGACAGAAACGGTCTTCGTCCGTCAAGATATTACATCACGGCTGATGATACTCTTATTCTTTCTTCAGAGGTAGGCGTACTTCCGATTGACCCGAAGAATATCGTTAAGAAGAGCCGTTTGCAGCCGGGTAAAATGCTTGTTGTCGATACAGTAGGTAAAAGAGTTATTTCCGATGAAGAATGTAAGATGCACTACGCTCAAAGCAAGCCTTACGGCGAGTGGCTTGACCAAAATCTTGTTCACTTAAAGGATTTGCCTATCCCGAACAAAAAGGTTGAAAACCACACTCAGGAACAGCGTGACAGACTTTACAAAGCTTTCGGCTATAAGTACGAGCAGATTAAGGATTCAATTCTCCCTATGGCTAAGAACGGCGGCGAAGCTATTGCGGCTATGGGTACGGATATTCCTCTTGCAGTTCTTTCCGAAAAGCACCAGCCGCTTTTCAACTACTTCAAGCAGCTTTTCGCACAGGTTACAAATCCGCCTATAGACGCTATCCGTGAAGAGGTTGTAACGGATACAGCAGTTTATGTCGGCTCGGACGGTAACCTCCTCGACGAGAAAGCAGAGAACTGTAATATGCTCGAAATCAAGAACCCGATTCTTACAAGCGTTGACCTTATGAAAATTAAGGCTATCAACCGTCCGGGATTCAAGGTTGAAACAGTTTCACTCCTTTATTATAAAAATACTCCGCTCGAAAGAGCTTTGGACAGACTTTTCGTGTCGTGCGACCGTGCATACAGAAAAGGTGCTAATATCATCATTATCTCCGACCGTGGCGTTGACGAAAACCACGTTGCTATTCCATCGCTTTTGGCTGTTTCCGCTTTGGAGCAGTATCTTATCAGAACAAAGAAGAGAACGGCTGTATCTATTATTCTCGAAAGTGCAGAGCCTTGTGAAGTTCATCATTTCGCAACTTTGCTCGGCTACGGTGCAAGAGCTATCAATCCGTATCTTGCTCAGGAGTGCGTTTCGGAGCTTATCGACAAAGGCTTGCTTGATAAGGATTATCATACCGCAATTAAAGATTACAATGCGGCAGTACTTCACGGCATTGTAAAGATTGCTTCAAAAATGGGTATTTCGACAATTCAGTCGTATCAGTCGTCACAGATTTTTGAAGCAGTAGGTATTAAGAAAGAAGTTATCGACAAGTACTTTACAAATACGGTAAGCCGTGTGGGCGGTATCGGTTTGGAAGAGATTGACGAGGGTGTAGAGTGGAGACACGACCACGCATTCGACCCATTGGGTCTGGGTCTTGACACAACTGCCGACAGTTTTGGTTCGCATAAGCTCAGAAGCGGCAGCGACAAAGAAGACCATATGTACAACCCCGAAACCATTATTGCTCTCCGTGAAGCTACTCAGTTCGGCGATTACAACCGTTTCAAGGAATACACCGCTATGGTTGACAGCGAGAGTGTTCCGCATACCTTGAGAGGTCTTATGGACTTCGTAATTGATGAGAGTAAGTCTATCCCGATTGAAGAGGTAGAGCCTGTATCGAAGATTGTAAAGAGATTCAAGACAGGTGCTATGTCTTACGGTTCGATTTCACAGGAAGCTCACGAATGTATGGCAATCGCTATGAACAAACTCGGCGGTAGGTCAAACTCGGGCGAGGGCGGCGAAATGCCCGAACGTCTTGGCACAAACAGAAACAGTGCTATTAAACAGGTTGCGTCCGGTCGTTTCGGTGTTACAAGCGAATATCTTATGAGTGCGGAAGAAATTCAGATTAAGCTTGCTCAGGGTGCAAAGCCGGGCGAGGGCGGTCATCTTCCGGGCAAGAAAGTTTATCCGTGGATTGCAAGAAACAGATATTCCACTCCGGGTGTGTCGCTTATTTCTCCTCCTCCTCATCACGATATCTATTCAATTGAGGATTTGGCACAGCTTATCTATGACTTGAAGAACGCAAACAGAAAAGCAAGAATCTCAGTGAAGCTTGTTTCCGAAGCAGGTGTAGGCACAATTGCCGCAGGTGTTGCAAAGGCAGGTGCTCAGGTAGTTCTTATTTCGGGTTATGACGGCGGTACAGGTGCAGCTCCGGCAAGCTCGATTCACAACGCAGGTCTTCCGTGGGAGCTTGGTCTTGCTGAAACACATCAGACTCTTATTCAGAACGGTCTTCGTTCGAGAGTTGTAATCGAAACGGACGGTAAGCTTATGAGCGGACGTGACGTTGCTATTGCGGCTATTCTCGGTGCGGAAGAGTTCGGTTTTGCTACAGCTCCGCTTGTAACTATGGGTTGTGTAATGATGAGAGTTTGTAACCTTGACACTTGTCCTGTTGGTATCGCTACTCAGAACCCCGAACTCAGAAAGAGATTCTGCGGCAAACCCGAATATATCATCAACTTTATGAATTTTATTGCTCAGGAACTCCGTGAGATTATGGCAAAGCTCGGTGTAAGAACTGTTGAAGAGCTTGTCGGCAGAACCGACCTTATTACCGTACATCAACATCAGGTTACTAATCGTGCGGAAAAGGTTGATCTCTCGAAGATTATCGCAAGAGATTATGCAGGCAAGGATAAAACTCACTTCGACCCGAAGGATATCTATGACTTTGAGCTTGAAAAGACTATTGACGAGAGTGTTCTTCTCCCCGAATTTGAAAAGGCTATGAAGCAGAAAAAGAAAAAGACAGTTACCGTTGAAGTATCGAGTACAGACAGAACAACGGGTACTATCTTGGGTTCTGTTATCACGGATAAGTTCGGAAGCGAACTTGAAGATGATACATACACAGTTAAGTGTATCGGCGGCGGCGGACAGTCGTTCGGTGCGTTCATTCCGAAAGGTCTTACAATGGAACTTGAGGGCGACAGCAACGACTACTTCGGCAAGGGTCTTTCAGGCGGTAAGCTTATCGTTTACCCGAATAAGGAAAGTACTTTTAAGGCTGAGGATAACATCATTATAGGTAACGTTGCACTCTACGGTGCTACTCGTGGCGAAGCATATATCAACGGTATTGCAGGCGAGCGTTTCTGCGTAAGAAACTCGGGTGCAAAGGCTGTTGTAGAGGGTGTGGGCGACCACGGCTGCGAGTACATGACAGGCGGACGTGTTGTTGTTCTTGGCGAAACGGGAAAGAACTTTGCGGCAGGTATGAGCGGCGGTATTGCTTATGTGCTTGACGAAAAGCATGACTTCTATTTGAAGCTTAACAAGGAACTTGTTACAATGAGCGATGTTTCCGAAAAGCACGACATTGAGGAACTCCGCACTATGATTGAAAATCATCTTAATGCAACAGGCTCACCGCTTGCAAAGAAAATTCTCGATAACTTTAACGAGTACTTGCCGTCTTTCAAGAAGATTATGCCGAACGATTACAACAAAATGCTTGTTGCAATCGGTAAGTTTGAGGAAAAGGGTCTTAACCACGAACAGGCAGTTTTGGAAGCTTTTTACTCTGTTCAGAAGTGATAAAAGGAGGAATAATATATGGGTAAGCCAACAGGATTTCTTGACTACGAGAGGGTGAGCAACCCCAGCGTAGAACCAAAGAACAGAATAAAGGATTTTAGCGAGTTCCACCCGCCGCTCAATAAAGAGGACAGACAAACTCAGGCGGCCAGATGTATGAACTGCGGCGTTCCGTTCTGCCAGTCCGCTATGCGTTTAAACGGTATGGTTTCGGGCTGTCCGCTTCATAATTTAATCCCCGAGTGGAACGATGAAATATATAACGGCAATTGGGAGCATGCTCTCATTCGCCTTAGAAAAACAAACAATTTCCCAGAGTTCACGGGCAGAGTTTGTCCGGCACTCTGCGAAGCAGCCTGCACCTGCGGACTTAACGGCGATTCGGTGACGGTTCACGACAACGAGCTTGCTATCATCGAGAACGGCTATGCAATGGGCTATATCACACCGAGAGTTCCGAAAGTAAGGTCGGGCAAAAAGGTGGCTGTTATCGGTTCGGGTCCGTCGGGTCTTGCGTGTGCCGACCAGCTTAATCAGAGAGGTCACGAGGTGACTGTGTTCGAGAGAGAAGACAGAGTGGGCGGACTTCTTATGTACGGTATTCCCAATATGAAGCTTGACAAGGGCGTTGTAAAAAGACGTGTAAAGCTTATGGAGGAAGAGGGCGTTAAATTCGTTACCAATGCCGACATCGGAAACAACGTTGATGCAGCGGAAATTCTTAACGACTACAATGCCGTTGTTCTCTGCTGCGGTGCGTCAAATCCGAGAGATTTAAAGGTTGAAAACAGAGATGTAAACGGTGTGTATTTCGCTGTTGATTTCCTTAAATCGACCACAAAGGCACTTCTTAACGAAGAGTACGAAAAGGGTAACTTCATCAGTGCAAAGGGTAAGAAAGTTGTAGTAGTAGGCGGCGGCGATACGGGTAACGACTGTGTGGGAACGTGTATTCGTCACGGCTGTGAGTCTGTAATTCAGCTTGAAATGATGCCGAAGCTCCCCGACCAAAGAGCGGAGAACAATCCGTGGCCGCAGTGGCCTAGGGTCTGCAAGACAGACTACGGTCAGGAAGAGGCAATTGCGGTGTTCGGCAGCGACCCGAGAATTTATCAGACTACCGTTACAAAGTTAATCAGCGATGAAAACGGAAATCTCACGGCAATTGAGGTAGTAAGTCTTGAATCAAAGAGAGATGAAAATTCCGGCAGAATGATTATGTCACCCGTAGAGGGCAGCAACAGAATTATTGAAGCCGATTTGCTTTTGATTGCGGCAGGATTTTTGGGTTCTTCACCGTATGTCACGGAGGCTTTCGGTGTTGATACAAATGCTAGAACAAACGTTGCAACGGAAGAGGGCAAATATGCTACTAATGTTGACAAGGTGTTCACGGCAGGAGATATGCACAGAGGACAGTCGCTTGTAGTTTGGGCAATCGCAGAGGGCAGAGCTGCGGCGAAAGAGGTTGACAAATACCTTATGCAATACTCGAATATGATATAAATTCGCTTGCAAATTTATATTAGGAACTGTTGGGAAATAAGTTGACCAATTTAGACAAGTATAAATGTTCAAGTTATTTTCTGACAGTTCCTTAATGAAGTGCTGTTTCGCAGCACTTCATTCGCCAAGGGCGGCCAAAAGGAGATATTATAAAATTATGGGTAATTTAAAATTTACTAAAATGCACGGTATAGGAAATGACTATATATATTTTGATTGTACAAAAGAAAATCCTATCGATGACCCTAACGCTCTTTCAATTAAACTTTCCGACCGTCATTTCGGTGTCGGCGGTGACGGTATCGTTTTGATTATGCCGTCGGATAAAGCAGATTTCAGAATGAGAATGTTTAATGCGGACGGAAGCGAGGGTGCTATGTGCGGCAACGCTACACGCTGTATCGGCAAATATGTATTTGAAAAGGGTCTTACCGATAAAACGGAGCTTTCTCTTGAAACAAAGTCGGGTATAAAATATTTGACTTTGAACGTTGAGGACGGTATTGTTAAAACTGTTGCCGTTGATATGGGAAAGCCGAAAGTCGGAGTTGTAAGCGGAACTTTGCAGGCTAACAACACGGAGTATACTTATACATTTGTTGATGTCGGAAATCCGCACTGTGTTATTTTTACAGATGTTGACGTTGAAACTCTGGAGCTTGAAAAGATAGGTCCCGCAATTGAAAACCACGAGCTTTTCCCCGACAGGGCAAACGTTGAGTTTGTGAATGTTCGTGACGAAAACAATCTGCGTATGAGAGTATGGGAGAGAGGAAGCGGCGAAACGTGGGCTTGCGGCACGGGTGCGTGTGCGACTACGGTTGCGGCTGCTGCCAACGGAATTTCAAAGAAAAACACAGCTGTAAACGTTAAGCTTAACGGCGGCACACTTTCGATTGAATATAAAGACGATACTGTTATTATGACAGGCGAAGCGAAATTTGTTTTTAACGGAGAGATTATAGAATGAAAGTGAATAACTATTTCGATAACTTAGTCGAAAATTATTTGTTTGCAGAGGTTGCAAACAGAACGACCAAATATGTAGAAGCTAACCCCGACAAGAGGGTCATTAAAATGGGTATCGGCGATGTTACACTGCCGCTTGCCCCTGTAGTTGTAGATGCGTTCAAAAAGGGTGCGGACGAACTTGCACACAAGGAAACCTTTAAGGGTTATCCCAGCTATGAGGGTTACGCTTTTCTGCGTGAAGCTATCAGCGGCTACTACGCTAAAAACGGTGTTGACGTTGCGGCTGATGAAATTTTTGTAAGCGACGGTGCAAAGAGTGACTGCGGTAATATCGGAGATATTTTCTCAAAGGATAACACCGTTCTTGTTACAGACCCCGTATATCCCGTGTACGTTGATTCAAATATTATGGCAGACAGAAAAATTGTTTATGCTCCGTCAACTGCCGAGAACGGCTTCTGTGCTATGCCCGATGAAAATGTTCATGCGGATATCATTTATCTTTGTTCCCCGAACAACCCTACGGGTGCTGTTTACAGTGCGGAGCAGCTTAAAATCTGGATTGACTACGCTTTGAAAAACGATGCGATTATCCTTTTCGACAGTGCTTATGAAGCTTTCATTTCGGACGATTCTCCGAGAAGTATTTTTGCTGTCGAGGGTGCAAGACAATGTGCGATTGAGTTCTGTTCGCTGTCAAAGACGGCAGGCTTTACGGGTACTCGCTGCGGATATACCGTTATTCCGAAAGAGCTTGAGCGTGACGGTCACAACATTCATAAGCTTTGGTACAGAAGACAGTCCACAAAGTTTAACGGTGTTTCTTATCCCGTACAGTGTGCGGCTGCGGCTGTGTTCTCCGATGAGGGTCTTAATCAAATTAAGGAGAACATCAATTACTACCGCAGAAATGCTAAGGTTATCACAGACACTATGGACGAACTCGGCATTTACTACACGGGCGGAAAAAATTCTCCGTACATCTGGATTAAATGCCCTAACGGTTTGGGTTCGTGGGAGTTCTTCGATAAGCTTCTTGAAGAGGCTAACGTTGTCGGTACACCCGGTGAGGGCTTCGGCGACTGCGGCAAGGGTTATCTGAGATTTACGGCTTTCGCAAGCTATGAGGATACTGTTGAAGCTATGCAGAGAATTAAGAATATTTTGAATACGTGAAGATAGTTTTTGAATTGACGGAAATTTACGTACCCGACCGATAATTGGTTTTATACGGTAGATTTAAGTTGTTCTATAGTCAAATAAGGGAACAGAATTCGGGCTGCAATAGATGCTGCACCTTCGACCATTTCAAGTATTAACCCCACTGCTTTAATTGCAGTGGGGAGTTTTTCTTATATATTGATTAAAAAATAAGGGCAGCTTGTTGTTATTTAGAGTTCTTTGTAAACATCTCGTCTGTGACCGATAGAAAGAGCAAGTATTATTAACTTATCATCGTTAATTTCACAAATAAGTCTGTAATCGCCGATTCGGTATCTCCATTGACCGCTCCTGTTTGATTTAAGACCCTTTCCGTGTATTCTTGGGTCTTCACAATCTACAAGATTTTTATTAATCCAAGATTTAATCATCATCATAGTGTACTTATCAAGTTTTTTAAATTCTTTGTCAAATCTTGATGTTGTTTCTACTCGGTACTTCATATTTCAAGTTCCTGCCACAGTTCTTCAATAGGTCTGCTTTTTTTGCCGTTTTCCTCGTACTCTTTATATGCTTCTTCATAAATGCTGATGTCGTATTCGTCTTCGATTTTTTCAAACAGGGCACGCTTGAAAGCTTCTCCCAATGACATTGAATGAATTTTTGCGTAACTGTTGGCAAGTTGTCTTTCTTCTTCTGTAAGTCTGATTGAAAAAGCCATGGTGTTACCTCCTTTTTTATAGTACATTATACTATGGCTTTGTAATTTTGTCAATACTTGAATAAAATTTGTCTGCTTTTTATACTCACGGTCTAAAAGATTTACCATTTTAAAGCTTGCGGGCGACGGAACACCCCAAGAAGCCGAGCCGTAGGCGACAGCTGATTGGCAGGTGTTCCTAGTGGTCTTGCACCAGCAGGGGCAGAGCCCTGCTCGCTGACGAAACCAATTTGCAAAGAAAAATAAACTATCCTCAGCGAAACTAAACAAACTATATTTAGAAAACAAAAACAAAATCATATACAAAAACGTATCCGTTCGTACAAACCAACAAAGGCAACAGCGTAGCGAATTGCCGATCCAAGAAAGATAACCTACTATTTAAATTCAACCGTACAGTTAGAAAAATTTTTTTATTTTTCAATTGTTGTTGACAATTAAGAATAAATCTGATATAATTAAAATATAATAAATTAGTGGTATCACTAATCGGGCTGGTCGTTTGACCCTGGTCCACCGAACGGCGGGGAATTTCCCCGCCATTTTTAAATTAAAGGAGGAATTATTAATGGCTGAAAAAATTTTAAGTGTTTTTATTGATGAATCCGGAGATTTCGGAAGATTGGATAAACATAATCTGTATTATTTTGTTGCATTGGTATTGCATAATCAATCTGTTGATATATCGGGTTACATATCCTGCTTGAATGAAAATTTGAGTAATCTTGGATATAAAAATCATGCTATACATACTGCACCTTTGATAAGAAGAGAAAAAGATTATTTGAATGATTCAAGAGAAGATAGAAGAAAACTATTTAATAATATATTTCATTTTGCCAGAAAAGTTGATTTTAACTATATTTGCCCTAAAATTAAAAAAATTGAATGTGCTAATGAAATAGATATGATTGGAAAATTATCTAAAAATATTAATGATGAATTGTTAAAATATGAGGACTACTTTAATAGCTTTGATAAAATTATAGTTTATTATGATAATGGACAAGTAGAGTTGAATAAAATATTATCAGCGGTGTTTAATATCAGATTTTGTAATGTTGAATTTAGAAATGTAAAGCCGGTAGATTATAAACTTTTTCAAGTGGCTGACCTTGTGTGTACAATGGAACTTGTTTATGAAAAGATAAATAAAAATTTGTTTTCAAAATCGGAACACGATTTTTTTGGTTCGGAAAGAGATTTTAAAAAGAATTATATGAAATATATTTTGAAAAAGCATTTATAATATATCATACACTTCGGAAATTTCCGAAGTGTTTTTTAATTTTATGTTGCAGTTGAGGAGTTTTTTGCGAATGTATATAATAAGAGCGGCAGTTAAGAAATAAAGAATAGAGAAGAAAGAATAAAGAATAGAGAATAAAGAAATAAGGTGGAGAATGATGACAGGGAGGGAGTACGTCACACTTCTGAAAAAATCACCGCATAAGGCTCATCAGGCTTTGTTTGACGAGTACTGCAATTATGTTTCCGTAATTGTCTGTAACAAGCTTAGAAGCTGCGGCGGTCGGGAGGATATCGAGGAGTGTGTGAGTGATATATTTGCGGCGGTGTATTTTAATCTTAATTCGGACAGTAAGTATTCGGGGGAACTGAAAGGCTATATCGGCACGGTGGCAAAACACAAAGCTATCGATAAGTTTCGGAGTTTATCCGTTAAGTCCTCACGCAGGGCGGATATTAACGAGAACGATTTTAACAAAATCAACGACGGTTACGATTTGGAAGAGGAAACGGAAAGGTCGGAGCTTCAAAATATTTTGCTTGATAAAATAGAAGAGCTGGGCGAACCCGACTCGACTATTATTATTCAGAAGTTTTATTATAACCGTACTTCAACCGAGATTGCGAAAATGCTGTCGATGAATTCGGCGGCTGTCCGTATGAGATGTACACGTGCGTTGAAACGTCTGAAAACCGAGTTGACGAAAGTCGGAATTGATGCTTGATTGGGGGTGGATTTTATGAACAGAAAAAACGATATGTTTAGTATTTTTGAAAATGTCGGAGATGATATTGCGGAAAGAATTTCAAACAGCTGTCAATCTATGAGCCGTGAAGAAAAAGAACGTGTTCTTGCAATGAGCGAAAGGAAGCTGAATGATATGAAAAAGACTAAAAAGATAATCGATGAAGTGAATGTCGGCATTAAGAGCAGACCTATTGAAAATAATGTCGGTAAGGTTGAAATTGTAGATAACCCCCGAAGCCGAAGACTATTGATAACGGCGACCGCTGCTGCTGCGGCTTTTGCGGTGATTGTCGGTGTGGCATTCGCTGCGAAGAATGTCGGGGATATAGATGTCGATTCCGATATTTCGTCTGTTTCTTCGGATAAGGATTTGTACGCACAGATAAGCACAACCCACGATAATGCCGACTCCGAAAACAGCAATACCGTAACAAGCAGAGAGAGTTCGGCGGATTCGGAAAAAGTTTCGGGCGAAGAAAATTCAAAAAAAGAAGAGAAGTCAAGCAGGGAAAAGACAAATTCTTCCGAGGTGACAAGCAGCAAATCGGAAAGCGTACATTCGGAGAACACAGGCAGCAGTGCGGTTCAGTCGGCTGCGGCTGTAAGTTCGCAGTCGGTCGATGTGAACGAGCAGAAGTCCGACACGATTTCTGATGAGAGCATTTCCGGTGCTGCCGAGGGGACAGATACTGATATAAAACCGTTAGAAAATGCCGCAGGTGTCTATTCTTCCAAATACGGTATCATTACATTATATGCCGATGGTACAGGCACGATTTCCTTTCAGGATACAATATCCATCAAGTGGAATGATCAGGTGTTGATTGGCGAAAATTTCACCTACCCCTACACCATCAGCGGCGATACAATTACTATTGACTGGGATGGTATGGAACGTTCATTCACGAAAGGCGGGGAAATGCCGCAGATTGACGACTTTGATTCAAGTGAAGAGGACAAAGCACTGAGCATTGTTCTTGAGAATACAGATTATACAATGGACGAGCTTTTAGGCATCGCAGAAAACGAAGATGACGGCGATATGTTCTACAATATTGCTTTCTTCAGAAACGGTACATATGTATTCTACGTTCGTCAGAAGGATTATCGTTTTTATACCTACGATGATTTCAACAAAGCGTATAACGAGTACTATGACGGCTACATAGGTCATGACTGATAAATCGCAGTTGTATATTCGTTCAATGGTTCTGCCGAAAATCGTGAGGTTACTGTTTGTTTAGAGGAAAGAGGTGATTGTATTATTTACAAAATATCGGATAATCAAAAGTAATGTCTTTTGATGATAAGATTGTTACCGAATAAGTGAAAAGGAGGGAATATCTATGAGTATTAAAAAATCAATTTCCGCAATGTTTGCTGTTGTTATGCTTATGTCTGCGGCAGTGCCTGCTTTTCCGGCAAATGCACTAGAGGAAAACAGCTATGAATCTGCTTCCGCTGATGAGAGGGTAAATAAAAAGCTGCTGAATGTGTCAAATATAATGCAGTACCCCGAACTTCCTACAGGCTGTGAAAGTGTTGCTCTTACTATTTTGTTAAATCATCTTGGATATAAAGCAGATAAACTGACAATAGCAAGAGATTATCTGCCTAAGCTTGATTTTTACTGGTATAATGGTGTACTTTACGGTGCGGATTTCAGAACTACTTTTGCCGGAAATCCCGAATCGGAATATGCGTATGGCTGTTATGCTCAGTGTATTACCACAACTGCCAATAATTATCTTAATGACAATGGTTTTGGCGGTAAAGCATATAACATAACAGGTTCGGATTTTGACAGTCTTCTTTATGATTATATTGATAAAGACATTCCTGTTTTGATTTGGATAACGAGCAGTAATTTACACGAAACAATGCTTACTTCCGTTTGGACTACACCTGACGGCGAAAGGGTTCAATGGAAAGCTTACGAGCATTGTGTTGTATTAACCGGTTATGATTTGGATAATCAGCTTATATATGTTTCCGACCCGTTAGTCGGAAACACTTCATACGATTACGGCAGGATAAAGCAGCGGTATATCGATATGGGTCAGCAGGCTGTTTACATACAAACCGAAAGTGAACGTGAACGTGGAGGCGACAGCTGCATATACGGTGATATTGACGGTGACGGCAGAATCACCTCGGCGGACAGTTTGCTTATTTTAAGGCAGAGTGTAAGTCTTGAAAATTTTGATGATGTTCATAAAGAGCTTGCCGATGTTGATAGGGACGGAGTAATTACGTCTGCGGACGCACTGGAGGTTCTTCGTTACAGTGTAGGTTTACCGAGCAATGGAAATATCGGAGTTGTTTTTGAGTAATTAAACATAAATACCTGAAAACTAAGGGACACTCTTAAAAGAGTGTCCCGATTTGTTTCATTATAGAAAAAACAACTATTCCGCATAAATCATGCTGTCGCAAGGCAGCACTTCATTTGCACGAAGTGTAAGTTTCATTTTCCGCAGGAGAACTTTATGTGCTATGCACACTTCATTTATTTCGCCATTTCTTCAACAATGCCGTAAGCCTGAGAAATCGCTTCTTCAATCTTAGTTATATCCTTAGCACCTGCCATTGCCATTTCGGGTTTTCCGCCGCCGTTGCCGCCCGTGAGCTGTGCAACCGCTTTCGCAACCAAGCCTGCCTTAATTCCGCTCTTGACTGCCGCCTTTGTACACGATACCGCAAACGTTCCCTTGCCGTCATTTTTGCCTGCAAGAATAACCACGCTGTTTTCAAACTTATCCGTTACCTTGTCGCAGGTGTTTCTGAGCATATCGGCGGTAACTCCCTCAAGTATTCCCGTAAATACGCTGACCTCGCCAATTTTCTTTTCGGTCGAGATAATCTGTGATACCATACCCAGTGCAAGCTTGTTGTTAAGCTCGTCAATCTTTCTGTCTTTCTCTTTGAGCGATTCCGAAACTTTTTCGCAGCCTTGAACAAGTTCCCAAGGATTTGAGATTTTCAGCTTCTCAGCCGCTCCGAAAATAATTCCCACGGAGTTTGCAAGATACGAAAGAACTCCCTGACCTGTAACGGCTTCTATTCTTCTCACACCTGCCGCCGCAGACGCTTCCGAACGTATATGGAAAAGTCCGAGTTTAGCCGTGTTGTTTACATGCGTACCGCCGCAAAATTCAATCGAAAAATCGCTTGCCTTTACTACTCTTACAATGTCGCCGTACTTTTCGCCAAACAATGCCATTGCTCCGAGTTTTCTCGCTTCTTCAATCGGCATTTCCGTACTCGTAACCTCGATAGCTTCAAAAATCTTGTCGTTTACAAGCTTCTCAACTGTCTTGATTTCGTCTGCCGTCATAGCCGAGAAATGTGTGAAGTCGAAACGGAACTTGTCGTCCGTGACAAGCTGTCCTGCCTGCTGAACGTGTGTGCCGAGAACCTCTCTCAAAGCTGCCTGCAAGAGGTGTGCCGCTGTGTGATTTCTCATAATGTCTTCACGTCTTGCGGCATTGATTTCAGCTCTTACATCTGAACCAACGCTTGCCATACCCTTTGTGATTTTTGCGGAGTGGAAGAAAATTCCGTTGTTGTCCTTAGTTGTGTTGAGTACTTCGGCTGTGAAATCTCCGCAGGTGATAACGCCCGTGTCACCGACCTGTCCGCCGCTCTCTGCATAGAATGATGTCTTGTCGAGAATGATAATTGCTTCGTCGCCCTCGTAAACGGCTGTTGTTCTCTCGCCGTCCTTGACAATTGCCAAAACTTTTGCGTCATTTGCAAATTCGGTGTAGCCTGTGAATTCTGTTTTAGCGATATCCGAAAGGTCTGTTGAATCGCTTATCCACGCATCAGCACCTGCATTCTTGCGTGCGTTTCTTGCTCTCTTTTTCTGTTCTGCAAGAAGTTCTTTAAATTTTTCTTCGTCAACAGTGAATCCGTTATCTGCGGCAATTTCCTTTGTAAGGTCAATCGGGAAACCGTAGGTGTCACTGAGTTTAAACACATTTTCACCGCTGATAACTTTATCCTCTGCCGAATCCATAATATTTTTAAGAAGTGACATACCCTGTTCAACGTTTTTGTTGAAATTCTCCTCTTCAACCTTGATAAGCTTAACGATAAAATCTTCCTTGTCACGAAGTTCGGGATAAGCACCCTCGTTCTCGCCGATAACGGTTGAACATACATTGTAAAGGAACGGTTCTGTAACACCGAGCATACGTCCGTGACGTGCGGCTCTTCTGAGAAGTCGGCGAAGAACGTAGCCCCTGCCCTCGTTGGACGGCATAACACCGTCGCTAATCATAAATGTAGTGGAGCGGATATGGTCGGTGATTACACGAAGTGAAATATCGTTCTTTTCGTTTTCACCGTACTTAACGCCCGTAATTTCGCTGATGTGCTTCATAATGTTCTGAACGGTATCGACAAGGAAAAGATTATCCACACCCTGCATTACGCATGCAAGTCTTTCAAGACCCATACCTGTATCTATGTTCGGGTGGTCGAGCGGAGTGTAAGTACCCTTGCCGTCGCTGTCGAACTGAGTGAATACAAGATTCCATACTTCAACATAACGGTCACAGTCACAGCCTACACCGCATGTAGGCTTTCCGCAGCCTTTTTCCTCGCCACGGTCGAAGTAAATTTCCGAGCAGGGACCGCAGGGACCCGAGCCGTGTTCCCAGAAATTATCTTCCTTGCCGAGTCTTACCATATGAGCAGGGTCAACACCACGGTTTTCCGTCCAGATTTTGAAAGCTTCCTCGTCGTTTTCGTAAATGGAAACATAAAGTTTTTCCTTTGGCATTTTGAGAACCTCTGTAAAAAATTCCCAAGCCCAAGTGGTAGCTTCTTCTTTGAAGTAGTCACCGAAAGAGAAGTTTCCGAGCATTTCAAAGTAAGTGCCGTGACGTGCTGTGATTCCTACACGTTCGATATCGGGAGTTCTGATACATTTTTGACATGTGGTAACTCTTTTTCTGGGGGGAGTAACCTCGCCTGTGAAGTATTTTTTCATAGGAGCCATACCCGAGTTGATAAGAAGAAGGCTTGTGTCGTCCTTTGGGGGAACGAGCGGAAAGCTCTTCAAACGCAGATGACCTTTTGATTCAAAAAATGATAGATATTTTTCTCTGAGTTCGTTTAATCCTGTCCATTCCATATTGCTGAAACCTCCGTTAGTTTAATGCGGCGGACAACGTCCGCAGGAGAGGGTCGAATATTCGACATCTCTTAGGATCTGTCAGAAAATAACTTGAACATTTATACTTGTCTAAATTGTTCAACTTATTTCCCAATTGTTCCTTAAAATATAAAAAACGTCCCAATTCCCGAATAATATCGAGGAATATGGGACGATAAATTTACCGTGGTACCACCCGTATTATGTGCAGATGCATATTAAAAAACGCACATCACTCCGAAATTCTTTAACGCAGAAAATACGCTGTGCTTTCACACAGGGACTCAAAGGTAGCCGTAACCGATTTAACTGAAGAACTCACACCAACCGTTCTCTCTCTGCACCGTAAATTCGGAAACTCGTCTTGTCACAGTCCGTACAAAAAAATTATATAACGCTTTCTTGAAAAAGTCAACAGGGGAAATGAATTTTTTGAAAATTCATTTTGCAATGTTTTTTATTTCTGTTACTCCTTGATAATACAATTCGCTTTTTTAATACGTGGAGATAGTTTTTTAATACATAGCTTTTGTTGCCCGATTGATAATTTGTCTAATTCGGTAGTTTTTGACCAACTTTATTTGTGCATTAACAATCGTACCAAATACTTTCGGTCGGGTTCGTGAAGTTATTGATAAAAAAGACTGTCTTCACGTATTTCCTGCGGACGTTGTCCGCCGTTGTCCGCCGCCGCAAAAAAACTGTTGACAAAAATACTTTATAATGTTAAAATTATTTCGGGTAAGACTTTTTGTAACCGGCGGAAGTGGAAACTGTGACGAATTTACAGCTTTATTGTAAATTTTAACGACAACCACAAGGAAGCAAAAAGATAGAAAATTATGCCGACCGTCTGGGCAGTCCTACTTATCAAGGTAGGACTGCATTTTTTAGTGAAAGGTTAAAAAAATGTAACTTTATTTTTCCTTATTTTCTAAGGACGGTTACAGAGTGTTGTTATCAGGAGGTTACTTGTCAAATGAAAAAAGTTGCTATTATTATGGGCAGCGACAGCGATTTGCCTGTTGTTGAAAAAGCTTTTTCGGTGCTTGAAGAGTACGGCGTGCCGTTTGAGGTTCACGTTTATTCGGCTCACAGAACTCCGATTCAAGCGAGAGATTTTTCCGTAAACGCAAGAGAAAACGGTTTCGGTGCTGTTATTGCGGCTGCCGGAAAAGCGGCTCACCTTGCAGGTGCTATTGCCGCAAATACTACGCTGCCTGTTATAGGTATTCCCGTTAAATCATCTACTCTTGATGGTCTGGACGCTTTGCTTTCGACAGTTCAAATGCCGTCGGGTATTCCCGTGGCTACCGTTGCGATTGACGGTGCTGCAAATGCGGCTTTGCTTGCAGTTCAGATTTTAGCCGTATCCGATGAGGAGCTTGCAAAGAAGCTTGCCGATTCAAGAGCAAAGGCTGCACAAGCGGTTCTTGAAAAGAATAAGCTTGTTTCCGAAAAATATAACAAATATTAATTCAATGCGGCGGCGGACAACGTCCGCAGGAGAGGGTCGAAGGTGCGACATCTCTAAAAATTGGTTTGACCGACAAAATTTCAAAAGAGAACTAGGATTTTCCGGCTACTTTTTAAGTCTGTTATTGTTCATTTTGCTACACGCAATTTTGAGAAAGTACTTTTGTCAGTCTAACCAAAATTCAAATTTTGTTACCTTATTTAACTTTTGTTAAAGTATTTGGTGTGATTGTTATTGTATGAAATAAAGTATGTCAAAAACTACCGCATTAAGCTGACTATTGGTCGGGTAATAAAAGTTATTGATAAAACAAACTATCTACACGTATTAAAAAAACGTATTAAAAAATAGGAGGAATTAAAAATGGAAAAGACGGTTCAGATGTATGAGGGTAAGGCTAAGAAAGTTTTCGCTACAGATGATGAGAATTATTGTATCGTTTCTTACAAGGACGACGCTACCGCTAACAACGGTCTTAAAAAGGGTACTATCCTCGGTAAGGGCGTTATCAACAACAGAGTTACCAACCACCTTATGAAGCTTGTTGAAAGCAAGGGTGTTCCCACTCACTTCGTTGAGGAGATTAACGACAGAGAAACTATCGTTAAGAAAGTTTCTATCGTTCCTCTTGAGGTTATCGTTCGCAACATTGCCGCAGGTTCTCTCGCTAAAAGACTTGGTCTTGAAGAGGGTACAAAGCTTAACAAGACTGTTCTTGAGTACTGCTACAAGGACGATGACCTCGGCGACCCTATGGTAAACGAATACCACATTCTCGCTATGAATTACGCTACAAAGGACGAACTTGACGTTATTGCTAAGTATGCTTTTGCGGTTAATGATATTCTTACAGAGTATCTTAAAGAGGTAAACATTGAGCTTGTTGACTTCAAGCTTGAGTTCGGCAGACTTGCAGACGGCACTATCGTTCTTGCAGACGAGATTTCTCCCGACACTTGCCGTTTCTGGGACAGCGTTACAAACGAGAAGCTCGACAAAGACCGTTTCAGAAGAGATATGGGCGGTGTAGAGGACGCATATCAGGAAGTTATGAAGCGTTTACTCGGAGAGTGAATTAAAGAATAATTGAGGTGGCAAACCTGCGGTTTGCTTTTGTAGAAGTTATCGATTGGCGAAAGTTGGTTTGTCACCCGAAAATTCTTTAATCGAATAATCTAAAGATTACCGGCTAAAATCAACTATAAGTTGGGTTTGTTTATAAAAAAGGAATATTTTAATGTGTTTCCAGCGGACGTTATCCGCTCCGCAAAAAGGAGTTTAATATGATTACTGATTCCGAAAAGATACATGAGGAATGCGGCGTGTTCGGGGTGTTCAGCAATGAAACTCTCAATGTTGCATCTACTGTTTATTACGGATTGTTTTCATTACAGCACCGTGGTCAGGAGGGCTGCGGTATCGCTGTAAACGATGATGGTGTGATTCATTCGTATAAAGACTTAGGTCTTGTAAATGATGTGTTCACTCCCCGTATGCTTAAATCTTTCGGTGAGGGCAATATGGCTATTGGTCATGTTCGTTACGGCACAACAGGTGCTAACGACAGAAACAATGTTCAGCCTATTGTCGTAAACCATATCAAGGGAAGAATGGCTCTTGCCCATAACGGCAACCTTGTCAATTCTGTGGAACTCAGAGAACAGCTCGAGCTTGAGGGTTCTATCTTCCACACAACAAGCGATACGGAGGTTATTTCCTATGTTATCACAAAGGAAAGAATTAACTGTCCGTCTATCGAAGAAGCGGTAAACCGTGCAATGTATAAAATAGACGGTGCTTATTCGCTTGTTGTTATGTCGCCTACAAAGCTTATCGCCGCAAGAGATCCCAGAGGGTTCAGACCGCTTTGTTACGGCAAAACAGAGGACGGTCGTTATATCGTCGCTTCCGAAAGCTGTGCTTTGGACGCTGTCGGTGCAAAGCTTATCCGTGACATCAGACCGGGTGAGATTGTTGTATTCGGTGATGACGGTGTTCGTTCGATTGAAGACCACTGCGGAACTAAGAATAATTCTATGTGCATTTTTGAGTACATCTATTTCGCAAGACCCGATTCAAAAATTGACGGCTGCAACGTACATATGGCAAGAGTAAGGGCAGGTGAGCTGCTTGCAAAATCTCACACTGTAGATGCGGATATCGTTATTGGTGTGCCTGATTCGGGTATAGATGCTGCTGTCGGCTATGCAAGACAGTCGGGTATTCCATATGGAATAGGGTTCATCAAGAATAAGTATATAGGAAGAACCTTTATTTCTCCGGGGCAGTCCTCGAGAGAAGATAAGGTTAAAATCAAGCTTAACCCGATTTCGGAGGTCGTAAAGGGCAAGAGAGTTATTATGATTGACGATTCAATTGTAAGAGGTACTACAAGTGCGAGAATTGTCCGTCTTGTTCGTGAGGCAGGTGCTAAGGAAGTTCACGTGAGAATTTCCGCTCCGCCGTTCGTTGCTCCCTGCTATTACGGAGTTGACATTGATTCAAAAGAAAATCTTATTGCCTGTAAGAACACTATCCCCGAGATTGCGGAGATTATCGGTGCGGATTCGCTCGGATATCTCAGCCGTGAGGACGTGACTAAGCTTGCGGACGGCAGCAGCTGCACAGGGTTCTGCTGTGCTTGCTTTGATGAGAAATATCCCACTCCGATTCCGCAGGGCAGCAAGAATAAGTTTGAGCAAAAAATAGATAAAACCAAAAAGAAAAATAAGGGAAAAGGTGACACGAATGAAGAGTTGCAGTGAGAGCTATAAAGCAGCAGGCGTTGACATTACGGCAGGCTACAAAGCGGTGGAGCTTATGAAGAGCCACATCGCACGCACTATGACAAGCGGTGTTGTTTCGGATATAGGCGGATTCGGCGGTTTGTTTGAGCTTGACGTTACAGGCATTGAAAGACCAGTTCTTGTAAGCGGTACGGACGGTGTGGGAACTAAGCTTAAGATAGCTTTCCTTATGGATAAGCACGATACAGTTGGAATAGACTGTGTTGCGATGTGCGTTAATGACATCATCTGTTGTGGTGCAAAGCCGCTTTATTTCCTTGATTACATTGCCTGCGGAAAGAATGTTCCCGAAAGAATTGAAGCTATTGTAAAAGGTGTTGCTGAGGGCTGTGTGCAGTCGGGCTGTGCTTTGATTGGCGGCGAAACGGCTGAAATGCCGGGATTCTATCCTGTGGACGAGTACGACCTTGCAGGTTACTCCACGGGTGTTGTTGATAAGAGTAAAATTCTTGACAAGAATACCGTTGCCGAGGGTGATGTTATTATAGCTTTGCCGTCAAGCGGTGTTCACTCAAACGGATTTTCTCTTGTAAGAAAAGTTTTTGATGTTGAGAGTGCGGATATAAAGTCACCTGTTGAGGAGCTGGGCGGAAAGTCAATCGGCGAAACTCTTCTTACGCCTACGAAGATTTACGTTAAGCCTATGCTTGCACTCTTTGAGGAAGTTAAGGTTAAGTCTGTTTCTCATATCACAGGCGGCGGATTCTACGAGAATATTCCGAGAAGCTTGCCCGAGGGCTACAGTGCGAAGATTGACAGAAGTGCCGTAAGAGTACTTCCGATTTTCGAGCTTATCGCAAAGGTAGGAAATATTCCCGAAAGAGATATGTTTAACACATTTAATATGGGTGTAGGAATGAGCGTTATTGTTGCAAAGGAAGACGCAGACAAGGCTGTTGAGGTTCTGAAAGCACAGGGCGAAGACGCATACGTTATCGGTGAAGTTGTAAAAGGCAACGAGGGCGTTTCTTTTACGTGTGAAGAGAGTATTTGATTGTCGAAAGTTTGTTTCCTGCGGACGTTGTCCGCCCACAAAAAGGAGGTGTTACAGAACAGTGGAGGAAAGTCAGAAGAAATTTGAAAAATTTGTTAAGCCGAATACTGTTGAAATTGTCTTCGGGGTTATTGTGATAATAATCGGAGCTGCCGGCTTTGTGTACGGTATTATCAGTAAACTAACTAATATCGGAATTCTTGCTTTGTGCTTCGGTTTGCTTTTCGGTATTGTGTTCATTATATGGGGCATAAACAAAAAGAAAACATATAAGTATAATCTTGCCGAATATGTTAGAAAAGACGATTTATCCGATATTGTCGAGGATTTTGAAACAGGTAAGAGAATGTTTAACGATACGCTTATTCTCGGAAAGTATTTTTTAATCAAACAGAGAAGCGGCAGAGCTATCGAGTACAGCGACATTACAAAAATTTATCAGCTTGTAAAGGGCAGCGGTGAGAGAGGTAAGCGTGTTATTCAAATCCAAACTATCGACAAGAAAAAATATGAGATTTGCAGAGTTCCGATTCACAATGCAAACAACAACGATTTGAGCCGACTGCTCGGCTACATTACAGCTAAGAACAACAATATTCAAATGTAAAAAAACGGTGAAAAGCTATGAGTAATGAAAAAGTAAAAATTGCCGTGTTTGTATCGGGCGGCGGCACTAATTTACAGGCACTTATCGACAAGCAGAAAAGCGGAGTTATAGCAAACGGAGAAATTAAACTTGTTGTGTCGAATAACCCCAACGCTTTCGCACTTGAAAGAGCCGCAAAGGAAAACATAAAAACTGCTGTTGTTTCAAGAAAAGAATGCGGCTCGCAGCTTGAATTTGAAGATAAGCTTATTGCATTGCTTAATGAAAATGGCATTGAGCTTATTGTGCTTGCAGGGTTTATGTGTATTCTCAGCGAGCATTTTACGGCGAAGTACCCGAAGAGAATTATCAATGTTCACCCGTCGCTTATTCCGTCTTTCTGCGGTAAGGGTTTTTACGGCTTGAAAGTGCATGAAGCGGCTTTGGCGTACGGTGTTAAGGTTACGGGTGCTACAGTGCATTTTGTGAACGAGATTCCCGACGGCGGCGAAATCATTATGCAAAAGGCTGTTGAGATTGAGGACGGAGATACACCCGAGGTTCTTCAGAAAAGAGTAATGGTCAATGCGGAGTGGATTATACTTCCGCAGGCGGTTGAAAAGGTTAGCAGAGGTCTGCTTGAGCGGACAACGGCGGACAACGTCCGCTAGAAATGGTCGAAGGGCGGACAACGGCGGACAACGGCGGACAACGTCCGCAGGAGAGGGTCGAAGGGCGGACAACGTCCGCAAGAGAGGGTCGAAGGTGCGACATCTCTTGAAGTTCAAATTTTGTTGCCTTATTTGACTTTGATTAAAGTATTTGGTGTAATTATTATTGCATAAATAAAACTTTAAAAAGTATTTGGTGTGATTGTTATTGCACAAATAAAGTCGGTCAAAAACTACCGCATTAAGTTGACTATCGGTCGGGTAGGAAAAGTAAGGTTAAAAATAACTATCTTCACGTGTTAAAAAAAGGAGTTAATCTATTATTATGAATGTTTATCAGACTTATGACATCGGGGAGCTTATCAACGGCAATCCCTATGTCGGAAGAGGTATTGTAATCGGAAAGACAGAGGACGGCACAAAGGCAGCTGTTGCGTACTTCATTATGGGAAGAAGCGAAAACAGCCGCAACCGTATTTTTGTTGAGAACGGTGACGAGGTTATTATTCACCCGTTTGACGCATCTAAGGTTGAAGACCCGTCGCTTATTATATATTCCCCGATAAGAAAAATCGGAAACAAGCTTATTGTAACAAACGGCGACCAGACAGACACTATATATGATTTTATCGCAGACGGCAAGACTTTTGAAGAAGCTCTCGAAACACGTGAGTTTGAACCCGACCCCCCGAACTGGACACCGAGAATAAGCGGTATTCTCAACTTCGGCGAGAAGCTTACCTACAAAATGAGCATTCTCAAAAGTGCCGACTTAGAGGGCAGCGAGTGCAGCCGTTATACATTCTCCTACAATGCCCTTGACGGTATAGGTCACTTTATTCACACATATGTTACGGACGGAAATCCTATCCCGACATTTATGGGTGAGCCTGAGAGAGTTGCTGTCCCGAATAGCATTGATGAGTTCGAGAAGAAAATCTGGAGCAATCTCAACGAGCAGAATAAAATTTCTATCTACGTAAGATACATCGACCTTGCAACAGGCGAGATTGAAAACAGAATGATTAATAAGAATGCATAATTCGGCAGATAATGTCCGTAAGAAATGACTATCTTCACGTATCTCCCGTGGACGTTGTCCACTCGGTCGGGTTCGTTAAGTTAGATTATAGATGACTATCTTCACGTGTAAAAAAAAGAAAGGAACGGTTTAGGCTATGGCAGCAAACAAGGAAAGTTATATTTCTCCGTTTTCAACGAGATACGCAAGTGAGGAAATGCAGTATGTATTTTCCGAAAAGTTCAAGTTCACAACATGGCACAAACTCTGGATTGCCCTCGCAAAGGCAGAACAGAAAATGGGGCTTGACATCACGGACGAGCAAATCGCTGAGCTTGAAAAGTACAGAGATATCGTCGATTTTGAAACGGCAGAGGCAAGAGAAAAAGTTGTACGTCACGATGTTATGTCGCACGTTTACGCTTATGGCAAGCAATGCCCCAAGGCAGAGCCTATTATACATCTGGGTGCTACTTCCTGCTATGTCGGTGACAACACAGATGTTATCATTCTCAGAGAAGCATCTAATATTGTTTTGAAAAAGTGTGCACAGGTTATCAAGAATCTTTCGGAGTTTGCCGAACAGTACAAGGCATTGCCGTGCCTTGCCTACACTCATTTGCAGCCGGCACAGCTCACAACCGTGGGCAAGCGTGCAACTCTTTGGATGTACGAGCTTATTCAGGATATAGAAAATCTCGAATTCCAGCTTTCAAACTTAAAACTTTTGGGTTCAAAGGGTACTACGGGTACTCAGGCAAGCTTTATGGAGCTTTTCGAGGGTGACGAGGAAAAGGTTAAAAAGGTTGAGGAGCTTATCGCAGAGGAACTCGGTTTTGAAAAATGCGTTGCGGTTTCGGGTCAGACATATTCGAGAAAGACAGATACTTATTTCCTCGGGGCTTTGTCGGGTATCGCTCAGAGTGCTTACAAATTCTCAAATGATTTGAGAATTCTCCAGTCCTTTGAGGAAATGGAAGAGCCGTTTGAAAAAAGTCAGATTGGTTCATCGGCTATGCCTTACAAGAGAAATCCAATGAGAAGCGAGCGTATTTCTTCGCTTGCAAGATACGTTATTGTTGATTCGATTAACCCGGCTCTTACAGCAGGTACACAGTGGTTTGAGAGAACTCTTGACGACAGTGCAAACAAGAGAATTTCCGTTGCCGAGGCTTTCCTTGCAGTGGATTCGATTCTGAATATTTACATCAACATCACAAACGGACTTGTAGTTTATGATAAGGTTGTAACGAGAAGAGTTATGGAGAAACTTCCGTTTATGGCTACGGAAAACATTATGATGAAGAGCGTAAAGAACGGCGGCAACCGTCAGGAGCTGCACGAACTTCTGAGAGAGCATTCCCACGCAGCGGCTTACAAGGTTAAGAAAGAGGGCGGCGAGAATGATTTGATAGACAGGATTGCAGCCGACATTGCTTTCCCGATTACAAAAGAGGAAATCGAGAGCGAGCTTGACCCGATTCTTTATGTAGGCAGAAGTGTTTCGCAGGTTGAGGAGTTTATCGAGAACGAGGTTAAGCCCGTACTTGACAGACTTTATACGGAAGAAATAAAATCCGAACTGAAAGTATAATTTGCTTGGAGGAATTGAAGAATGAAAGAATTTGAACTTAAATACGGCTGTAACCCAAATCAGAAGCCTTCTAAGATTTTTATGTCGAACGGCGAGGAACTCCCGATTGAGATTCTCAACGGTAAACCGGGTTACATCAATTTCCTTGACGCTTTCAACAGCTATCAGCTTGTTAAGGAAATCAAGGAAGCAACGGGTCTTTGTGCGGCTGCTTCCTTTAAGCACGTAAGCCCCACGTCGGCTGCTGTCGGCAGACCTTTGAGCGATAAGCTCAAAAAGGCTTGCTTCGTTGACGATATAGAGGGTCTTGACGATTCTCCGCTTGCCTGTGCTTATGCAAGAGCAAGAGGTACGGACAGAATGTCTTCTTTCGGTGACTGGATTGCTTTGAGTGATGTATGTGACGTTACAACAGCAAACATTATCAAGAGAGAAGTTTCCGACGGCATTATCGCACCGGGCTACACAGACGAGGCTTTGGAGATTTTGAAGTCGAAGAAAAAGGGCAATTACAATATTGTCAAGATTGACGAGAACTACAAGCCCGACCCGATCGAGCGTAAGCAGGTTTACGGCATTACTTTCGAGCAGGGCAGAAACGAATTCAAGATTGACAATGCTCTTCTTGAAAACGTTGTTACAAACAACAAGGATATCCCCGAGGACGCTAAAATCGATTTGATTATTGCTCTCATTACGCTTAAGTATACACAGTCGAATTCCGTTTGCTATGCGGTTGACGGTCAGGCTATCGGTGTGGGTGCAGGTCAGCAGTCGAGAATACACTGCACACGTCTTGCAGGAAACAAGGCTGATATTTGGCATTTACGTCAGCACGACAAAGTGCTTAATCTTCCGTTCCTCGATACTCTCGGCAGACCCGACAGAGATAATGTTATCGATGTTTACATCTCCGACGATGACGAAGATGTTCTCGGTGAGAACGTTTGGCAGCAGTACTTCAAGGTTAAGCCCGAGCCGCTCACAAGAGAGGAGAAGAAAGAGTATCTGTCGAAGATTAAGGGAGTTTCCCTCGGCAGTGACGCATTCTTCCCGTTCGGCGACAATATCGAGCGTGCAAGAAGAAGCGGTGTAAGCTATATTGCACAGCCGGGCGGTTCTATCCGTGACGACAATGTTATCGAAGCCTGCAACGAGTACGACATAGCAATGGTATTCACAAAGATGAGATTGTTCCACCATTAATTGTAATGCCGTCGGCAGCGTGAAAAGCGTTGTTTCGCAATTTGGTTATATAGTTACCGTACAGATACAGATGAATAAAAAACCTGTATTTGTACGGTTTTACTCTTTTCGGATAATGTCAGACGGAAAGGAGATTGGAATAAATGTCGGATACATTTACAAAGGTTATTTCGACCGTTCCCGAATCAACCTTGCTTTGGGAAAAAAGAGATGAAATCAGTGAAGTTTTAGACGGAAAGCTTGACGTTGAATTTGAGTTGGACGAGGGTATCATTTTTGTGGACTGCGGAGGGAATCTCAAAGAAATAATTTGTCCGGACTGCGGTGAAATGATTGACTTCGATTGGTGGGGTCAGGCAATGGACGGCTATTTTGAAAACGACTGCAAAAACCCGAATTTTGAAGTACCTTGCTGCGGTGATATTGTTTCGATTAACGACTTGATTTACAATATGCCCTGCGGTTTTGCACGTACAGCAATGCTTGTTGAGAACGGCGGCATTGACAGCGAAACGCTTTCCAAACTTGAAACTCTTATCGGCGAGGAACTAAGAGTTATAAAAGGAAGATATTAATCTGTAACGTTCATCAATTAGGGAGTATATCTTTGATTTTTCAGATAACAAAGCCAAAAGTTTTAAAAATAGCACCCCTAAACATTAGCCGTATTANNNCATTAGCCGTATTAGGGTGTGTTAAAATTTAAGTTTTTTCGATGGTTAAGCCATTTTTATCGACTTTACCTCCCTAAAAATCGAACGTTACAGATTAATTGTAAAAAAGAAAGTGGTGAAAAGTTTATGAAGACAGTAATTGCTTATTGCTCAAAGTCACACGGAAACACCAGAAAGCTTCTCGATGAGATAGCTAAAAATCACGAGGTAACTTTGATTGATGTTCTTCGTTTGAAAAAATTTGATTTATCCGATTACGACAGAATCGGTTTTGCTTCGGGTATTTATCACAAGAGTTTCGCTGAGGAAGTGATTGATTTTGCAAAGAAGAATTTGCCGAAGAATAAAAAGGTGTTTCTGATGTGTACATACGGTGTTCCCTGTGCAAAGCGTTACGACAATATCAGAAAGATTCTTGAAAAGAAAGAGGCTAAGGAAATCGGCACTTACGATTGCCTTGCTTTCGACGATTTCGGTTCGTTTGCTCTTGTCGGCGGACAGGCAAAGGGTTATCCCAGACAAGAAGAGCTTGACGGTGCTGTTAAGTTCTTTGAAGAACTGTAAAAAACGGAGGTCTATCGAAATGAAAATTATGGTGATTGGCGGCGGCGGCCGTGAACATGCTATTATCAAAAAGCTTAAGGAAAGCGAAAAGGTTACAAAAATCTACGCTCTTCCCGGTAACGGTGGTATCGCTGCCGACGCTGAGTGCGTGAATATCGGTGCTACCGACATTCCGAAAATTGTTGAGTTCGCAAAAACAAACAATATCGAGTTTGCGGTTGTCGCTCCCGATGACCCGCTTGTTCTCGGTGCTGTTGACGCTCTTGAAGAAATCGGTATTCCCTGTTTCGGTCCTCGTGCTAATGCGGCTGTTATCGAGGGAAGTAAGGTTTTCTCTAAGGATTTGATGAAGAAGTTCGGTATTCCCACAGCGAAGTATGAAGTTTTTGACGATATTAATAAAGCTTTGGAGTACATCAAAACCGCTCCTATTCCTACTGTTATTAAGGCGGACGGTCTTGCTCTCGGTAAGGGTGTTATTATCGCCGAAACAAGGGAAGATGCAGAGGCTGCCGTTAAGTCGATGATGCAGGATAAGATTTTCGGCGAGAGCGGAAGCAGAATTGTTATTGAGGAGTTTTTGACGGGTCCGGAGGTTTCCGTGCTTTCGTTTACGGACGGTAAGACTGTTGTGCCTATGGTGTCGAGTATGGACCATAAACGTGCTTTGGACGGCGACAAGGGTCTTAACACGGGCGGTATGGGTACTGTTGCCCCGAACCCTTATTATACCGAGGAAGTCGCTAAAGAATGTATGGAGAAAATTTTCCTCCCGACAATTAACGCTATGTCGGAGCTGGGCAGACCTTTCAAGGGCTGTTTGTATTTCGGCTTGATGATTACCCCGAACGGTGCTAAGGTTATCGAATATAACTGTAGATTCGGCGACCCCGAAACTCAGGTTGTACTTCCGCTTCTGGAAAGTGATTTGTTCGAGATTATGCAGGCAGTTCGTGAGGAAAGACTTTCGGAGGTTGAAGTTAAGTTTGCGGACAGCAATGCGTGTTGTGTGGTACTTGCTTCAAAGGGTTATCCGAAGTCTTACGAAAAGGGTTTTGAAATTACAATCGGCGAGCTTGCGGACAATGCTGATTTTTATATCGCAGGTGCAAAGCTTGAGGACGGAAAGCTGCTTACAAACGGCGGTCGTGTACTGAATGTCGTTGCAAAAGCCGATACTCTCGAACAGGCTATTAAGGACGCTTACAAGGCAACCGAAAGTATTACTTTTGAAAATGCTTACTGCCGTAAAGATATAGGACAAAAAGCACTTGCAGTCAATTAGTAATTCTCGAAAGCATTAAGATTTAGCACTTTTCTTTCTTAGACCGGCAATTCGGCGGACAACGTCCGCAGGAAAATGGTAAATCTTTTTAATCTTGAGTATAAAATAGACTGGTTTCACGTGCGAAAAAAAGGAGGACTATTTGTGGTTTACAGAATTTTTGTTGAAAAGAAAGAAGAGCTTGCACACGAGGCTAAAGCTTTGTGTAATGATATAAATACACTGCTCGGTATTAAGAATTTGAAAAGCGTTCGTATTCTCAATAGGTACGATGTCGAAAATATCGACGAGGAACTTTTCAATTACTGCAAGGGTACTGTTTTTTCAGAACCTCAGCTAGATATTGTAACCGATGAACTTGAAAATACAATTGGTGATTTGGTGTTCGCCGTTGAGTATCTCCCCGGTCAGTTCGACCAGAGAGCAGATTCCGCCGCACAGTGTATTCAGATTATCTCCCAAAAGGAAAGACCGCTTGTTCGTACGGCTAAGGTTTATATATTAGACGGTTTCCTTATAGATGACGAAATCGAGCAGATAAAGAAGTACGTTATCAATCCTGTTGAGTGCCGTGAAGCTTCTCTTGAAAAGTACAGCACTCTTGTTTCGGAGTACGATATCCCGACAGAGGTTGCTGCCCTTGACGGCTTTAACAGTCTTGACGAAAACGGCTTGAAAGAGTTTATCTCCGAAAAGGGTTTGGCTATGGATTTGGACGATATCAAATTCTGTCAGACATATTTCAGAAGCGAGGACAGAGATCCCACTATCACCGAAATTAAAATGATTGATACATACTGGTCAGACCATTGCAGACATACAACGTTTTTGACCACTATCGACAGTGTTAAATTTGAAGACGAGCTTTTGCAGAAAGCTTTTGACGAGTACCTTGAAACTCGAAAGGCTATCGGCAGAACAAAGCCTATAAACCTTATGGATTTGGGTACTATTGGTGCGAGATATCTTAAGGCAACGGGTAAACTCGATAAGCTGGACGAATCCGAGGAAATCAACGCTTGTACTGTTAAAATCAAGGTTGACGCAGACGGCGAGGAAGAGGATTGGCTCTTGCTCTTCAAGAACGAAACACATAACCACCCAACCGAAATTGAACCTTTCGGCGGTGCGGCTACTTGTATCGGCGGTGCGATAAGAGATCCGCTTTCGGGTCGTTCTTACGTGTACGGTGCTATGCGTGTTACGGGTGCGGCAAATCCGCTTAAGCCTGTCAGCGAAACAATTAAGGGTAAACTACCTCAGAGAAAAATCGTCACAACTGCCGCTGCCGGTTACAGCTCATACGGTAACCAGATAGGACTTGCAACAGGTCAGGTTGACGAGATTTATCATGACGGCTATGCTGCGAAACGTCTTGAAATCGGTGCTGTTATTGCTGCTGCTCCTGCTGAGAATGTTCGCCGTGAACGTCCCGAAGACGGTGATATCGTTATTCTTTTGGGCGGCCGTACAGGCCGTGACGGCTGCGGCGGTGCAACGGGTTCTTCAAAATCGCATACTGTTGAATCGCTTGAAAGCTGCGGTGCGGAGGTTCAGAAAGGTAACGCTCCCGAGGAGAGAAAACTTCAAAGACTTTTCAGAAACAAAGAAGCGTCACTTCTTATCAAGCGTTGCAACGATTTCGGTGCAGGCGGTGTTTCTGTTGCTATAGGCGAGCTTGCGGACGGTCTTGAAATTGACCTCAATGCAGTTCCGAAAAAGTATGACGGTCTGGACGGCACAGAGCTTGCTATCTCTGAGTCACAGGAGAGAATGGCTGTTGTTGTTGAGCCTAAGGACGTTCAGAGATTTATGGAGCTTGCGGAAAGCGAGAACCTCGAAGCTACGGTTGTTGCGGTTGTCAAGGAAGAGCCACGTCTTGTTATGAAGTGGAACGGCAAGGATATCGTAAATATTTCGAGAGAGTTCCTTAATTCAAACGGTGCGGAAAAGCATATTGTCATTACTCCCGATGTTCCGCAGGATTATACACGCAAGGTTGACGGCGAGTTCGACACACTTTACAAGGAACTTGCGGACGATTTGAATGTTTGCTCGAAGAGAGGTCTTTCCGAGAGATTCGATTCCACTATCGGTGCAGGCACTGTGCTTATGCCGTTTGGCGGTAAAAATCAGCAGACACCTATTCAAGCTATGGTTCAGAAAGTTTCTATGGAGCAGAAACATACAAAGTCCTGTTCGGTTATGGCTTGGGGTTACAATCCGTTCATTACGGAGAAAAGTCCGTATCACGGGGCATATCTTGCTGTTGTCGAGTCTGTGTCTAAGCTTATCGCAACAGGTGCAGCTTTTGAAGATGTTTACCTTACGTTCCAAGAGTACTTTGAAAGACCCAACCGTGACGGCAAACGCTGGGGTAAGCCGCTTTCGGCTTTACTCGGTTCGCTTAAAGCACAGCTTGATTTGGAATGTGCGTCTATAGGCGGTAAGGATTCAATGTCGGGTTCGTTTGAGGATTTGGACGTTCCGCCTACGCTTGTTTCATTCGCTGTTACTATGGATAAAACGGATAATATTATCACGAATGAATTTAAAAAGTCGGGTCATAAGGTTGTACTTTTGAAGCCCGAGTATGACGAAAACAATCTACCGATTGCGAAATCGCTTAAAGAGGTTTACGCAACCGTGACAAAGCTTATGAGAGAGGGCAAAGTTGCAGCGGCTTATACTCCGACCTACGGCGGTGTTGCGGAAGCAGTTTTGAAAATGTCTTTCGGTAATGATGTCGGCTTTAAGTATAATGACGAGATTTCTCTTGATGAGATTTTCGGCTACAATTACGGTGCATTTGTTCTCGAACTTACGGACGATACGGACATAGGTATTACTTTAGGTACAACTACGGACGACAAGAAAATTTCCTATAGCGGAAAAACTCTTGACATTGACGAACTCCTTTCGATTTACGAGAACAAGCTTGAGCCTGTTTATTCCTGTAATATTCCTATGGAGAAAAAGGAAATTCCGACATTCTCCTACAGTGCAAACAACTATCCGTCGCCTGCAATCAAGACGGCAAAGCCGAAAGTTGTTATCCCTGTGTTCCCCGGTACAAACTGCGAATTTGATACGGCAAAGGTTCTCAGAGATGCAGGTGCAGACCCCGAGATTATTGTTATTAAGAATCTCACGGCAAAGGGTATTTCGGAATCGGTTGAATACGTTGCGAAGAGCATTAAAGAAGCACAGATTATATTCATTCCGGGAGGTTTCTCGGGCGGTGACGAGCCTGACGGTTCGGGTAAATTTATCACTGCATTTTTCAGAAACGCTGTTATTAAGAACGAGGTAACTGAACTTTTGGAAAACAGGGACGGTCTTATGGCAGGTATCTGCAACGGTTTCCAAGCACTTGTAAAGCTGGGTCTTGTGCCGTACGGAAAGATTATCGACACGGACGAGAACTGCCCGACCTTGACATTTAACACAATCAGCCGTCACCAGTCAAGACTTGTGAGAACAAGAATTGCTTCCAATAAGTCGCCGTGGCTTATGGAAACAAATGTCGGAGATATTTACACAGTGCCGATTTCGCACGGTGAGGGACGTTTCCTTGCGAATGACGAGGTTTTGAAAGAGCTTGCGGAGAATGGTCAAATTGCTACTCAGTATGTTGATTTGAGCGGTAATCCAACTAATGACGTAAGATTTAACCCGAACGACTCTGTATTTGCGATTGAGGGTATTACATCACCCGACGGACGTGTATTCGGTAAAATGGGTCACTCGGAGAGAATCGGCGAGGGACTTTACAAGAATGTTGACGGCACATACGAAATGGGTATGTTCCGCTCGGCAGTAAAATACTTTAAATAAATCGGCAACGCCGACGGGAAACGGTCGAAGGTGCAAAATTTTGTGTAGTCAAACTTTAGTTACCTTATTTGACTTTGCTTTTTAGAAAAGTTATTGATTGGCAGAAGCTGGTTTGTCACCACGAAAATATTTTAAATAAGTCGGCAACGCTGACGGGAAACGGTCGAAGGTGCAAAATTTTGTGTAGTCAAACTTTAGTTACCTTATTTGACTTTGGTTTTTAACCGTGACAGGTTAAAAAAGTGGTGGCAAACCTGCGGTTTGCTTTTTAGAAAAGTTATTGATTGACGGAAGTTTGTTTGTTACAGCAAAAATTTATAATAGAGAAATTAAAAAAATATATATAATAGAATAATCTAAAATTACCGAATAAAATTAAAAAGGAATGGGTTTATGTGCAAAAAAAATTTAAGCTTTTTGATACAGATGATGTTTCTGTTTTAAAGGATATCGTTTTAAACGAAAATGAAAATATTTTTGTACAGATGATTTTTATACTTAACAACAGAAAAAATGATATCCTTGCAAATACAGATAAATTTACAGCAGAGGATTTGTGGTATAGTCAATATTATTGGTGTCTGAAAGGTGACAAGGAATCCGACAATGATAAAGATAAAAACGATATTTCCGAGGGAATACATCAGACTATAAAATATATGGATTGTTATATCGACATTGACACTGAAATATTACAGAGTATTCACAATGAATTAGATATGCCTTGAAAGGATTGATTTTGTGAAAAGGTGGAGTACACTTCAAAGGGATTTGTATTCGATAATTGATACAAGCATAGATTTTCAAATACATTGTACAAAGTACAGAATGCAAAGTAAGTGCGGTTCGACCGACCTGCCTAGATACTGGATAACTTTGGGCGGTGAAATAATATTTGACTATCCAAAACAATTCGTAAACGAAAACGGTCATATTAAAAATTTATCTAAAAACAAAGCTAACAGATTTTATCCTTATGAAAATGATGTTTCCGATATTTCAAATCTGATAAGAGAATATATTGAAACACCGAAAGACGAATTGTTCGATAAGCATTTTGAAAACGATTACTGGGGATTGGCGAATATTCTGAAAGCCGCCGACCGCAGAAACGGCAAAAGACGGCTTGAACGGCTTAAACATAAAACGGACAATAAAGCGGCGAATAAAATAATCAAGTTAAGATACTCAACAAAGTATTTCAAAACTTCCGACTAATATTAACTATTGGTCGGGTTCGTGAAGTTAGGTTATAGAAGGACTATCTTCACGTATCTCCTGCGGACGTTGTCCGCCGGTCGGGTTCGTGAAGTTAGGTTATAGAAGAGCTATCTTCACGTATCTCCAGCGGACGTTGTCCGCCGGTCGGGTTCGTGAAGTTAGGTTATAGAAGAACTATCTTCACGTATCTCCAGCGGACGTTGTCTGCCGGTCGGGTTCGTGAAGTTAAATTAAAAAAGGAGGTCGAGGCACGTGGATAAAATAGATGAAAGTAAATTATCCGAAACTATGGATATTATCGACAGAATTGCAGAGATTTTTGAAACAGGTGCAAACGAAGATTACGACAATGAATTTCAAGAACTTCAAGTGCGGTTAAGAGCCTTAACGGGTAAGTCCGATATAAATATATCGTCCTTTGCGGAGTATTGGAGTTGGACAAGCCTTGAAGAATTGGCTCGTTCCGTGCTTATGCCCACTCCCGAAAAACAGGGTTTGAGCGACGAAGAAATTTCCGAAATCGTCACCGATATATGCGAGTGCGGTTACAGTGACTCGGAACTTGCATATTATCTGGAGATGCTCAAACTCGAAACGGGTCTTGTCGATATTTACAACTATATTTTTTATCCGAATATGGTAGGTCTTGACTACGGTGCAGACACGGAGGATATTATTGAGAAAATTCTTTTGGATAAAAAGAATCTTTTTTAACACGTGAAGATTTTTTTAACACGTGAAGATAGTCCTTTTTAGCTTTAATTTATGTACCCGACCGAGAGTTTGTCTTGTGAGGGGGTTAGAGGGTCGGTCTTGGGAGATAAAACAAAGGGGTGGTGGAATATTAAAAAATATAAATGTCTGTCGGGAAGTACACTCAAAATGATTGCACTTATAACTATGATTATTGACCATATAGGTGCTATAATAATACATGAATTTCCAAAGGCTCGTGTTTCGCTGTTTTCGGTGGGGTCGCAGAGGTTCAGTTTGTATATGATTTTTCGGCTGATTGGAAGAGTGGCTTTTCCTATATATTGTTTTCTGTTGGTGGAGGGTTTTCTTCACACGCACAGCAGGAAAAAGTACGGTATTAATCTTTTGGTGTTCGCTTTGATTTCCGAAATACCGTGGAATCTGGAGCATACGGGAACGCTTTTGTATAAGGAACAGAATGTGTTTTTTACGCTGTTTCTGGGTTTTCTGGGAATGTGTTTCTATGAAAAGTACAGTCAACAAAAGGTTAAGCAAGTCGCTTTGCTTTTGGGGCTGTTTGTGTTTTCGGCGGTGTTCAAAGCAGATTATACCTATAAAGGTTACTGTTTAATTTTGGCAATGTATGCTTTGAGGGATAAAAAGCTTATTCAGGCTATTGTGGGAAGCAGTATTGTTTCTTGGTCTTTTTCGACGTTTTTCGGGTTTATTCCGATTAATATGTACAACGGCAAGAGGGGATTTATTAAGGGTAAGTTTTTGAAGTATTTGTTTTATGCCGCTTATCCGATACATATTATGATTTTGTATATTGTCAAAGCAAAATATATAGGATACTGAATTGGAAGCTGTGATATTAAAAAATGAAATATTTTATTAAAAACAGTGAAAGACAAGGTACTTGTTACTTTGAGTTTCAAAAAGGCGAATTTAAGGAACTGTTGGGAAATAAGTTGAACAATTTAGACGCAGGACCGCAGGAATACTGACGTATTTCAAGGTGTTGTAACGACACACAGGGCAAATTAGACAAGTATAAATGTTCAAGTTATTTTCTGACAGTTCCTAACGGAAAATTCTGGTTAGAGGATTCCCTCTTTCTTGATGAGGATATTTTTGATAAATTCGAGTTGTACAAGTATTTTCAAATTGCTGTACCCGAATTTGATTATTACGGTATGAATAATGCAATAACTCCCGAACAATGGAAAAAGCTTGTTTCCCTTATTCCGAAAAACAGCAAACAGGAAGAACTGTTTGACAAATTGACGGTCTGGGTGAATGACACTCTTGAAGAATACGGCACATTTTCCATACTGGGAATTTGATGGCGGACAACGTCCGCAGGAGAGGGACGAAGTTAAAGTTCAACTTTTGTTACCTTATTTGACTTTGGTTAAAGTTTTTGATATGATTGTTATTGCACGAAATAAAGTTGGTCAAAAACTACCGACTAAAATATTTATTGGTCGGGTGCGTGAAGTTAGGCTAAAAAGGACTATCTTCACGTATTAAAAAAGGAGAGAACAAAATGTATAAGAGTGATATTGAAATTGCACAATCGGTTGAAATGAAAAATATTGTCGAGATTGCCGATACAGCAGGCATTGAGCCGAAGTATCTCGAACAGTACGGCAATTACAAGGCGAAAATTGACCTTTCGCTTATGAAAGAAAGTACAAGACAGGACGGCAAGCTTATTCTTGTTACCGCTATCACACCAACCCCCGCAGGTGAGGGAAAAACTACAACTACTATCGGTGTTGCGGACGGTTTAAGGAAAATCGGTAAGAACGCTGTTGTTGCTATGCGTGAACCGTCTTTGGGTCCTGTGTTCGGCATTAAGGGCGGTGCGGCAGGCGGCGGATATGCTCAGGTTGTTCCTATGGAAGATATAAATCTTCACTTCACGGGCGATTTTCACGCAATCGGTGCGGCAAATAATCTTCTTGCGGCTATGCTTGACAATCATATATATCAGGGAAATTCGCTTAATATCGATCCTCGCCGTATTACTTGGAAACGCTGTGTCGATATGAACGACAGACAGCTTCGTTTTTTAACGGACGGCTTGGGCGGCAGAGTGAACGGTGTTCCCCGTGAGGACGGCTACGACATTACGGTTGCTTCGGAAATTATGGCGGTGCTGTGTCTTGCAACCTCGATTACCGATTTGAAAGACAGACTTTCACGTCTTATTGTCGGCTACACTTATGACGAAAAACCTGTCACGGCTGGCGACCTTAAAGCCGCAGGTGCTATGACCGCTCTCCTTAAGGACGCTATCAAGCCGAATCTTGTTCAGACCTTGGAGGGTACTCCGGCTCTGGTTCACGGCGGTCCTTTTGCGAATATCGCTCACGGCTGCAACTCCGTTATCGCTACAAAAATGGCTATGAAACTCGGTGACTACGCTATCACGGAAGCCGGTTTCGGTGCGGATTTGGGTGCGGAAAAGTTCCTTGACATCAAGTGTCGCTATGCAGGACTTACTCCGTCGGCGGTTGTTATCGTTGCGACTGTTCGTGCGTTGAAAATGCACGGCGGTGTTGCGAAAACAGATTTGAACGAGGAGAATTTAGAGGCTCTCGAAAAGGGAATCCCGAATCTTTTAAGACACGTTTCGGCTATTAAGAATGTTTATAAGCTTCCGTCTGTTGTTGCGGTGAACCGTTTCCCGACAGACACCGATGCGGAGATTGACCTTATTATCGAGAAGTGTAAAGAGCTTGGAGTTAATGTCCGTCTTTCGACAGTCTGGGCAGACGGCGGCAACGGCGGTGTTGAGGTTGCCAAAGAGATTGTCAGACTTTGCGAAGAGGAGCAGGGCGATTTTACTTACAGCTACGATCTTGACGACACGATTGAAAACAAAATCGAGAATATCGTTAAGAAAATTTACGGCGGCGACGGTGTTATTTTTGAAGCCAACGCTAAGAAACAGCTTGCTCAGATTAAGACACTCGGATTTGATAATCTGCCTGTTTGTATGGCGAAAACACAGTACAGCTTTTCGGACGATGCGTCAAAGCTTGGTGCTCCGACAGGGTTTACCGTGACGGTAAGAAATTTGAAGATTGCGGCAGGTGCAGGCTTCATTGTTGCGTTGACGGGCAACATTATGACTATGCCGGGACTGCCGAAAGTTCCTGCGGCAGAGAGAATTGACGTTGACGAAAACGGAGTTATCAGCGGATTATTTTAAAGAACTATCGGCAGCGACCTGTTAAAGTTTGGTCAAGCTTTTTAAAGCTTGCGGGGTGCAGGGGCAGAGCCCTGCTCGCTGACGGAAAAACAAAAACAAATGTGCAATGTGCAATTTTATGCAATAATAAATTATTAGCAGAGGAACACCGAATTTTTGATGTTCCTCTGTTTTGTTTTTTTTTAAATTTATTGTTAAGCATAACTTTCGGTCGGGTTCGTAATTTAATTTTATGAATAAACTATCTTCACGTATCTCCTGCGGACGTTGTCCGCACAAATCACAAAACTAATTTAAAAACTCGCCATTGTTTGTTTATATTTTTGTAATTATTTTGCTCGTAATTTGTTGCAATTTGGAGATAGATGTACTATAATTATAAATAGTTATGCTTGACCATAGCTTTATTTGTTTTGGTGATTGTACGTTTTTAATAAGAATACAATATTAAAATGTATACTGTACCCAAAATTGCAAATTGCACATTGTACATTGCACATTGCACATTGCACATTGCAAATTGCATTAAGCTAAAGTCAGCTATTTATCAAAGAAAAGGAGAAGAATAAGAAAAATATGGTTTTTGCTGATTTGTTTTTTCTGTACATATTTCTGCCGGCCTGTCTGTTGTTCTATTTCGTTGGTAAAAATATAAAGTACAAAAACGCTGTTTTAATAGTGTTTTCGCTTGTGTTCTATGCGTGGGGTGAGCCTGCGGTTGTATTGCTGTTGATTCTAAGCACCATAGTCAATTGGCTTCTGGGTCTGGCTATCGATAAGCATCGGGAAGACAAGCTCGGCAAGCTCGCTGTTGCGGGGTCGCTTGTCTACAGCTTGGGTATGCTCGTGATTTTTAAGTATCTCGGATTTATCGTTGAGAATCTTAATTTGATTTTACCGATTGATATTCCAGTGCCGAACATTACTCTCCCGATAGGTATCAGCTTCTATACGTTTCAGATTATTTCCTATATCCTCGATTGCTACTGGGATCAGGTTAAGGTTCAGAAAAATTATTATAAATTTTTGCTGTTCGTGTCGCTGTTCCCCCAGCTTATTGCAGGCCCTATCGTTCGCTACAGCGTTATCGAACAGGAAATCGATAACAGAAAAACTACTATTGCCGACCTCTCCGAGGGTTCTTGCAGATTTATGATTGGTCTTGCAAAAAAAGTTATTCTTGCCAATAATCTGTGGTCGATTGTCGAAACATTTTTCGGTCAGGATATTTCTGCTCTTTCGGTATTCGGTACTTGGTATACAGTTGTGGTTTATGCTATGTACGTTTACTTCGATTTCAGCGGTTATTCCGATATGGCTATCGGTTTGGGTCGTATCTTTGGTTTCCACTTTAACGAAAACTTTAATCACCCCTTTATCTGCCGTAATATTGCCGAATTTTGGCAAAGGTGGCATATTTCGCTCGGTTCGTTTTTCAGAGATTATCTCTTGTATGTTCCGATTGCAGGCAAAAGACGCAAGTATTTGAATCTCTTCCTTGTGTGGTTCTCTACGGGTCTTTGGCACGGTGCGTCTTGGAACTATATTATCTGGGGTCTTTATTTCGGTACGTTCATTCTTATCGAACAGCTCGTTGGCAAAAAGAGAATGAAAGCTATCCCCACGGTTGTTACTCATATCTACAGTAAATTGATTATTATTATCGGTTTCGGTATTTTCTATTTTGAGGATTTCTCTCAGCTTGGCAACTTCTTTAAAAATCTTATAGGTGCAAACGGCAATGCCCTTTCCGATACTATCGCTGCAACTTCGCTTGTGAACAACTGTTTTCTTATCGCAGCCTCAGTGCTTGCCTGCTTCCCTGTAAGTCAGGTTGTGAATAAACTTGTTGATAAGAATTCAAATACTGTAGCTGTGGGTCAGGCTCTTAAGGTTGTTTACTGCCTTGGCTTGCTCGTGATTTGTACACTTCTTCTTGTAGATGCAACAAGCAACCCGTTCTTGTACTTTAGATTTTGATAATAGGAGGTAACAGCTTTTATGGACGATAATTTTAAAAATACCGACAAGCCGAGAAGAAATAACGGTAACCGCAGTCGCAGTTATAATAAGAATTATTATAAGAAAAGCAAGCCCGAAACGGACGAAATTTCCGAGGACGTTTCGGAGGAGCGACCGGTTCGCAGTTCGGAAAGGTCGGAGAATGACGGCAGCCGCAAGCCGAGAAACAATAAGAATTATAATGGCAATAAAAAGAGAGTTTTGGGGAGTGTCAAAGGCAATGCCGGGCAATCCGATTCGGAGAACTCTAGAAGAACCGAAAACAGAAGTAACGGTCAGAAACGCAGCAAATTCGGAAATGCTAAAGTTTCTAAAACATCAAAGCCTAAAAGTTACTATATGAATAAGCCGTCAAATGATGAGGATTTTGACGAGCTTTTCGGAGATATTTTCAGTTTAGATGATGACGATACATTTGAGAGTGAGAAGCCGGCAAAGGTTCGTGAAGAAGGCAGCGACAGACCAAAGAAGAAAAAGAAAAGACCTGTTCAGAGAGTTGAAGAGGATTTGTCGGAGATTACCGAAGTTGAATTGTCAAACTTTGAAGATGTCGAAACAGTAGAAGAAACCGAGGTCAAAGAGGTTCGCAGTGACAGACCAAAGAAGAAAAAGAAAAGACCTGTTCAAAGAGTTGAAGAAACGGAGATTTCGGAAGTTGATTTGTCAA
>CACWTQ010000008.1:0-6786 GCA_902763835.1 uncultured Ruminococcus sp. | reverse complement strand
AGAGGTTCGCAGTGACAGACCAAAGAAGAAAAAGAAAAGACCTGTTCAAAGAGTTGAAGTAACGGAGATTTCGGAAGTTGATTTGTCAAACTTTGAAGATATTGAACAAGTTGAGGAGAAGCCGAAAAAGGTTAATGCCGCTCAAGGCGACAGACCTGAAAAGAAAAAGAAACCTCAAACCGCCTCCGACAACAGCACCGAGAAAATCGCAAAGAAAAAATCCTCCGCTAAAAAAGCGGCTGCAATTGCAGCGGTGACAGCGGTCGAAGCGGAGAAACGCAGAAGGAAAAGCACCTCAGCAAAGCGTTCGGAAACGTCCGCTGCGGAAGATGATTCCGCAAAAGCCGAGAGAAGAGCCGCTGCCGCCGAAAGACGAAGAAACCGTACCAATACCAAGGAAGACTCCAACTCCGAGGAGAACAGAAAGAAAAGCGAAACTCGTTTCTGGGGAAGAATGTTCTCTCTTGCGGCGATTGTTCCGGTGTATGCGGCGATTGTGATTTGTATGCTCGCTATGCCTAGGTCGACTGTTTCCAATATCGAGAAGAGAAATCTCGATACGTTCCCGAATTTTTCGTGGAGCGATTACTGGAGTGGTACATATACGGCAGGTATTACACATTATTTTGATGATACCGTGCCTTACAGAGATAATCTTAAGCAGGCGGGGAGTCAACTTTTGAATTTGCTCGGCATTAAGTACAACGATGTTCAAATTACGGGTCAAATGCAGATTGTAAACGATAAGACCGCAAGTTATGACGGCAGCGGAAAATCCGATAATTCGGGTGACAAAAGTACGTCAACAGGCGGTACAGTCAATACATCATCTCAGTCTGAGGATTCCGATGTTGAGGAAGAGGAGATTACTCCGAAGGGTCAGGAGATTGCAGACGGTGTTTATGCTAACGGTATTATCGTTGTATATCAGGACGGTCATTACCGTGGTATGTCAATGTACGGCGGCGGCACGGGCGATGTTTACGTTGACTCCGTGAATAACTTTGCGGCGGATTTGCCGGGGGTTAAGGTTTACTCAATGGTTGACCCAACCTCAAGTGAGTTCTATACTCCGCTTAATTTCAGTGATTACAATGCAAGTCAGTCCGATGATATCGAGAGCATTAACAGCAAACTTCAAAATGTTAAGGGTATTAATCCCTGTCCGACTCTTGCAAAGCACGTGAACGAAACTATCTACACCAGAACAGACCACCACTGGATGTCGCTGGGGGCTTATTATGCGGCTCAGGATTTTGCTAAAGCGGCAGGTGTTCCGTTCCTTGATATCAAGGATTATCAGAAGAAAACCAACCCCGGTTATGTCGGTACAATGTATTCGTTCTCGGGCAATAACCCCAATCTTCTTAACGACCCCGAGGATTTCATTTACTATGTTCCGAAAAATAAGAATTATTCCGTAAAGTATTATGATTACGGATATAATTTCGTTACAGATGGCGATTTGTTCGCAGATGTTACAAGCAACGGCGATATGTATTGTACATTTATCTACGGAGATATTTACACGGTAAAGATTTCCACAGGTGTTAAGAACGGCAGAAAGCTTTGTCTTGTAAAGGACAGCTACGGCGACGCTATTCCTCCGTTCCTTACAGGTTCGTTTGAAGAAATTTACGTTGTTGATATGAGATACTTTGAGCTTAACCTTGTTGATTTCGTTAAGGAACAGGGTATTACCGATTTGTTATTCTCCTGCTGTTCGTATTCGGCAGTAGGCACAAATGCTGATAACCTTGAAAATCTCAGAACTATGGGCGGTTCTGTACCGGTTGAAGATGACGAAGACGAGAATATTGACGATACATCTTCAACCGAAGAAACAGACAGAAAAATTGAAGATGATGATAACCTTGGCGACAATACGGCAGATGATACGGGCTACAGCGATAACAGCAATGATGATGACGATATCTTCAACAATATAAATGTAGATGACGGTCAGCTTGGATTTGTCGGAAACATCAATGACGATACCACAGGCGACGATATAGGCTATGATGATTACGGTTATGATGAGGATTACTATTAATTTAGAAAGGCAATAAAATGTTTGAACTTGAATATCCCTTTGACTCTGCGTATATTATGAAAAAACGCAAGTCAATCAGAAAAACTCTTTTATCGGACGGTTCAACCCGTCTGAAAAAGAACATCGCCGTTCTCGGCGGTTCTACCACTAACGATATCGTAACCGTTATGGAGCTTTTTCTCCTTAATATGGGAATTGAGCCGACTTTCTACCAATCTGAGTACGCTCAGTATTGGCAGGACGCAATGTTCCCCGGAGAGGAACTTCAAAACTTCAATCCCGATATCGTGTTTATACATACAACTAACAGAAACATTACAGCATTCCCGAATGTCACCGATAAACCCGAGGAGGTTGACGAGCTTCTTGAAAAAGAGTTCGGTCGTTATAAGCAAATGTGGAATGCAGTCAGTGAGCGTTTTAAATGCCCTATTATTCAGAATAACTTTGAAATGCCGTTCTATCGCCTTATGGGCAACAAGGATTGTTCCGACTACAGGGGCAGAGAGAATTTTATCTCACGCCTTAATATGAAGTTTTATGAATATAGTTCACAGGTAGGTAATTTTTATATTAACGACATAAATTATATTTCTGCAAGCTACGGCTTGAAAGAGTGGTCGAATCCGCTCTATTGGAATATGTACAAGTATGCTCTTTGCTTTGCGGCTATTCCTGAGTTTGCGTTTAATACGGCGAATATCGTTAAGTCCGTTTTTGGAAAGAATAAAAAGGCTCTCGCACTCGACCTCGACAACACGCTTTGGGGTGGTGTTGTCGGTGACGACGGTGTGGAGAATATTCAGATTGGTCAGGAAACAGGCGTTGCACAAAGCTATTATGAGTTCCAGAACTACATCAAGGCTCATAAGGATTTGGGAATTATGCTCACGGTTTGCTCCAAGAATGACGAAGAGAACGCTATTGCCGGTCTTAATCACCCCGAGGGTGTTCTTAAACCCGATGACTTTATTATCGTGAAAGCGAACTGGGAGAACAAGGACAGGAATATCGCAAACACAGCGGCGGAACTGAATATTCTTCCCGAAGCGATAGTTTTTGTCGATGATAATCCGGCGGAGCGTGAGATAGTAAAGGCACAGCTTCAGGGCGTGAAAGCTCCGACTATGGACGGAGTTGAGAATTATATTCAAACTCTTGACAGAAGCGGTTTCTTTGAGGTGACAACATTCAGCGAGGACGACCTCAAACGTAACGAGATGTACAAAGCGAATGTTCAGAGAGCCGCACAGCAGGCGACTTTCGAGAATTACGAAGATTATCTTTTAAGTCTTGATATGAATGCCGTTATAGATGATTTCATACCTATGTACATTCAGAGAATAACTCAGCTTTCAAATAAAAGCAACCAGTTCAACGTTACAACCAAGCGTTACACAACTGCCGAAATGGAAGAGGTTTTTGCAAGCGATGAATATATTCGTCTTTACGGCAAGCTTACGGATAAATTCGGCGATAACGGAGTTGTGTCGGTTGTTATCGGAAAGAAAGACGGCACAACGCTTAATATGGAATTGTGGCTGATGAGCTGCCGTGTGCTTAAGAGAGATATGGAGCTTGCAATGCTCGACACGCTTGTTGAAAAATGCAGGGAGCAGGGCATTGAAACGATTAAAGGCTACTATTATCCGACCGCCAAAAACGGTATGGTTAAGGAGCTTTATAAATTCTTCGGCTTCGAGAAAATCAGTGGGGACGAAGAGGGAAATACTGTTTGGCAGCTGAATGTTGCCGATTATGTGAAGAGAAATAATGTGATTAGGGTTCACGGAAACGGAGATGCTTAAAATGACAGAGGAAGAAATTTACGAGAGATTAAACGAGGTTTTTCAGGACGTTTTTGATGACGACACAATTGAGGTAGATGACCTTACAACAGCCGATGATATAGACGATTGGGACAGTTTGGAGCATATCAACCTTATTGCGGCTGTTGAAGAGGAGTTTGGAATTAAGTTCAAAATGGGCGAGGTTTCAACTATGAAAGACGTCGGCGAAATGGTAGATATCATTCTTTCAAGAATTTGATATCAAGTCGGCAGTATCTACAGTAAGTAAAAAGTATCGGACAGTTTTAAACTGTCCGATTTTTTTAGTAGAATATGTATTATAATTATAAATTTAATTCTCGTTTTCGGAAGAATTATTTGTTAAAATAGAATATTCGTACTCTTTCATAAATTCGTCAATTTTTTGCCGGCTTTCATCCGATATAGGATATTCATAGTCGCTAAGTTTCCGATAATATGAATTTTCCGAATTAATATTTTCAATTTTTATATATTCTGTGAGATATGTCAGCATATATTCAACTGCTTCGTCATATCTTCCTTTTTTCTCACAAAACTGAACATACAGCGGATATATGTCATAATTGTTGGGGTCTTTTTCCAATTGTTCATCTAACATTATTTCGGCTGTCAGGAGTGCATTGTTATCCAAGGCAATCTGAATTTGATATGCAGGAAGATAAAGAAACTCTGAAGGGTATGATGTTTCGGGGTAAAAATGAGTATCAATCAATTCAATGCCTGCTCTTATGCCCGATATTCCTAACATAAGCAAAAAAGCAATACCCGATATAAAATATTTTAATCTGATTTTTCTTTGCTTTGAAACCAGTAAGGCAATATTGTGCTTTATTTTTTCAAGGTACGGCGATTTTAAATTTCCGTAAGCACTGTACGGCAGAGGTGATTTATAGGCATCATTGTTTTCTCTGAGTTGGGTTTTCAGATATTCGTATTCCTGTTGTTTGTTTATGATATTTATTAAACGTGGGTTCATTTTGTTTTTTTCCTTAAATACAAAATATTTTACCAGTCCTCTGATCCGAACCAAATTAAACTGATTACACAGTATTCCAAAAATCCGACAGTTAAAAATTTAATGATATCGAGTATAAATCGGTGTTTCATAAAAAATGCCGAGGCGTTGTTCTTTTTCTTGATTACGCCAAAGCTGTCGAAAAATATTACAATTTTAAGAAAATCCAGTACCGCAATTACAAGTCCAAGCTTTATGTCGGGAGAAAAAATAAGCCAATTTAAAAATACAATATTCCAGCCGTAATAAATTGAAGCTATTATTTCTTTGAAAATATTTCCACTCCGATAGCCGGGAATGTGGGAGAGAAATTTTAACCTGCAAAGGCTCGAAACATTCAGAATCTTTAAAATTTCCTGCTGAAGTTTGTTGACATTTTTTATTCTGTAATCATATGTGTCGGTGCATTGCTTTATCAGATACCAGCATTTATCGCTGACCTGACTGCGGATACTTTCTTTTTTCGGAGATTTGCCTGTGAGCATAAAACCAAGAATACAGCCGAGCGAATATATGTCTATCCGCTGATCTCTGGGCTTGCTGAAATCCATAATATCCGGGGCGGCATAAAGGTCTGTTCCCATAATGGAGGTTATGGGGTCGTTCTCGAATTTATTGACACTGCTGATGTCAAAATCAATAATTTTGACGGATATATTGTTATGTATACCGTCAATATAATCAAATAATGGGTCTTTAATAATCTTATCCGTTAATAAAATATTTTTCGGAGTAATATCACCGTGATGAAAACCAAGCTTGTGCAGTGAGCTTAATCCCTCGCACATCTGATAGAGAAAAATCAAAGCCTCTTTTTCGGAAAGCTTTGGATAGGTTATGTTGTTTTCGCCAAGTATAAACTGTTCAAGAGTAATGCTGCGTTTATCCCAGTTGTTTAGAATTTTCGGTGTTTCGACGAATTCGTTAATGCTGACGATTGTACCGTTCAGGTCTATAACATCATAAATTTTTTCAAGATACGGATTACAAACATCCGACAGCATAGAGTAAATCTGAGCCTTGTCGGCGGCAATTTCCTTTATCACAACAGTAGGGTTTTCCTTGCAGAGCGGAAGATACTCTTCTTTAATGTCGGCAATGTAGGTGTTGTAGCGGTTGCCGTCGGCTTTGAGTTTGTTCTTGCCATTGTCAAGACATTCAATTGTATAATCTTCAAAATATTCAGATAGTTCATTTATAAGATAATTTGCATTCATATATATATCCTTTTATTTGGTATACAAACCGCCAAGTTTATTTTTTATGAGAGCGGCTTCAATTTCATCAAGTTCGCAGTGCCTGCTCATCATTTTCATAATAAATTTTTCACGCTTGACGTGAGCGGAAAAAGAGTATCGGAATGTTGCCATAATTTTTTTGGTTTCGGCAACGTTGTAACCAAGAACTATACAAACGGAAATAAGTTTGTCGGGACTAAGCTTTTTGTCACGATTTAAAAATAAATTCAAGTGAGATTCGTCAACCATAGCTTCTCTTGCAAAAGCTTTCTGACTTTTGAATTTTGAATAAATATCTTGCTTAAGCTGTTCTTTTGCAACTTTTTCGTCTAAATATATTATTTTTTCATCGGAAATTTTTTCTGAAAGTATTTCTTTTGATTCCTCTGAAAATACATACTTTCCCATTAATTTAACTCCTTAGCCAATTTTTATATAAATAATTATAACATATGAATTTGTCACAGTAAAGTGTTTTACAAGAGAAATTTTCTGAGAGAAAAAAGTTTGCAGATGTACAGCCACAAAACTTTCGGTCGGGTATGTGAATTTATCCTACCTCGGCAAGAAGACCTCTATAGGTCGGGGATGAATTGCCGTCAGCCCGTAGGGCTGAGAATTACTTGACATCTCAAAAAAATGATGATA
>CACWTQ010000007.1 GCA_902763835.1 uncultured Ruminococcus sp. | reverse complement strand
ACCTTGAAATACGTCAGTATTCCTGCGGTGTTGTGCCTAACACAGAACAAATTATCCTGCGTCTAAATTGTTCAACTTATTTCCCAACAGTTCCTAAAATACATTAACAAAATTAACCTCTTCACCGTCTTTAAGCGAATTTACCCTGTTTTTTAACACTCCGCATTCAATATATGCTTTGTCGAATCTATCCTCTTCACAGTATCGTTTTATACTTTCAATTGAAATATCTATGCTGTCAATGTCACCGTGTGACAGGAAAATTTGAAGCTTTGATTTTTTATTATCCCATAAATCCTTAATTTCTCCGCAAAGCTTTTCCGTATCTTGGGAACTGTTTTTTGCGGAGATTTCCGTCTTGTCAATGATTTCAAGAATATCATCGGCTGTATTTTTTGTGAGATTGAATTCCGTAAACGCAAGTATAAAAATAATTACGGCAACTCCCAATGCCAACCATAACTTATTCATATATCTTCACTTCTTTTTATAATATTGTATTTTTTATTTCGGTTTACTGTCATAATAAAAACATCTTTTTGATTAATATTTTCCTTTTTCAGTGCCTTTGAAATAAATTCTTCGTCAACATCACAAAGCTGCATTGAGAATCTTGAAAGCGAACCGTCACTGATTACAACGGCTTCAATTCCGTTATCCTCGGCTTTAAATTTAAAATCCTCCATAGTGGGATTTTCTTTTTCGGGTTTCTTCATTACGCTGATTGTACCGTTAGTTTCCACAATGGCAAATTTTACGTCATCGAATGAGAAGATTTCCTGCTGCCGTAAGCTCTCCGATAAATCCTCAACGCTCATTCGCAGCCGCCTTAATTCACCCTGTTCGATTTTTCCATCATTTATAACAACAATAGGGCGACCGCAGATTGCACGTCTGAACCGTGAACTTTTTATCATTGCCCCCGAAAGAAATACCTCAAATACCACCAGTACCAACATCGGTATTATTCCTGTAAAAAGCGGTCGTGAGGAATTTTCAACGGCGAGGGAAGCAATGTCGGAAAGAAGCATAGTTACAACAAGCTCGGTAGTCTGCAATTCTCCGATTTGACGCTTGCCCATAAAACGCACTGCTATGATAATCATTGCGTATAATAATGTAGTTCTGATAATCGTTATGAACATAATATCACCGATTATATTTTGCGTTATATTTAAAAATTTATTCACACTGTATATCAAGCATTCCGTTTAATCGGAGTGCTTTTTTATGTATAAAAAAATTTCACCTTGGAAATAATATACCGTAACAAACAATGACATCAAATAACAGAGGTGAATATATGTTTAATTTCATAAAAAAAGCCAAAGATTTTTACCGACCGCCTATGTCGCCAAAGAGTAATCCTCCCAAAGTTCCGATAGATAAAAATTTGGAGCTTAATCTTGAAAGACTTCAAGCAATATACCACGATTCAAGCGACCTCACCGTAAAAAGAATGAATTTAAAGCTCAGTGACGGTACTGTTGAAATCGCAATAATTACTATGGAAGGTATGGTTGATAAGGAAGTTTTGTCAACAAGCGTTACAAATCCTATTTCAACCTATAATGACATTGCATTTTCCGACAGTGATATTTTCAAAATAGTCGAAAAAGATATTATCACAAACTGCGACCATATGACGGTAAAATATATCGGTGAAGTCACAACATATATTATGTCGGGTTTCGCTTGTGTTCTGATTGACGGCTGTGAAAACGGTCTTGCAGTCGGAGTTCAGGGGTACTCTTTCAGAAGTGTTACCGAACCCGATACGGAGGTTCTTCAAAGGGGAAGCCGTGAGGGTTTTGTTGAGCCTGTCCGTGTTAATATTTCTATGATTCGCCGTCGACTGAGAAGCACGAAGCTTAAATTTGAAACTATGAACATAGGAGATGTTTCTCAAACGGAAATCTGCCTGTGCTACTTAACCGACGTTGTTTCCGATGAAATTCTGAACGAAGTAAAATCAAGGCTCGAAAACGCTCGTCTTGACACACTTTTTGCTTCGGGATATCTCGTGTCCTATTTGGAAAGCGGCGGCGACAATACGCTATTTTCGGGTGTCGGTGTTACGGAACGCCCCGATACAGCATGTGCAAAAATGTGCGAGGGAAAAGTGGTTATTCTCGTTGACGGAACTCCGAGTGCTTTGGTTGTACCGCACATTATGGTCGAAAATTTTCAAACGCTTGACGATTACTCTGAACGTCCGTATTTTGCAGCAATAACAAGATGGCTGAAATATATGTCGTTTGTGATTTCTATTTTACTTCCCGGACTTTACGTTGCACTTGCCGCATTCAACCCCGAATTTTTTCCGTCACAACTGCTTACAAGGGTTGCAACGTCTATTTCAAAAACGCCTTTTTCAGTATTTTCGGAGGTACTGCTTTTTACATTTATATATGAAATTATGCGTGAAGCAGGACTTCGTCTGCCGAAAACTCTCGGTCACGCAGTAAGCATTATCGGCGGTCTTGTTATCGGTGACACTGCGGTAAACTCGGGTTTTATCGGTGCTCCTACTTTGATGATAGTTGCACTTACGGTTATTTGTTCGTATGTTATTCCCGATTTATATGTGTCTGTGGCAATTCTTAGATTTATGTTTATAATATTCGGCGGATTCTGGGGATTATGGGGAATATTTTTACTGTTCTGTATGTTAGTAGTAAATATATGCTCAAAGGAAAGTTACGGAGTTCCTTTCTCGTCACCGATAGCACCGTTAAGCTTGTTTGGGCTTCGTGATGTTTTTGTACGTGCGGATTGGCAGACACTTTCACGCAGACAAGTTACCGTTCAGGATTTGATTGAAGAATGACGGAGGGAAGAGAATGGATAAAAGTAAATCAATTTCACCGTATCAAATTTTCAGTGTTATATTTGTAACTATAGTGTTTAGTGCAATGATGTATTCAAATTACACTGTAAATAATCTTGACCTATTGATGTTAGCCGTATCTGCAATATTTGCAATTGTTGTGCTTTCGGTTCTGTCAATTCCGTTGTTTATTTTTGCAAAGCGGTCGGAAAACGAAAATATCATAAGAATAATTCAAGCGAAAAAGCCTGTGTTAAGCAGTATATTTTCACTGGTATATATAGTTTACTTTATGTATTCGGCTTTAGTATCCTTGTTGGTATTTTCACTTTTGCTCAGTAATTTCATTAACCCCGGACTGCCGTTTTTTGCTTTCTTTTTATTGACATTATCCTGCTGCTATTATTCGGCATATAAAGGTATTGCCGCAATAGGAAGAGCAGCAACGATCTTTTCAACGTTGATTATGCTGTCAATTATTATAATATGCTTTTCGCTTGTATTCAGAATAAATCTCTTGAATTATTCACACATTTTTATAGAACAGCCAAGTGAAATATTTGACAATACAATATATCTTGTTGCATATGCTTCATCAATACCTTCAATGTTTTTCTTTGTTCATAAGATAAAAGGTAAAGTAAAAAAAACGGTTTTATCCTCAGTAATTGTTTCAAATTTAACAATATCGGCATTAAGTATAATCTCTTTTGGAGTACTTGGCGAATATATCCACACAACTCCCTATCCGTTTTACACCGCAACTCAGTTAATAGAGCTTGGTGCATTTCAGCGGCTTGACGTAATATTTCTTGCATTGTGGACGGTTGGAATGTTCGTAAACGTTTCACTGTCACTGTGTGCATTGAGGGAATGTGTTCAAAATTCCATAATGGCAGAAAAAGCAAAAATCTTAAACCCCGTTTTGGTAATAGTTGTAGGAATATGTGCGTTCATATCAGTTAGATATGAACCTATAAGATATATTGTTATGAACTCAAAAATAATGTTAGTAACATTTGTTGTGGTGACATTTATATTTCCGTTGATAGCCGTATTGGCAATGGGAAGAAGAAAAATAAGTTCAAGAGCCGCAAGAACAGCTACATTGACAATTGCTGTGCTTTTGTGCATTCCCTTACTTTCGGGGTGTCAGAAAACTCAGATTCATGACAGAATGATTATAAAGGGTGTAGGCATTGACAAATACGGCGAGGAATACGCAGTGACGGTTCAGTATATCGACAACTATTCCGACGGCAGCGAGCAGCAAAACAAGTGCATTCAGGTAAAAGGAAAGTCAATCGGCGACGCAATGGGAAAGATAAAAAACAGTTCCGGAAGCGAGCCTTTTCTTGGTCAAAATTCCGCTATTATAGTTGGCTGGGAAACGGCTAAAGGCGATATGGAAGCGATTCTTGATTACTTTATCCGCTACAGCGATGCACGCCCGACTGTGAAGCTTTACGTCAGTGAAACAACCGCCGAGGATATTTTAACTCTTAAGGTTTCGGACAGTATTATTCCTATTGACCATATGACAACGATTTCACCGTCAAATTCAAAGAACGATAATTTATTCACAATTTTGAACTTTATAAATCAATCGAAAAATTCCACCGATACTCCCACGGCAACAGTAATTCGTGTTGACCAAAATACTATCAAATTATCTTCGGTTGCGGCAATCGGCGGTGAGGGAGAGATTTACGAGCTTGACGAAAATGATTTTATAACCTATAAAACTCTTATCGGAATTGACAACGGTACAGTTTTGAGTTTTGACGGACTTTCCGGCAGAGTTACGAAATGCAGCACAAACATTACTGCAAAGGACAGAAACGATACACTTGATTTTGATATCTCTTGTAAGCTTGATATAACCATACTTGAAAACCCCGATAATTTATCCGAGAGCGAAATAGAGCGTATTTTTTCCGAAGAGCTTCATAATATAGCCGACAGTTCTGTTAAAGATATGCTTAACGTGAAAAATTATGATGTTTACAGTCTTGGCAGACATTTGAAATTTTCCGATTCAAAAAAATACAACAACACCGAATTTTACACCGAGAGCCTAAAAAACTGCAATGTAAATATTAATATCGAATGCAAAACAGTTGAAACTACAAGATAATTTTAATACGTGAAGACAGTTTTTTTTAATGCAAATTCATTAACCCGACCGAAAGTTGATTTATACTCGAAAATGAAAACATTGAGCAAGTATTTAGCAATATCAATTTTTATAAAGGCTTGGCAATTCGATTTCAAATATAAGAAAAAATATAATTGCCCAATGTTTTAGACACCGAGTATAAATGCGGTAGTTTTTGACCAACTTTATTAAGAGCAATAACAATCATACCAAAAATTGTAGCTGTACGGCTGCGAAGCTTGTTATTGCAAATCTCACATATCTTTCGGCTAAAATTCCGCCATACTGCGTCAGTCACCCTTGACTTGCGTCGGCAAGCCTGCGGATTCCTTCCTTGTATGCCGAATTTTTATCTCGAAATCTATTGTTAGCTTTGCAACAGCGGCAAGTATAAACCTACGATTTGATTTCAACCGTACAGGTAGAAAAAAATTTGATAAATTATAGGTCGGGTATGTAAGGAACTGTCAGAAAATAACTTGAACATTTATACTTGTCTAATTTGCCCTGTGTGTCGTTACAACTTGAAATACGTCAGTATTCCTGCGGTGTTGTGCCTAACACAGAACAAATTATCCTGCGTCTAAATTGTTCAACTTATTTCCCAACAGTTCCTAAGTTAAAAATAAAAATAACTATCTTCACGTGTTTTTAGCGGGAATTGCCCGCCTGGACAAACTCGACAAAATATGTTATAATATTACCGATAAAAAGTTAATGTTACAAAGGAGGTTGTAATATGAATTTATCGGCAATATATCATATTTCCACAGATAACTTTTGTTATCCTCTTAATGAGAACAAACTCGTCATAAAGCTTCAAACAGCCTATGACATAGATAGGGCAGTGCTTGTCTGGGGCGACCCTTTCAACTGTGGTTTGTTCGGCGGTGATGTATCGTGGGACGGTACTCATATCGATATGACTAACGTCTTTACTCTTCAAAACCATAAAATCTGGCAGTCAATTGTAGAACCAAAATATAAAAGATGTCGTTACTATTTCATTATTCACAGCGGTGAGGAAACATTTTATATGTTTGAGGACGGCTTCAAGACCTTTGAAGAGTTCTCAGATTACAAGGGCAGACGGCAAGATTATTTCTTTCCTTGGATGAACAGCACGGATATTATTAAACCGGCAGAGTGGGTTAATAGTACAATCTGGTATCAGATTTTTCCTGACAGATTCTGCAACAGCTGCACGGACAGAGGGAGAAAGTATCATAATTGGTCAAGTCCCGATAAAAAGGCGAGCAATGCTTATGCTTACGGCGGTGATTTGAAAGGTGTGACAAGTAAGCTTGACTATCTCAAAGAACTCGGAATAAACGGCTTATACTTTACACCAATCAACGAAAGCACTTCTAATCACAAATATAATACAAAAGATTATACTAAGATTGATAGCTCATTTGGCAATGACAGCGACATAAAAAAACTTGTCAAAGAAGCACACAGCCGTGGTATTAGAGTTATGCTTGACGGAGTTTTCAATCACAGTGGTGAGGAATTTGCTCCGTGGCAAGACGTTTTGAAGAACGGCAGAGATTCACGTTACTTCAATTGGTTTATGATTAATAAATATCCGTTTTCAAAAATAGGCAGCAGAAGTAAAAAAGGTGAATATTATTCATTTGCATTCGTTGACGGAATGCCAAAATTGAACACAAATAATCCCGAGGTTGCGGAATACTTTATAAATGTTTGTACTCGTTGGGTAAAGTATTACGATATTGACGCAATTCGTCTTGATGTTTCCGACGAGCTTTCTCACGATTTCAACAAACAGCTCCGCAAAGCATTGTTTTCTGTCAAGCCCGATTTCTTCATATGTGGTGAAACTTGGCATAATTCTATTGCTTGGCTTCGTGGTGATGAGTTCGATTCAATTATGAATTATTCTCTGCAAGAAACTATTGATGGATTCTGGCATAATAACATCACTGCAAAGGATTTTGCATATCGTGTTAATTATTGCTATAATCAATATCCGATTCAGACGAATAATGTTATGTTTAATCTGCTTGATTCACATGATACTATGCGGCTGATGACTCGCTGCGGAAATGATGAGGATATTTTTTATCAGGAGTTGACCGCATTGTTCACGTTAAGCGGTTCTGTGTGTATTTATTACGGAACGGAAATCTGTCTTGAGGGCGGCTATGACCCCGATTGCCGCCGTCCTATGCCGTGGAAAGAAATTGAAAGCGGTCGCTATGGCAGCCGTATTTCAGTTATGAAGCAGCTTATTGCTATGCGTAAGAATAACGAAGTTCTTCGCTGCGGTGATGTTCGGTTTATTGACAGCGGCAATGACAAAATTCTGATGTTCGAGAAGTACAATGATACAAAAACAGTGAGAGTTATTCTTAACTGTTCGGATTCCGAAATAGCTGTAAGTAATGATAATGTTATTTTCTCAAGAAAAATGGGTGACGGCTTGCTTGCCGCAAAAGGTATTCTTGTAACGGAGGTATAAATGCTTAAGGGCGTAATTTTTGATGCGGACGGTACGCTTTTAAAATCTATGGAGTTTTGGAATAGTATGGTAGTAGATTTAATTAAGTCAACAGGTGTAACACCTGATGATAAACTTATCGAGATTTTAACACCTATGAGTATGCTTGAGGGTGCGGAATACATAAAGCGTGAGTATAATCTTCCTTTTTCGGTTCAAGAGATAATCAAGGAAGAAAATAAAGTTATTGAAAATTTTTATTTCAATGACGTTGAAATGCGTGGCGGTACGGTTGAATTATTGAAATATCTAAAAAATAATCATATTCCCATTACCGTCGCAACTGCAACCGATAAATACTTGATTATCGGAGCATTGAAACATCTGGACATTATTCATTATTTTAAAGATGCAATATCCTGTACCGATATAGGGGAGGGGAAAACATCTCCGAAAATATATATCGAATGCTGTAATATTATGAATACCGTACCGGTTGATACTTTGGTTGTGGAAGATTCACTTTCCGCATTAACAACCGCTAAGAACGCAGACTTTAAAACTATGGCGGTTTTTGACAGTACTCAGAAAAGATTTTGGGATAAACTTAAAGTTTTGGCGGATTATACCGTTGAAAGTGATTTTACAGAAAGTCACATATTGTCTGTTTTTTGATATACAGAAAAAAATTGTAATATTTTTATGTTTTGTTAAAATCTATTTACAAATTTATTTTTTAGTGTTATAATAAGATTAGGTTAGTATTTTCGGAAAATTTTCTACCAAGCGGTTGGGTTTTCAACACGAAAATGTCCCTGATTCTGGGGTAAAATGTTCTAAAAATCGAGCAAATTTCAACACAACACAAACGAGCCACCGTTCAAATCCATTATAGTGATGGTTAGAATTGCTCCAATCAGTTTGTTGAAAGCGGATTATTGGTTTCGGTGGGCGTTCCAACCGCTCAAGTAGAAATTTTTAGATAAACGGTAATTTTAAGGAGTTGAGATTTTGAAACTTAGAGAAGGATTTATAACTTATGTAACAGACGGTGAACAGATTATGGTTGCCGCAGGTTCGTCTGCGGATATTTTTCACGGAATTATTCGCAGTAACGAAACGGCAGCTTTTATTGTTGATGCATTGAAAACAGAAACAACTGTTGATAAAATTGTTGATTCTCTTGCGGAAATTTACGATGCGCCAAAGGCTGTTATTGTACAGGATACCCAAAATATAATTAAAAAGCTACGTTCTATAGGTGCTATTGATGAGTGATAACAAAAAAGTTACATACGAAGAGGTTCTTGATAAACACGGAAAGCTTGTGTATAAGAATGTCGGTACAAGTATGATGCCGCTTCTCCGACAGAACCGTGATTTAATGATTATTGAAAAAAGACCGCAGGGAAGACTTAAAAAGTATGATGCGGTTCTCTATAAGTCTAATAGCGGAAAATATATTCTTCACAGGATATTGAAAGTTAGAAAAGATGATTATGTGATTTGTGGTGACCATTGCATTTACAGGGAGTTCGGAATAAAGGATAAGCAGATTATAGGCGTTTTGGCAGGAATTGTTAGAGATGACAGAACTATTCAAGTAACCAATAAAAAATACTTGTTTTACGTGCATTTGTGGTGTGACTTTTTTATATCAGGGTTATTATTTTGGCGGCAAAACAATTTGCTCATAAAGTAAAAAGGAGTTTTTATGAATAAGATAGGAAAAGCGATTTCAATAACAATGGTGCTGGCTATTCTTACATACATTTTCGTAATGCCTGCGGCGGCTGCTTTGCTTGGTAAAGACGGATTTTATTATGAATTTGTGAATGGCGATGCTGTTTTGAAAGAATATCACAGCAGTAATACAGAGGTTAATATTCCGCCGGATGTTTATCAACATAAGGTTGTTGCTATTGCCGACTATGTTTTTTTAAGAAACACAAATATTACTTCCGTTACAGTTCCGGATACTGTGACAACAATCGGTAACAGTGCGTTTTATGGCTGCACTAATCTTGAAAGAATAGTTATTCCGGCAAGCGTAATATCATTTGGAAACAGTGTTTTTGCAAATTGCGAAAACATTACTATTGAATGCTATTCGGGTTCAACAGCAGAAACATATGCAATTAATAATAATACTCCATACATATTAATTGACGGCAGCGACCCGATAGATACAGAAAGTGATACAGACACCGATTCGGACAGCGACACGGACACCGAAACAGATTCCGATATCAAAATATATCAATACGGAGATGTTGATTTGGACGGCAAAATCAATTCCGGCGACAGTCTGCTGATTTTAAGAAGATCTGTTAAGCTTGAAGATTTTAACGAGTTACAAGAGAAGCTTGCCGATGTGGACAGGGATAAGATTCCCACAAGTGCCGACGCACTTGATGTTTTGAGATATTCCGTAAAGCTCTCTGTCCAATCTCAGGTTGGTGAGGAGTTGATCAAAGAATAATTTGAAATAATTTTGGTTGATATTAGAAGGAGTGAAAATATGAAAAATTTAGGAAAACTTATTTCCTTAATTATGACATTGATTATAGTCACATATACTTTTTCTTTATCTGCTTCTGCCGCACTGCTCGGTAAGGGTGGATTTTATTATGAATTTCAGAGCGGAAATGCTGTTTTGAAAGAATATCACAGCAGCAATACGGAGGTTATAATTCCCAAGGAAGTATATTCTCATAATGTTGTTTCAATTGCAGACTATACATTTTTAAGAAATACAAACATAACTTCTGTGAGAATTCCAGAAACGATTACTAAAATCGGCAACAGTGCTTTCTATGGCTGTAGCAATCTGGAGGTTGTATTTATTCCAGAAAGTGTTATATCATTCGGAAACAGTATATTTGCTAACTGTGAAAAGGTTGTAATAGTGTGCTATCCCGATTCCTCTGCTGAAATATATGCACAGAATAATAATATTGAATACCAATTGATAGGTGCAAAAGCTAATGAAATAATTGAAACATCAGATGTTCCGATTATGGGTGATGTTGACAGTGATGGAAAAGTTACAACTGCCGACAGCTTGATTATTCTCAGAAACAGTGTTGGACTTCATGAGCTTGATGATATTAGGTTAATAGCCGCCGATGTTGATTCCGACGGGATTGTAACAAGTTCGGACAGCTTGTTTATTTTGAGATATTGTGTAGGCTTTGTTGACGAAGATGTATATATAGGGACGAAGATTGATTTAACGAATGAGTAAAATAAAATCCCCTGTAAATTATTGTAACAGTCACAATAATTTACAGGGGGTACTTTTTATAATAATTTATTTTTAGCAGTGTATATTTCATAGAGAAAGTAATTATTTTTGGTAATAAAAAGACAAAAACTCGCTTATGTTTGTAAGCGAGTTTTTGGCGGAGGACAAGGGATTTGAACCCTCGCATCGGTTACCCGACCTACTCCCTTAGCAGGGGAGCCTCTTCGACCTCTTGAGTAATCCTCCAAAAGCAAAGTTATATTATAAGCGGAGAGGAAGGGATTCGAACCCTTGGTACCTCTCGGTATCACTAGTTTTCAAGACTAGCTCCTTAAACCACTCGGACACCTCTCCAAACGACCTCTATATTATATCATAGCTTTTTACATTTGTCAACACTTTTTAAAAAAAATTTTTTATTTTAAATCCGTATTTTTAACACGTGAAGATAGTCTTTTTATTTCTAACTTCACGAACCCGACCGAAAGATAATCAGATAGGGGAATTTCAGATTTCTCTGTTAGGAACTGTTGGGAAATAAGTTGAACAAATTAGACAAGTATAAATGTTCAAGTTATTTTCTGACAGTTCCTTATAGTTTGTGTGTAAACTATAACAGAGAAATTGTACATTGCTTTAAATTAAAACTAATGTAAGCGAATAATAATCAAATCACCAGAATGAATTCCTACATTTTCTGTCTTTATCATCGATATCAGTTCATTAAACTGCAAACAAGGTCTGCATACTCTGACGGATTTTCAACAGGCAAGCCTGCAATAATAACAGCCTGAGTGTAAAGGAGCTTTGCGTATTTCTCTGCCTTTTCCTTGTCGGCAGTAATGTTTGCGATAAGTGCATTTACTGCCGGGTGAGAAGCGTTAATTTCAAGAACTCTTTCCGCTCTTACCATAGCTTCAGGCTGTGCAAGTGCCATATACTTCTCCATCTCAAAAGAAACTCCGCCTTTAGCGGTCAAACAAACAGGGTGGCTCTTAAGCTTCTTCGAGAATACAACCTCGTTTACCTTGTCACCAAGAGTTTCCTTGATGAACTTAAGTGTATCATCGTCGTTTTTGTTCTCGGTCTTGTTGTCGTCGCTCTCTTCTTCAACGTCCTCGTTTACGATGTTCTTGAAACTCTTGCCGTTATAGTCGCCCATACTCTGGAATGCGAACTCGTCAATTTCCTCCGCACAGTAGAGAATTTCTCTGCCCTTGTCACGGAAGTACTCGGTCTGGGGAAGCTTATCGATACTGTCGATACTTTCACCTGTTGCGAAGTAGATGTCTTTCTGGTCTTCACCAATTCTCTCAACATACTCTTTCAGTGTTACAAGCTTCTTCTCGGTTGAAGAGTAGAAGAGTACCAAATCCTTAACGTTATCCTTGTGAGCACCGTAATCTGCTACAAGACCGTATTTGATGTTTCTGCCGAAGTTGGCATAGAACTTCTCGTAACCCTCACGGTCGTTTTTGAGCCAAGAGGAAAGCTCGTTCTTAATCTTCTTCTCCAAAGTTGAAGCGATGTTTTTGAGCTGTCTGTCATGCTGAAGCATTTCTCTTGAAATGTTAAGCGAAAGGTCTTGTGAATCAACTACACCCTTTACAAATGAAAAATGCTCGGGGAGCAAATCGGAACACTTGTCCATAATGAGAACGCCGCTGCTGTAAAGCTGCAAGCCTTTCTTATACTCCTTTGTGTGGTAGTCAAACGGAACTTTCGACGGAATAAATAGGAGCGACTTGAACGTTACAACACCCTCAACGGAGTTCGAGAAAACTCTTGCAGGATTCTCCCAGTCGAAAAACTTCTGCTTGTAGAACTCGTTGTATTCGTCCTCTGTAACGTCCTTTTTGTTTCTCTGCCAAATAGGAATCATACTGTTGAGAACTTCGTCCTCGGTTACTTCATCATACTCGGGGTTCTCAAGATCGCTGTCCTCACGGAGCTTTCTGTGTTCCATTTCCATTATGATAGGATAGCGTATGTAATCGGAGTACTTGGAAACAAGTGCGGAAATCTTGTACTTCTCAAGGAACTCCGAATAGTTCTCGCTCTCGGTATCCTCTTTGATTTTGAGGATAATTTTTGTGCCGACATTATCCTTTTCAATCTCGGTAATCTCATAGCCGTCAGCACCCGAGCTTTTCCATTGATAAGCTTGGTCAACGTTGTACTTGCGTGTTTGTACGGTAATCTCGTCTGCAACCATAAATGCAGAGTAGAAACCTACACCGAACTGACCGATAATATCAACGTCATCATTCTTTTCGTTCTCTTGCTTGAACTTAAAAGAACCGCTGTTTGCGATAGTACCGAGATTGTTGTCGAGGTCATCCTTATCCATACCGATACCGTTGTCGGTGATTGTGATAATTCTGTTCGGCTTGTCAATCTCGATATTGATTTTGAACTCGTCCTTGTTAAGACCGACATTCTGGTCGGTGAGTGAGATGTAATAAAGCTTGTCGATAGCATCGCTTGCATTGGAGATAATCTCTCTGAGGAAAATCTCCTTATGTGTGTAAATAGAGTTAATCATTAAGTCGAGAAGTCTTTTGGATTCCGACTTGAATTCTGTCTTTGCCATATATTGTACCTCGTAACTTTCAATGAATTAGCACTCTTATTCTTGGAGTGCTAAAATAGTTATATAACAAATTCGAGAATTTGTCAATAGTTTATCTGTGAATAAACTATTAACTTTAAATTTTGAACACGTGAAGATAGTTCGTTTTATCCATAATTTTTATTACCCGACTGATAGTTTGTTTTATGCGGTAGTTTTTAACCGGATTTATTAAATATAATAACAATTATAACAAATACTTTCGGTCGGGTAGTTGAAGTTATTGTTTTAAAGTCTATCTTCACGTATCTCCTGCGGACGTTGTCCGCTTAGCAAAATTTATACTGTCGCCGTTATATTCAAGACTAAGTTCTGTGCCTGAAAGTGTGTACTTAAACGGAAATTCCTTTTTAAGAGAATTATCTATAATCACAAAGCTGTCTTCGCCAAAAACACAAAGACCTTTTATTTCACACTGTACATCTTTGTTATTGATTTTCAGAACAGCATTATCATCTGCAAATTCAAGCGTTGAAACAAGACCCTGCTCGCCAAAATATTCCCAAGAATAAAGCTTTATTTCGTCGGCTTCACAGTTAATGACCATCTTTCCGCATCCTCCGAACATAATTGTAACAATCAATGCAAGAGGTAATATTACAAGTTTGAAATCTTTCATAAAATCAACAGTCCTTTCAATATTATACATATTTTTACCAAAATAAAAATACATAATAGTGCGATTTAATGTGTTGCTCATTTTTCACAAATATGGTATAATAATCTAAATATGGAATTGTGTCAGACGGAGAGATATAATGGTAGTTTTGGGTATTGACCCCGGTTACGCTATTGTCGGTTACGGCGGTATTGAATTTTACAATAATAAATATCACACATTGGGTTACGGTGCGATTTTGACTAAGCCTACCCAGAGTTTTGATTTGCGGCTTGAAATAATTTTCAACGAAATGAATACGGTTCTCGATAAGTGCAAGCCCGATGTTATGTCAATCGAAAAGCTGTACTTTCAGAATAATCAGAAAACAGCTATTGACGTTGCTCAGGCGAGAGGTGTTATCCTGCTTGCGGCTAAACTTAAAAGTGTGCCTATTTTCGAGTACACTCCGCTGCAAGTCAAAACAGCCGTTACAGGTTACGGCAAGGCAAAGAAAGAACAGGTTATGGAGATGACAAAGCGTCTTTTGAAGCTTGAAAAAATGCCTAAGCTTGACGATACGGCAGACGCACTTGCAATCGCAATCTGTCACACTCAAGCAAACGGCTCGCCATTGAAAGAATTTTTAAATATGCGGACGTTGCCCGCAAAAGGGGGATAAATAGCTGATGATATACAGTTTAAAAGGAACATTAATTCACCGTATGCAGAATTTTGTCGTTGTGGAATGCAGCGGTGTCGGATATAAATGCAGTACGTCACTTTCAACAATAAGAGAACTTCCGCAAATCGGCAGTGAAGTCACGCTTTACACATATATGTCGGTAAGGGAAGACTCTGTTGAACTGTTCGGATTCACGACAACTCAGGAACTGGAATGTTTTAAAATTTTGATAAGCGTGAGTGGTGTTGGAGCAAAGGTGGGAATAGCTATCCTGTCGGAATTTTCGCCGGAACAGGTTGCCGTGTGCATAGGCTCAAACGATGCAAAAACTTTGACGAAAGCCGCAGGCGTCGGAAATAAGCTTGCACAGAAAAAAGCTTGACATCAAAGAATCAAATATTAATATTCCGGCTAAATCTACAGCTGTCGGTTTTGATTTGGGCAACATAAAAAATGCCGTTGAAGCTTTGGCAGTTCTCGGATACAGCAGTGATGATGTTATGCCGATATTGTCAACATTTGACAGTAGTTTATCGGTTGAAGAACTTATTCACAAAACATTACTTGAATTTGGAAAAAAATAAAATTAAAAAGGAAGACTTAATTTGGAAGAAATGGATTTTGAGGATAGGATTGTTTCGGCTTCCGAAATTCCCGAAGATACTTTGGGTTCGGAAAATCCGCTGCGTCCTAAAACTCTTGACGAATATATCGGTCAGGAAAAAGTTAAAGAGAATCTGAAAGTTTTCATTGAGGCAGCTAAAAAGCGAGGGGAAATTCTCGACCACGTTTTACTGTACGGTCCTCCCGGTCTTGGTAAAACCACGCTGTCACAGATTATAGCAAACGAGCTTAATGTTAATTTGCGTATAACCTCGGGTCCTGCTATCGAGAAACCCGGAGATTTGGCGGCACTTCTTACAAATCTCAGTACGGGCGATGTTCTGTTTATCGATGAAATTCACAGAATTTCAAGAGCCGTTGAGGAGGTTCTTTATCCGTCAATGGAGGATTTTGCGATTGACATAATCACGGGCAAAGGGCAAATGGCGGCTTCGTATCACTTGCCACTGCCGAAGTTTACTCTGGTCGGTGCGACAACAAGGGCAGGTCAGCTTACCGCTCCTCTCCGTGATCGTTTCGGAGTTGTTCTTAGATTGGAACTGTACACCGCCGAAGAGCTTGCGGAGATAGTTCGCAGAAGTGCAGGTATTCTGAATATTCCGATTGACAATGACGGTGCATTGGAAATTGCTTCACGTTCGAGAGGAACTCCGAGAATTGCAAACAGACTTTTAAAGCGTGTTCGTGATTTTGCACAGATTATGGGCGACGGAACTATCACTTGTGACATAGCAAGAATTGCCCTCGATAAGCTTGAAATTGACGAGCTGGGTCTTGATGCGAACGACAGACGAATGCTTGAAGCCATTATAAAATTTTATAATGGAGGTCCTGTTGGTCTTGAAACTTTGGCGGCGGCTATCGGTGAAGAGGCGGTTACTATCGAAGATGTTTACGAGCCGTATTTGATGCAGATAGGATTCCTGAGCCGCACCCCGAGAGGTCGTTGCGTGACGTTTGCGGCATGTCAGCATCTGGATTTGTCACCTCCAAACGGAGTTATGCCGGGAAGTCCGACACTCTTCGATTGAATGAAGTGCTGCGTTGCAGCGTGAAGTTTGCCTGCGGTAAATGATTTAGGCTTTTAATTTCTCATTAATAAAAGTATATTTGAATATAGATTGAGTATGACAATTTTGATAAAGGAGATTTTTTAATTATGGGTAGATTATTTGGAACAGACGGTGCAAGAGGCATTGCAAATTCGGAACTTACTTGTGAGCTTGCTATGAGTATCGGTAAGGCAGCGGCTATGGTTCTTATCGATGACGACAGCAGCGAAAAGCCGACTATTTTAATAGGCAAGGATACACGTCTTTCGTCCGATATGCTGGAGGGTGCTTTGACGGCAGGCTTGTGTTCGGTAGGGGCAAACGTTGTTCATCTCGGAACAGTTCCAACTCCGGCTGTTGCGTATCTTGTCAGAAAGTACAATGCAAGTGCAGGCGTTATGATTTCCGCCTCGCACAATCCTCACGAGTTCAACGGCATTAAAATTTTCAACTCCGACGGCTACAAGCTTCCCGACGCTCTTGAAGAGAAAATTGAATCTATTGTTCTTGATAATTCTATCCCTTATCCCACACCGACAGGCAGCAAGCTCGGCAGAGTTATTACTCTTTCAGGTGCTGTCGATGCGTACATTGACCACATTGCGGAAAGCATAGACGGCAGTCTTGAGGGTCTTAAAATTGCCGTTGACTGTTCAAATGGTTCGGCAAGTGCCACAGCGGAGAAGCTTTTCTCAAAGCTTGGTGCGGATTATCACATTATTAATGACAAACCCGACGGAGTTAATATAAATGAAAAGTGTGGCTCTACTCATATGGAGGGTCTTATTGAGTACGTCAAGACTAACAAAACAGACTGTGGTGTTGCATTTGACGGCGATGCGGACAGATGTCTTGCCGTTGATGAAAACGGTAATCTCGTTGACGGAGATTTTCTCATTGCAATTTGTGCCAAAGACCTAAAGGAGAGAGGTAAACTCAACAACGATACGGTTGTCGGCACTGTTATGACCAATATGGGATTTAATAAATTCTGCGATGAAAACGGAATCAAGTTTGTTTCAACCTCTGTCGGTGACAGATACGTTCTTGAAAATATGCTTGAAAATGATTACTGCTTGGGCGGTGAACAGTCGGGGCATGTAATTTTTCTCGACTACAGCACAACAGGCGACGGACAGCTTACGGGCGTACAGCTTTTGCGTATCATTAAACGCAGCGGAAAGAAACTCTCAGAGCTTGCAGAGGTTATGAAGAGATATCCGCAGGTACTTATTAACGTCAAGGTCGCTACAGAAAAAAAGGATAAATATTTTACAGACAAAATGATTAAAGCTGAAGTTGAAAAGGTAAAGGACCAGCTCCACGGCAGAGGAAGAATTTTAGTAAGACCTTCGGGTACAGAACCTCTTATCCGTGTTATGCTGGAGGGCGAGGATTATAAGGAAATTTCCGACCTCGGCAATGCTGTTGCCGACCTCATCAGAGAGCGACTTTGTTAATTGTGGAGCGGTGAAAAAATGAGAGAAGCCATTTGGAAAGAATATGAGTTAATCGATACATCTTCGGGTGAACGTCTGGAGCGTTGGGGCGATAAGATTTTGATTCGTCCCGACCCTCAGATTATCTGGAATACAAAAAAGGAAAATCCGCTTTGGAAAAAGGCTGACGCACGTTATCACCGCTCGAAGTCGGGCGGCGGTAACTGGGAGGTCTACCGTAAACTTCCACAGGTTTGGAAAGTTGCTTATAAGGATATAGTTTTTGGTGTTAAGCCTATGGGTTTCAAGCATACAGGAATTTTCCCCGAGCAGGCGGCAAACTGGGAGTTTGTGATGAACAAAATCAGAGCAGAAAAAAGACAGCTGAACGTTTTAAATCTCTTTGCTTATACAGGCGGTGCAACTCTTGCGTGTCTGAAAGCAGGTGCAAAGGTTTGTCACGTTGACGCTTCCAAAGGTATGGTTACATGGGCAAAGGAGAATGCTTCATTGTCAGGTGTTGCCGACCGTCCCGTGAGGTGGATAGTTGACGATTGTGTAAAATTTGTTCAAAGAGAAATTCGCCGTGGTAATAAATATGACGGTATCATAATGGACCCTCCGTCCTACGGAAGAGGTCCTAACGGTGAGATATGGAAGCTTGAAGAGCAGCTTTTTCCGCTTGTTGAAATCTGTTCACAGGTACTCAGTGACGATGCAAAGTTTTTCATTCTCAATTCCTATACAACGGGACTTTCGCCGTCCGTTATGCAGTATATGCTCGGTGTGACACTTCAAAAGCGTTTCGGTGGTGAGGTGTCGGCTGATGAAATCGGACTGAAAGTCACAGACACGGGGCATATTCTGCCGTGCGGTTCAACCGCCATATGGTCGGCGGACAATGCTCGCTGAAAACCGTGAAGGCGGACAACATTCGCTTGAAATATTTACAAAAAGATTTATTATAACAGTTACCTTACTCCTCAAAGTTGGTCAAAAAATTTTCACATTAGATTAACTGTCGGTTGGGTACATAAAGTAAGATTACGAAAGACTATCTTCACATGTTAAAAAGGTGTTGGTGAAAATGGAGTTTATTGATGTTAGAGATGTAGTGTTCGGCTATGAAGCGGATGAAGAGGGAAAGGAAAACAAAATTGTTCTGAAAAAGCTTTCTTTTTCAATTAATAAGGGTGAGTTTGTTGCTCTTCTCGGGCATAACGGTTCGGGTAAATCTACTCTTGCTAAAATGTTTAACGGCATTTTACAGCCCGATGAGGGGCAAGTCACCGTGTGCGGAATGAATACTTTAGATGAAGATAAATTACTTGATATCCGCAAAAAAGTAGGACTTGTTCTCCAAAATCCCGATAATCAGCTTGTCGCAAGCATTGTTGAAGAGGACGTGGCTTTCGGTCCCGAAAATCTTGGAATTGAACCCAAAGAGATTCGCAAAAGAGTTGACGACGCTTTGAAAGCCGTTGATATGTATGAGTACAGGGGTCACGCTCCGCATAAGCTTTCGGGCGGTCAGAAACAGCGTGTCGCAATTGCAGGAATTATCGCAATGCAGCCCGATTGTATTGTATTGGACGAGCCTACCGCAATGCTTGACCCACAAGGTCGTAAAGAGGTTATGGATACTATAGTCAAGCTTAATAAGGAGAAAAATATCACAATTATTTTGATTACACATTATATGGACGAAGCTGCTCTTGCCGACAGACTTGTCGTTCTTGACGGAGGTAAAATTTTGACGGACGGCACTCCCAAAGAGGTTTTTTCCAATGTTGAGCTTTTAAAAAAGCACAGTCTTGATGTTCCGCAGTCAACTGAGCTTGCACATAAGCTGAGTTCGGGCGGTTTTAAAATAGGCGATACTCCGCTTGATGTGGAGGAGTGCGTTGAAGCTATTGATAAAGCTTTGAAGAAAAAATAAATTATCCGCTGTGTATGTAAAGTGTGATATAAAGGAGAAGATGTAAAAATGTCATTGTTAGAGGTAAAGAATCTTTCGTTTACATACGGAACGGGTACTGCCTTTGAGAAAAAAGCCGTCAATGACGTTTCGCTTAGTATCGAACAGGGCGAGTTTATCGGCATTATCGGTCATACAGGTTCGGGAAAATCAACATTTATTCAAATGCTCAACGGACTTATCAAACCAACCGAGGGGCAGATTTTTCTTGACGGTAAGGATATCTGGGAGAATCCAAAGAAAATCCGCAAAGTAAGATTTAAAGTCGGAATGGTGTTTCAATATCCCGAGTATCAGCTTTTTGAAGAAACAGTTGAAAAGGACATCGCTTTCGGTCCTAAAAATATGGGGCTGAAAGATGATGAAATTAAAGAGAGGGTCGCAAGTGCGGCGAAATTCGTTGACCTTAAATCCGAGCTTTTGAAGAAGTCGCCATTTGAACTTTCGGGCGGTGAGAAAAGACGTGCGGCGATTGCAGGAGTTATCGCAATGGACCCCGACATTCTGATACTGGACGAGCCTACCGCAGGACTTGACCCGAGGGGCAGAGATGTTTTGCTTTCACAGATATCTTCGTATCATAAAAGTAAAAATAATACCGTGCTGCTTGTGTCGCACAGTATGGAGGACATTTCGCAGATTGCCGATAAAATTCTTGTAATGAATAAAGGCAATATGTTCGCCTTTGACGAAACTAAAAAAATATTCTCAAAAGGCGAAGAGATTGAAAAAATCGGACTTCAGATTCCTCAGATTACAAAAATTATGATTGGTCTTGCGAAGAGAGGTTACAAGCTGCCTACGGATATTTATTCGGTTGAACAAGCTGTTAATGAAATATTACGTTTGCAAAGGGTTTAAAGTTTTTAAGAAAAGAAAGGGTGAAAATATGCTTAAAGAAATCACTCTCGGTCAGTATTTTCCGGGGAAATCCGTTCTTCATAAAATGGACCCTAGAATGAAAATAATTTTGCTGACCTGTTACATAGTGTTTATATTTTTTACAAAGAATTACATATCGCTTGCAATAATGGCTGTTTCCGTTCTGGGAGTTTTAACGTTGTCGAAAGTTTCGCCTAAGCTTTATTTTAAAAGTGTCAAAGCGATAATTTTTATAGTAATTTTTACATCTGCATTGAATTTATTTTACGGAACAGGTGAACCGATTTGGCAGTGGGGAGTTCTGAAAATCACACAGGCAGGCATAAACACCGCAGTTTTTGTTGCTGTGAGAATTATTGCCTTGGTTCTGATAAGCTCCGTGCTTACCTATACAACCTCACCTACAGACCTCACCGACGGAATAGAAAAGCTTCTGAAACCGCTGACGTTTTTCCACATTCAGGTTCACGAAATCGCAATGATGATGACTATTGCATTGAGATTTATTCCCACACTTTTGGAAGAAACAGATAAAATTATGAGTGCCCAAAAGGCTAGAGGTGCAAATTTCGAGAGCGGTAATTTTATGAACAGAATAAAGGCTCTTATTCCGATTTTAGTTCCGCTTTTTGTGTCTGCGTTTAGACGTGCTTTCGATCTGGCAATGGCTATGGAAAGCCGCTGTTACCACGGCGGTGACGGCAGAACAAGAATGAAAGTTCTTAAATATTCAAAGTATGATTTTATGGCACTCGGTGTGCTGACAGTTATTTTTGTTGGAGTGATAGTATGCAATGTGATGTTGCCTGTAACAATCCGAACAGGAATGTGAAAATTACAATAATGTATGACGGAAGCTCTTACCATGGCTGGCAGATTCAGAGTAATGCTGTGGCTGTGCAGGAGGTTTTCCAGAATGCTTTGATGAAAATTATCGGCAATGATATCGATGTCAAAGGTTGCAGCCGAACCGATACGGGAGTTCATGCAAATATGTACTGTATTGGCTTGAAAACCTCTCACAAAATTCCGCCCGAAAGGCTTAAAGCCGCCTTGAACAGACATCTCCCAAATTCGATAGCCGTTACCGATTGTGAGGAAATGCCGCTTGATTTTCACCCACGATATGATTGTAAGAGAAAACAATATATCTATAAAATATGGAATAACGAGGTGAGAAATCAGTTTTATGACGGCTACGCCCTGCATTACAGATATAAAAATCTTAACGAAAATATTCTCAATGCGTCGGCGAAGCACTATATCGGCACTCACGATTTTACGTCTTTCTGTACTCCGGACAATCGGCGACCCGGAGATATGCACAGGACGGTTTATCTTACTAATGTTGAACGACAGGGTGACTTTGTAATTTTCACGGTCGAAGCAGACGGATTTTTATATAATATGGTAAGAATTATGACAGGCACACTTTTGAGAGTTGCACAGGGAAAAATTGCTCCCGACGAAATTCCAGAAATTATTGAGAAAAAGGACAGAAAATTTGCAGGTCCTACTGCTCCTGCCTGCGGACTTTATCTTAATAAGGTGTTCTATTGAGGTAATAATATGTTCAATGTCAAAATAGAGAATGATAAAAATATCGTTAAGTATATTTCTTTGATAAGAAAATATGACAGCAAACCGAGTATTGCTGATATTAAAAGTAAAATTCTAAATAATGAGTATGTGCTTGAATATGATAATTATGCTTCATATGATGTTTACGATGATTTATATGAGATTGACAGGGGCGAGCTTTTTCGTCAGTTTCTTGATAAGCTGATGAGTGTCGGAGCGAAGATTACGATTTATGAAAATGATGAGGAAATATCGCTTGAGCAGCTTGACAATCGCTTCCAAACGGTTAAAGAAATAGAAGCGGAAGTTTGGGAAGACATCGACAGAGAATCAGATTATTCTTAGAGGAGCTGAGAATGTGAGTATTCATAGTGTAATTAATTGTGTCCGAAAACGTCCGGGAATGTATCTTGGCAGCAACAGTATAACCGCATTAAGTCATTTCCTTAACGGTTATACTATTGCCGAAAGTGATTTTGGAGCTGATTTTCAAAGGGAGTTGTTTACGCTTGATTTTCATTTTATGCATGATTTTGTAAAAATGAGGTTCAACGAGGAAAATAATATAGGTTGGTGTAATAATATTCTGAATTACTGTGATAATAACGAGGAGAAAGGTCTTGAAATTTTCTTTGAACTTTATGACGAATTTAAGAATATTAAAATGAAACGCTGTTATAAAGCTGTACTTTCCGAGGAGAATATTCAATATAACAACAATATGAAATACACCCATACAATGCGTGGAAATGCCCCGGAGCCTGTTTTTAAAAATCCGTTGGCTGTGTATGTGATTGAACTTGATATTTCGGCTTTTATTGCTGCTGTGGAAACAGATACATATATTAGGCTTGAACATCAGTTTTTTACATCGCTTGAAAATGCAAAAAGCGGAAGTATTCCATTTGGTGTTGAAACGTATTTCAAGAAAATAACCGAATGGAGAGAATACTTTAAAAATAACATTAGTTTTGATAAAATAATAAAATATTGGTAGGTCAAACAAGTGATTTGAAAAAATTATCAAAAGAAACATAGCGAAATACTAAGGAGCATTAATATGAATACTATCGAAGAGATACTTAAAGCTTTGGAAACGATTGATTATTCGGTATTTACCGAGGAATATATTGACGATATTCTCGACAACAGAGATAACGACCCATTCGACAGCGAGTGGTGCAGAGTCTGCGATGAAATCGAAAATTTAAAAAACAATGATAATTATACAAAAAGCAACGAATCGGAATTTTTAGAGATTACTCAAAAGGCATTTAAAATTTTGGAAAGTAATAATTGCGGTGAACTGTCTTCTTATATTTCCGACGATTTCGGATTGATTTACGACAGTCTTATTTTGAATTATAAAGACGAATGGCTTGACAAGCTTATCGACACATACAAAAACAGAAAAATTCCGACAGGGGAATTAAATGATTTGGTTTAGATAATTTTGATAAAGTACGGCTGGTTTGACTGTATGATAAAAAAATAATGATATTATTGTATCTGATTATTTGTGCGATGATATGCCAAAACTGCTTTAGATTGGACAGTGAAATAAATGATTCAAAAAACAACAGCGGATAAAATTACCGTAGGAATTATTGATGAAGAATTATTTGCATATGCCATTTTCATTAATAATGGTTTTGATGTCGAAGATGAATATAACAAGCTGCTTGACACTTTGTTTTTGGAAAATCCCGAAAATGAAGATTATCTTGAACTTGAAACATTCGGCGGAAATATGAGAAAGAGTGTCCCTTACATATTCACACACAGTGATACAAAATCTTTTGATATTGAGAAATTCGGAAAAGTTTTTGTTGACTTGTTTCACAGATATTACGAAAGCATAATTAATAAGTTTTGCAATTGCCGCAATAAATCCGAACAATTTGCTTTAGAGGAGTTTTCCGAATTGAGTTATGATATATGGAATTTTCTGCCCGAACATATTCAAATGAAAGAACCGTTCGATATATTGTTGTACGCAGATGAACCTTTGTCTTGGGATGATATTGAACAATCCAAAGAATCATATCAAAGAATATTTGACTATTACAAATAATACTCAGGGAGGTAAGCTTATGATTGAAAAAGACGATTGGCGGCTGATTGTAATTGATGACCCCGAACGACTGAAAAATATTTACATCAATCCTACGGACGGTGAAGAAATATCCCAAAATGCACCGCATTTAAAAAGCTGTTCGTTTTGTCTAGATTCTGTCAATGACAATATGCACCAGAAGTGGTTTGTGACAGAGGACTTATCCGATTGCATTTGTGAGGAATGTTACAACGATTTTAAAGATATGTTTAAATGGAATTTATTGGACGGCTGGGATATTGAATGGTTTGTAAAATGTCCTCAATGCGGCGGCAAGCTTGAACGTACTCCGTATGAGCAGGATTATATATATTTTTGTAAAAAATGCAATGTTCTTTATTCGGAAAATCTTGACGATGAATTGGATTTGCCTTCCGAAAAAACTTAAAAACTATCATAAAACGAACAGATTTACCATTTATAATTTACAATGAAAAGGAAAATGTCATTAATTTAGAGAAGAGCGAATGACGAATTGAAAAGTGAAGAGTTCACACAAGTTTTCCTTAGTTTGATGATATTGATGAAAAGGAAGGAGGAATGATAATGGCATACGATTATAAAAATACCGATGATTCCAAACGTAAAAAGAAAAGCTCGCTTCCGTTTGGCTGTTCGTCAAGGTTTGCAGTTGGTGCGGTGTTTTGCGTTTTGTGCTGTGTGTCGGTTTTGATTGTTACAAAGTGGGACGTGTTTTCACCCGATGAAGTCGCAGAGTGGGTAAATTTTTCCGACTCTACAAATGATAGTTTCAGTATTGATATTTCTGGAACATCCGTGCTTGAAAATAATTTTAAATCTACAAACAATGCACTGATGTATGTCAGCGATACTTCAATTATCCGGTTGAATCACGATGGTGAAAAAATTTACTCCTATCAGCATAATTTTACTAATCCGCTAATCAAATGTTCTAATATTTATTCCATTGCATTTAACGAGGGCGGTGCCGATTTCAGAATTTTATCCGATAAAGGCGAGGTATATCGTGGTACTCAGGGTACTTCAATCACCGACTGCGATATTAATGATATAGGTACTTACGTAATAATTTCCGACCAAACTGGTTATCTTGCCAAATTATCTGTGTTTGACAAGAATAATGAATTCCTTTTTGGTTATTCTTTTAATGATTATTATGCTGTTTCCGTTTCTGTTAATAATGATGGAACTATGGCGGCGGTAGGTGCGGTGAATACAGTTGACGGTCAGCTTGTTTCACAAGTATATCTTCTCGACTTTACAAGAGAAGAACCGTTATATGTTTATACTTATAAAGACCAAATTGTCTATGATGTCAAGTTTATTGAAGAGGATAGATTTGCAGTTGTCACCGATTCGCTTGTGTCTGTAATTTACAGCGACAGCGGAAAAGAAATACCTTATAGCTATAACAATAGAGTATTAACTGCATATAATGTATCATACGGGAATAATATTGCTGTATCACTCTCACGTTCCGATGACGAAAGAGAGTGCAGTATAGTAAGTATTGATACAAAAGGTAATGAAATAGGAAGCTTTTCCACAGATTTAAAGGTATTCTCGATTGACGTAAAAAAAGACAAAATAGCATTGCTTTCGTCGAGCAAGCTGTATCTTTACAATTTTTACGGCGATTCATTTGGCGAATGGGAAGTCGGAACAGATGCGAAAAGCATAATAATTCCTCAGGAAAAAACTTCATATATTATTGGAGTTTCCGAAATTCGCAAAATAAGTTTAAAGTAGAATAATTTGATAAAGAAAAGGAATGATAATTATGAATGTTGCACTTGATGTTTTGGTGATTATAATTGTTGCTGTATTTGCTTTCTTTGGTTACAAAAAGGGATTGATTAAAACATTAGTTTCAATTGCCGGTACTTTTATTTCTTCATTATTAACAATGATACTGGCTAATCCTATAGCAGAAGCAATTTATTTCGGTGGATTTGACGACGTTATCATAGAAAAAGTAAACGATGCTGCGGCACTTTTGAAGAGTTCGGGTACAGGTTCGCTTATTGAGAATATTCTTGACACAATGCCAAAGTTTGTAGTAAACTCTATGCCCGGATTTAAAATCACTCGGGATAAACTTGCTTCGGCGGCGAACTACGGTCCTGAAAAAGTCGAAGAACTTCTCCGTCCGATTGTGATTTCTTTCATCTCGCTTATAGTGTCCATAGTATTGTTTCTTTTAATTTCGGTGATTATTAAGCTGGTTTTAAAGGTTATTAACAGTCGGATTGATAATTCTTATATAGGCGTAGTCAATAGAGTTATAGGTGGGGTTATCGGTATTATCGAGGGTTTTCTGCTTATTCTTGTAATTGCTTTTATCATAAGAATTGCAGTTCCGCATTTGAAAAACGTTCCCGAGATTATATCTGATGAGTCAATCTCACAATCCACAGTATTCAAAGGTATTTACGACAGTCCTATTTTAACGGGTGTTGTTGAAACAAATACGGAATCACCAAATACAGAGGCAGTAGAATAATCTAATTATTTCTATGGGGTGATGAGGTTTGACAAAGCCGGAAAATATTGCTAAAGGATTTACTTCTGTTTTCTCCGAAAATATTCTGACAGTTCCGAATTTAATGACGTGCATAAGAATTATTTTGATTATACCTTTTTTGATAATGTTCTTTAACAGTAATTATATTTCATCACTTACTGTTCTGGTGTTTTCGGGAATGACAGATTTTCTTGACGGATTCATCGCCCGAACTTTCAATCAAACCTCACAGCTTGGGAAATATCTTGATCCTCTTGCCGATAAACTGACGTTATTTGGAGTTGGTTTCTGTGTGAGTGTGATGTTTCCACAGCTGTTCCCGATAATAATATTACTTGTAACTAAGGATATTTTAATAATAGCCGGTTCGCTTATATTATTGAAAAAGTCGATAAATCCACCCTCGGCACAGTGGTACGGGAAGGCTGCTACATTTTCGTTTTACGTTTCTGCTTTGACATCGGTAATAATTTATTTTTCGGGAGCAGAATTGTTCTGGCTTGTTAATACTTTGTTTTTGGTTACATTTGTGTTAATGTTTACAGCAATGATACGCTATTACAAAATTTTTAAAAGTTTATTAAACTATGGTTAATATTTATAATTTATAATCTATAGCATATATACAATTAAGGAGAAAACTATGTTTTGCATAAGATGTAAAAAGCGTCCTGCGGTGGTTTTTGTTTCTACCGATAAGGACTTGAACTCGCCGAGCGGCTACTGCATTTCGTGTGCCAGAGAGCTTGGTATCAAACCGGTAAATGATTTAATGGAAAAAATGGGCATTTCCGATAAGGAAATTGATCAGATATACGACCAGATGGACGACTTCCTTAACGAGGACGGCGACTTCAATATGTCTGCGTTAAGTGATATGTATTCTCAGGCAATGGGCGAAGGCTTTGCAGGGGAAGATGACAACGAAGAAACTGATGACGATTTTACTCACGGTGCGCCACCGTTTCCGAATTTTTTGGGAAAATTCTTCAAAGAAAACAGCGATGATTCTTCAAAATCGGCTTCCGCATCTGCTTCTTCGTTTTCCGATAAGAAAGGCAATGAAGAGAGAACCACTTCAAAAAGCCGAAAGGAGAAAAAAAAGTATAAGCACCTTACTACATATTGTGAAAATTTAACAAAAAAAGCTGAGAATAACGAACTTGATATGATAATAGGCAGAGATCAGGAGATAGGCAGAGTTATTCAGATTCTTTCTCGCCGTACAAAAAACAATCCATGTCTTATAGGTGAACCCGGTGTCGGCAAAACGGCAATTGCGGAGGGTCTTGCTCAAAGAATAGCTTCGGGCAACGTTCCGCAAAGATTAATGGATAAACAAATTTATCTTCTGGATTTGACCTCGCTTGTTGCAGGTACACAATTCCGTGGGCAGTTTGAGGCTAGAATTAAGGGTCTTATATCTGAAATTAAGGAACACGGAAATGTGATTCTTTTCATTGATGAGGTTCACAATCTTGTCGGCACGGGCGATTCCGAGGGTACTATGAATGCCGCAAATATCCTTAAGCCTGCTCTTTCCAGAGGTGAGATTCAGGTTATCGGTGCGACTACGTTTAACGAGTACAGAAAATATATTGAAAAGGATTCGGCTTTGGAGCGTCGTTTCCAGCCTGTAACGGTTGCCGAGCCGTCAATTGACGATACTGTTGAAGTTTTGGTGGGCGTTAAGGGTTATTATGAAAAGTATCATAATGTAACGGTTAGCGAACAAATTATCAGACGTGCGGTAGTAGTTTCGGAAAGATATATTACCGATAGATTTTTACCCGATAAGGCAATTGATTTGCTTGACGAAGCTTGTGTAAGTGCTTCACTCAGAAACAAGGTTGCCACAGAATATCAGAAGCTTTCGGCAGAGCGTGACAGGCTCAGTGAAAGAGAACAGGAAATGACTTCCTCCGATGATATTGATTATGCAAAGCTTTCACTTGTGCGAACAGACCTTGCACGAATTAATAAAAAGCTTGACACATTTAATAAGGACGAGCTGTCAACAGCAGTAACAGAGGACGATATTTCTCACGTTGTGGAGTTGTGGACAGGTATTCCTGCGTCTAAGGTTCAGGAGAACGAGCTTAGAAAGCTTGCCGATTTGGAAGATAAGCTTAAAGCAAAAATTATCGGTCAGAACGAAGCTGTTGAAGCACTTGCGGCAGCTATCAGAAGAAGTCGTGTTCAGATTAGTCCGAGAAGACACCCGGCATCGTTTATTTTTGTAGGTCCGACAGGTGTCGGAAAAACGGAGCTTGTAAAGGTTCTTTCGGTGGAGCTTTTCGATTCGCCCGAAACTCTTATCAGACTTGATATGTCGGAATTTATGGAGAAGCATTCCGTTTCAAAGATTATTGGTTCACCTCCGGGTTATGTAGGCTATGACGAGGCAGGTCAGGTTACAGAGAAAGTTCGCCGACGTCCGTACTCCGTGCTGCTTTTCGATGAAATTGAAAAGGCTCACCCTGATGTGTTGAATATTCTTTTGCAGATTCTTGACGAGGGCAGACTTACAGATGCTCACGGCAGAGTTGTAAATTTTGAGAACACCGTTATCATTATGACAAGTAACGCAGGCAGTGACATTCACGAGGGTATTCTCGGATTCAACAAGAGTGAAAACGAGATGAGCAGCGAAAAGGCAATGAAAGCATTGTCGAATTTCCTCCGTCCGGAGTTTCTTGCAAGAGTTGACGAAATTATCAGCTTTAATGTTCTCACCGAGGAGAACTTCAAGGATATCGCAAAACTTCTTCTTAACGAGTATGTAACATCTCTTAAGGAAAAAGGCATTGCGTTTAATTATGATAACAAAGTTGTTACCTATATTGCGGAGAAATCCCGTGGAGGCAAGAGCGGTGCGAGAGATTTGAGAAATTATATCCGCAAAGAGGTTGAGGACGCTATCACAAGCGAGATAGTTATGCGTGGAGAGGGTAGCTTTACGGAAATCAATCTTTCGGAAAATGACGGGAAAATTGTACTTGATATAAAGTAATATTTTTTCAAAAATAAAACCGACCCGGTGATTTTATAAAATTGCCCGGTCGGTTAAAATTTTGTATTGTACTTTTTCAAATTTGTGGTATAATAAAGTAGATAGTTAATTTTTTGAGATTTTTTGAAAGCGATGTGAGTTTTGTGTCCGATAGTTGTTTTAGATTAAAGTCAGAGTATCAACCGACAGGCGACCAGCCGCAGGCTATTGACGCAATAGTTGAAAGCATACAAAAAGGTAACAAAGAGCAAACCTTACTCGGTGTTACGGGTTCGGGTAAGACGTTCACAATGGCGAATGTTATTGCAAGGCTGAACCGTCCGACGCTTGTCCTTGCACACAATAAAACGCTTGCCGCCCAGTTGTGCAGTGAGTTCAAGGAGTTTTTCCCCGAAAATGCTGTGGAGTATTTTGTATCTTACTATGACTATTATCAACCCGAAGCATATATCGCTTCAACAGATACATATATTGAAAAGGATTCGTCAATCAATGATGAAATCGATAAACTCCGCCACAGTGCCACGCTTGCACTTTCGGAACGCAGAGATGTAATAATTGTTTCCAGTGTGTCTTGTATTTACAGCTTGGGTAACCCTATCGATTACCGTACAATGGTTATTTCACTTCGTCCGGGTATGGAAAAATCACGGGATGAGCTTCTCAAAAAGCTCGTTGAACTGCAATATGAGAGAAACGATATTAATTTTGTGAGAAATAAATTTCGTGTCAGGGGAGATGTTGTGGAAATTTTTCCTGCGGCAAGCGGAGATAATATAATCAGAGTTGAATTTTTCGGAGATGAAATCGACAGAATCAGCGAGATAAATCCGCTCACAGGCGAACATATCGCAAATCTTAAACACGCAGCAATATATCCGGCTTCACATTATATTGTCCCTCAGGATAAAATGCAGGTCGCAATAAAGGAACTTGAAAGGGAACTTGACCAAAGGCTTGAATATTTCCGTAATGAGGGCAAGCTTCTCGAAGCACAGAGAATTGAACAGCGTACACGGTATGACATTGAATCTCTGCTTGAAATCGGATTTTGTTCGGGTATTGAGAATTATTCGAGAGTTCTCTCGGGCAGAGTCCCTGGAAGTATGCCGTATACATTACTTGACTATTTCCCGAAAGATTTTCTTTTGTTTGTTGACGAGTCGCACGTAACTCTTCCTCAGGTTCGGGGAATGTACGCAGGCGACCACGCTCGAAAGGAAAATCTTATTGAGTATGGTTTCCGACTTCCGTCGGCTTTTGACAATCGCCCCTTGAATTTTGACGAGTTTTACAGTAAAATAAATCAGGCGGTGTTTGTGTCTGCAACCCCAGGTGACTTTGAGCTTGAAAAGAGTGAACTTGTTGCCGAACAGGTTATCCGTCCGACAGGACTTCTTGACCCCCAAATCTCCGTTCGTCCGACCGAGGGTCAGATTGACGACCTCATTTCCGAGATTAACGCACGAACAGCTAAAGGTTTCAGAACGCTTGTTACAACCCTTACAAAGAAAATGGCAGAGGACTTGACATCATATTTTGAATCTATGGGTATTAAAGTACGCTATATGCACCATGATATAGATACTGTCGAGAGAATGGAAATTATCAGAGGTCTGCGGCTAGGTGATTTCGATGTTCTTGTAGGCATCAACCTTTTGAGAGAGGGTCTTGATATTCCCGAGGTTGCGTTAGTGGCTATTCTCGATGCGGATAAAGAGGGATTTCTCCGAAGTGAGCGAAGTCTTATCCAGACTATCGGACGTGCCGCACGTAACAGCGAGGGCGAAGTCATTATGTATGCCGACAGCGTTACACTGTCAATGGAAAAAGCGTTGTTTGAAACAGCTCGCCGCCGTGAGATTCAGATGAAATATAACCAAGACCACGGAATAACTCCTAAAACTATTATTAAGAAAGTTAGTGATGTGCTTGAAATTTCAACTCACGCAGACGATGACAAGAAGCCTAAGAAACGATTGAATGCAGAGGAGAAACGTCAGCTTATCGAACAGCTTACAAAGGAAATGAAAGCTGCCGCAAAATTGCTTGAATTTGAACACGCCGCATTTTTGAGAGATAAGATTCAAAAGCTGAAAGACAGTAAGTAAATGTGGCTTTGATGAAAGGAGATCAACAATAAACGAAAAGATATGTGAGATTTTCAATAGTGGGAAGTATAAAGTCAAGGAGGCTGTTATTGCTCTTTTTAATGACCATGGAATTACCAATTTAGAAGAATTTGAATCTCTTGATGAAGAATCGGGTGCAAAACTGTACGAAGATTTGAAAGCGGGAGTTCTCGAAGAATTTGAGGTTGATTTAGACTTAATCGAGGAATTGACGGAAGAAATTCTTAGCTAAAATATTGCAAGAGTTTTATTTTAAATGTAAAAGAAAAGGAATTATTTAGATGACCAGAAAAAGTAAACCTGAATATGATAACGAAAGTATAGTATCATTAAAAGGTGCTGACAGAGTAAGAAAACGTCCTGCCGTTATTTTCGGCTCGGACGGACTTGAGGGCTGTGAACATTCATTTTTTGAGATTCTCTCAAACTCCATAGACGAGGCGAGAGAGGGCTACGGACATTCAATCACAGTCACATACTACGAGGATAAATCTATCGAGGTCGAAGACCACGGCAGAGGTATTCCCGTTGATTTCAATAAGAACGAAGACCGCTATAACTGGGAGCTTGTTTTCTGCGAGCTGTACGCAGGCGGAAAATATAATAACAGCGAGGGCGAAAATTATGAGTATTCGCTCGGTCTTAATGGACTGGGTCTTTGCTCAACGCAGTATTCTTCGGAGTTTATGGAGGTTGATATCCGCCGTGACAAGAAGCGTTATACACTCAAATTTGAAAAGGGTGAAAATGTCGGCGGTTTGAAAAAGAAATCCTACGATAAGAGAGATACAGGTACTAAAATCCATTGGCGACCCGATTTAGAGGTGTTTACGGATATTGATATTCCAACGGAGTATTTTTTAGATATTATCCGACGTCAGGCAATTGTAAACGCAGGCATTAAATTTATATTTCGTCTGCAAAACGGTAAGAGTTTCGATACAACAGAGTTTCTTTACAATAACGGTATAACCGACCACGTGAAAGAAATTGTCGGAGAGGACGGCTTGACAAGCGTGCAGTCGTGGCAGGCTGAAAGAATGGTTCGTGACAGAGCCGATAAACCCGAGTACAAGGCTAAAATGAACATTGCTCTTGCATTTTCAAATAAGGTGAAAACACAGGAGTTTTATCATAATTCAAGCTGGCTCGAACACGGTGGTGCTCATGAAGCTGCTGTAAAAAATGCGTTTGTGTATCAGATTGATGCCTACTTAAAGCAGAACGGAAAGTACAATAAAAGTGAAAGCAAGATTAAATTCAATGATGTTGAAGAATGTCTTGTAATTGTAATATCTTCTTTTTCAAGTGTTACGTCTTACGAAAATCAGACGAAAAAGGCTATAAATAATAAAGGTATTCAAGATGCACTTGTTGAGGTTCTTCGTCATCAGCTGGAAATTTATTTTATAGAGAATCCTATCGAAGCAGAGAAAATTGCAGGTCAGGTTCTTGTGAATAAGCGAAGCCGTGAACGTGCCGAGAAAACACGGCTTGATATCAAGAAAACTCTTTCAAGCAATATGGATATGACAAGCCGTGTTGCCAAATTTGTTGACTGCCGAAGTAAGGATACTGCCCAAAGAGAGCTTTTTATCGTGGAGGGTGATTCGGCTCTCGGAGCGTGTAAACAAGCGAGAAATCCCGATTTTCAGGCGATTATGCCTATCAGAGGTAAAATTCTCAACTGCCTGAAAGCCGACTACAGCAAGATTTTTAAAAGCGAAATTATTACAGATTTGCTGAAAGTTCTCGGCTGCGGAGTTGAAACGAAGTCGAAATCAAATAAAAATTTGTCTATGTTTGATATTAATATGCTTAGGTGGAATAAAGTAATTCTCTGTACCGATGCCGATGTTGACGGCTTCCAGATTAGAACTCTTCTGCTCACAATGCTTTACAGGCTCACTCCGACACTTATAAAAGAGGGCAAGGTTTTCATTGCGGAGTCACCACTTTATGAAATTACCACAAAAAACCAAATTTACTTCGCATACACTGAACAGGAAAAGGAAGAGTATATAAAAGAAATCGGCAAGGATAAATTTACAGTACAGCGTTCAAAGGGTCTTGGTGAGAACGAACCAGATATGATGAATTTAACCACAATGAACCCAAGTACAAGAAGACTTATCAAGGTTATGACTGATGATGCCGAAAAAACTGCCGAAATATTCGACATTCTTCTCGGTGATAATCTCAGCGGCAGAAAGGATTATATTGTGAAATACGGTGCGGATTATATAGATAATCTTGATGTAAGCTGATGAGGAGAGGAGGGAGATATTATGCCAAGAAAAAAACGTGAAAAAAGTACTAACACACAGCCAAAAATGAAAGGTGTCATTAAAGGTGCGGGCGAAGTTGTCAATCAGGAGATTGTCAGCACGATTAAAGAAAATTATATGCCATATGCAATGAGCGTTATTTTATCCCGTGCCATTCCTGAGATTGACGGCTTCAAACCGTCGCATAGAAAACTTCTGTACACTATGTATAAAATGGGACTTTTAGGTGCGACGAGAACTAAATCGGCTAATATTGTGGGTCAGACAATGAAACTCAACCCCCACGGCGATACAGCTATTTACGATACTATGGTTCGTCTTAGCCGTGGCTATGAGGCTCTTCTTCATCCTTATGTTGACAGTAAGGGTAACTTTGGTAAATTCTACAGCCGTGATATGGCTTGGGCAGCGTCAAGGTATACCGAAGCAAAGCTTGATTCTATCTGTAACGAACTATTTAAGGATATCGATAAAGATACTGTTGATTTTGTGGACAACTATGACAATACCTTGAAAGAACCTACACTTCTTCCGGCAACCTTTCCGTCGGTTCTAGTGAATGCAAACACGGGTATTGCGGTAGGTATGGCAAGTTCGATTTGTTCGTTTAACCTCAGAGAGCTTTGCGAAACTACAATAGCTATTATCAAGGATAAAAAACACGATGTTATGTCAACTCTTCCGGCACCCGATTTTATCGGCGGCGGTCAGATTATCTATGATGTGAATGTTATCCGTCAAATTTACGAATCGGGAAGAGGAAGTTTTAAGGTAAGAGGTACTTATAAATATGACAACAGTGCAAACTGTATTGATGTATTGAGTATTCCGCCGACTACCACTTGCGAAGCTATTATTGAAAAAATTATCGACATAGTGAAAGCAGGTAAAATAAAGGAAATTTCCGATATCAGGGATGAAACGGGTATTGACGGATTAAAAGTAACTATCGATTTAAAGCGTAATGTTGACCCCGATATCCTTATGCAGAAACTTTACAAAATGACACCACTTGAAGATTCTTTTGCCTGCAACTTCAATGTTCTTATCGCAGGTGTGCCGAGAGTTCTCGGTGTTAAGGAACTTCTTGAAGAGTGGATAGCTTTCCGTGTGGAGTGCGTTCGCAGACGTACAGCGTATGATTTGGATAAGAAACAGGCTAAACTTCACTTGCTGAAAGGTCTTGAAAAAATACTTCTCGATATCGATAAGGCAATTAAAATTGTCAGAGAAACAGCAGAAGAAACGGAAGTTATTCCGAACCTTATGATTGGATTTGGTATTGACGAAATTCAGGCAGAGTACGTTGCCGAAATTAAGCTCCGCCATTTGAACAGAGAATACATCTTAAAGCGTACCAAAGAAATAGAAGACCTTGAAAAGGAAATTAGCAGTTTACAAGCAATACTTGCAAGCAAAGTCAAGGTGAAAAATATCATCGTTGCGGAGCTTAAAGAGGTTGCCAAAAAGTACGGCAAGGATCGAGTTACCACTTTGATTGACCCCGAGGAAATCAAAGATGTCGAAATTGTTCCCGAAATTCCCGATTACAATGTAAACCTATATTTTACAAAAGAGGGCTATTTCAAGAAAATTACTCCTCAGTCATTGCGTATGAAAGCCGAACAAAAGCTCAAAGAGGGCGACATCATATATCAGAGCTATGAAACAACCAATACCGCCGACTTGCTTTTCTTTACAAATAAATGTCAGGTCTACAAGGCTAAGGCAGCGGATTTTCCCGATACAAAGGCGAGTGTTCTCGGTGAGTTCGTTGCGGTAAAGCTGGGAATGGACGAAGAGGAAGTTCCCGTTTCAATGCTTGTCACAAAGAATTACGAGGGATTTATCCTTTTCGGATATGAAAACGGTAAGCTTGCGAAAGTTCCGATTAACGTGTACGCAACAAAGACTAACAGAAAAAAGCTTGCAAATGCCTACAGCGATAAAGCACCGCTTGCCGATATCCTTTTTATTGAAGAGGATTGCGATATCGTTATGACATCGACTTCGGGCAGAATGCTTTTGCTGCATTCGGGAGCTATTCCATTGAAAACTACAAGGAGTACTCAGGGTGTTGCGGCTATGCGGCTTAAAAAGGGACATATATTAATGAAGCTTGAAAAGTATGAAGAGGGTAGATTTGTGAACCCGAAGCGTTATAGATCAAAGACATTGCCGACACTTGGTGCATTGCCATCGGGGGAAGAAGCGGAGAGTTTGCAGTTAAAGCTTGATGAATAGAGAACTTTTGGCGGTGCGAAGCTTGTTAAAGTTTGGTCAAGCTTTTCAAAGCTTGCGGATTCCAAAGGCAGAGCCTTTGATCGCTGACGAAATCAACTATAAAAGAAAAATAAACTTCCCTCAGCGAAACTAAACAAACTATCAACAACAAAAATAAAAATCACACAAGCGAATTGCTGGTCAAAGAAAGATAATGTACCGGTTTGATTTCAAACTTACTTATAGAAAAATTTCCAATAAAACAAAATAGCCAAAAAGGATATACCGTATAATAGGTATATCCTTTTATTGGTTTGCCCGAAATGGGCAGTAACTTGGCGGTGAAAGTCCGCTGCACGCTTGGCAGTAGGAAGTGTTAGCTGAGGGCAAGGGTGTCCATCGT
>CACWTQ010000006.1 GCA_902763835.1 uncultured Ruminococcus sp. | reverse complement strand
TGCTGGCAATTGGCTTGCGATGCCACCTTTCAGGTGTGCAAGTATTAGGCCCTTATAGGGCCAATATCAAACCACCACTTGAAGTGGTGGTCATGACTTAGAAGCTCCTGCAACAATACGTGATCTTTCAATAAGAAGTTTTTTCCCTTTTTCTGTAATTGTAAAGTTGCCGTTAGTATCCGGAAAACATTGTTTAGCTATTCTTTTGGATATTTCATGATAGGAGGCTAATTCCTCATTAGTTAGATATACTACTTTAGGATAATAGTAATAAGGCGTTAGCTTACCTTCTTTAATAGCACGTTCCAAAGTATATTCAATACATTTATCACCAAAATAATCATATAACACTTGTGTACCTTCCGGATCACCATGTCTGTCCAAAGTAGCCGATAAAGCTAACCTATACTGAAATTTTGGATTTAACGTTTTACTAAGATAGCTTGCACCAAAATTGTGAGCTTCATCTACAACTAAAAGAGTTTTATTTCCCAACTTATTAAGCTGTTTCTGAACATAATCAGAAGAATATGTAGCATTTGTAGTAACAAAGCAAAACGAATTAATTACATCCAATTTAAAATCCATAATATCATTGGATAATCTTTTCTTCCAATCTCGCTGCTTTGAAGCTGAGTAACCAATTGTAGGTAAAATATTAAATTTAATTATGTCTTCTACCCACTGTTCAACTAAATGCTGATATGGGCAAACAATAATTATTGCCAATTTTCCAATTTCTTCATAAAGTCTTACAGCAGCACCAAGTCCGGTAAATGTTTTTCCGGTACCGGTTGCCATATCAAATATTCCGCAATAGTTATTCTTTGCCCACTCGCTTATAGCTTCATTTTGATAATCGTGTAAATTAACTCCTTGTGGAATATGAGGAACACCTTTTGATATAGGACAGGCTTCATAGGCTTGTTCAAATTCAATTTGATCTAAGCTAAGATCCATACTATCTTTCTTATAAGAAATTAGCTTTTCTTTCATTACTTGAGGAAATTCAATAACAGTAATGTTCCTTTCTCTACCTGCCCAAAGAGAATCAAAATCATATTCTATATCATAAACTCTCTGCTTATCATCTGAAATTAACGAATTAAACACAACAATCGATTCAAAATTATTGTAGAAAGCATTTGCTGTTTCGTTTAGCGATCCGGTAAAGGAAATTCTGTTACCTTCTGTGTCATACATAACTCCAATTTTTTCATGATACATACCGGTTTTATGCTGCGGTGATGTAAAAGCAACTTTTATCTCCATCCTACCGCTTGATATAAGATGAGCCAACCAGTTTAATCTCTCTTTATCTGAATGATTCTGAGGCTCTTTAAACTCTCTCATTAAAGCATTCTCAACCAATTTTCTTTCATCATAGCCTTTTGATATAGCTTCAACATCTTCATCGCTCAGTATTGGAGATACAATAAACTTTATTTTTCCGCCATTTTGAATTAATCCTGAAATTCCTTTTGCCATTTCAATTAATGCCGTTGATGAAAAGAATCCAACTGCTCTCTTATATAATACAGAATTTTTAAGTACAGGATTATAAAAATCTCTCACTATGTCATTCTTATTTGTTTTATAATTACGCAAAATATTAATTTCTCTGTAACTCATATCTTACACAACTTTCTGATACTCCATTTCCTGTAAAATCAACTTTACTTTTTCATTATCTGTCTCATTTATTTTTATACATACACCGCAGTAAGCTTTATCCTGCACCGGGGTAGGTACAACTTTTACAAGGACATTATTTTCCTGCAATTTTTCTTCTGCAAGAAACACATCGTTCGTTTTGTAGAAAACTAAATACATTCTGTCAACTCCTTTACAGCACTTATAAAAGTATCTATTTCTTGAATTGTATTTAAATAGTTTAAACTTACTCTTACTGCACCTGTTTTTACCGTATTTATAGTTTCATGTGCTTTTATCGCACAATGAATACCTCCACGAACACAAATATCTTTTTTGCTTAAAAAGCTTACAACATCACTGGATTTAATTCCTATCACATTAAAAGAAAATGTAGAAACTCTTTTTTTGTTCAAATTATAAATTATAACATTCGATATTTGACTTAGTTTGCTTATAAAATAATCAGTCAAAAAATTTTCTTTTGAAATAATTTCATTTATATTTTTCTCTATATACTCAATAGATGTTTTCAATGACCATATAGCAGGCATATTTAATGTTCCGGCCTCATATGAATCAGGATATGCGTCAGGATTCACATAACTTTCTCCATGTATACCGGTTCCACCTTGAATAAGGGGATTAATACGAAAAGACTCTCTTCCTACCAAACCACCCACACCGGGAACAGCATATAAATCTTTATGCCCCGTAAATGCAAGAAAATCCACTTTATCTCTGTCAATATCAACAAGTTTTTTTCCAGCTCCTTGTGAAGAATCAACAAATACTGTGATACCATATTTTTTTGCTTCTTCAGCCAGTTGTGATGAAAATACTATTTGACCTGTTAAATTGCTCGCCAATGTTAAAGCAATTACTTTCGTATTAGAACGTACATAATTTTTTAACAAAGAAGAATTGTAAATCACATCTTCCGGAAGAACCGTATAATCAATTATTCCATTATTTTTTAAATTTTGTAATGGTCTCAGCACTGCATTATGTTCATATGGACTAATTAAAACATGGCTGTCTTGTTTTAAAAATCCATAAAAAAACAAGTTAATTGCTTCAGTAGAATTTTTTGTGAATATGACATTTGAAGGATCTGCAATATTGAAAAAGGATGCTATATTTTTTCGAGCTTGATATAGCATTCTGGAAGCCTGAATAGCCAAAGTGTAACTTCCACGTCCGGGGCTAGTGCCTATTTCTCTAAGGTAAAAATTATATGCCTCATACACCACTTCTGGTTTTGTTCTTGAAGTTGCAGCATTATCAAAATATATCATTCAATATCCTCATCCTTTTTCTTTCCTGCAAGTACCTGACAAGTAATACAACCATTATAAAATTTAGCAATACATCTCGAACAGCCATTTAAATTCTGAACGCACTTTGATTCATCAATATCATACCTATTAGCTCCCAGTGTATTTATAGCACCTTTAGGACAAATAGAATCGCACGCCGAACAACGTATACAGTATTGATATTTTCGCATTTGACATTTCAATCTATTAACGAGTAAATTAATTTCTGTACCTTTTGCAGGAAGTACCTTCATTACTGTTGTACCCCAACTTATGACTAAATCGCATAGTTTTCTTGAGGAATATTCGTTTCCATCTTCTCCTGTACAAGACTGCTCTGTTATTGTAATATAAGATGCATCATCTTTATCAAGAACCGACAGTGAACCAAACGGTTTAATAAATTCCAAAACATCACGATTTATTTTCTTTTTTATTATTATATTTCTTGCTCTATCCGATAAGTTACAAGGTGTGTCTGCAATAGAAACATTTCTCGTTTCCAAACCACTTGCACCTTTACGAGTTTTCCATTTACCATTCTCTACATAATCTTCTATATCTGTTTTATGAGTTTTAGCTGCAAAATCATATAAAGTTTCTTTCCATTTAAGGGCATACTCCGGGTAATATATCTCAGTCAACATAGCCGACCATTCGGAATTGTTAGGACAACACCAACAACCGACTCTTTTATATCCAAAACGATAAGCATCATTAAACTTTATACCCTTATATAAAATATAAAGCCATACATCGCAATCAGACCATTCAATTATAGGCATGGCATTTATCTGTGAGCCAATCTTTGAATGATCTTGAGTACGTTCATAACTTTGCCTTTCCTTAGATTCGCTATGCCGAATTCCAAGAAAAGTGAGACTGTTTCCATCAAGATTTTGATATTCGCCATTTAGATTGGATGTTTTGAAAATTGTACAACACCAACGCTCAAATTTACTGGGAGGTCCGAAAATCTTGCACAGCTTGAAAAAGTCTTTTTCAGTTTCACTTGGAATCATAGGAGTAAACGGATTTTCAATTCTAAAATAATTCTCAACGTAAGTATGAGTAGCCGGAAATTCAAGAGTCGTATCACCAAAAAAATGAATTATAGTTTCATCTTGAAGAGCATCTCTTACAATTCTGCTAACAACAGTCGAGTCCTTTCCTCCTGAGAAAGAAACTGTCGGTACATATTTTATATCTTCGCTTACAGCAAGCTTTCTTGTAAGATCTGTTATATATTCCTCAGCTTCATATATAAGTTCATTAATATATCTGCTATTAGCTTCAAGATATTCATGAAGATTAGGAATAGTATCGTCAAAAACAATATTATTTCTTAATTGTTCAGCAAATTCCAGATGTTTTTTAGATTTAAAAAACGAAGTATATGGAAGTCTAACTCTTTTGCCATCAATAAGATAATAACTGCTTCCTAAATACCATATGTTTTTATTTGTAACATCGTCCTGTAAAATCTTAGAAATCAATTTCCTTTCCTGAAGAAAAACAGGATTACATATTCCATTTATACTGATATTTTTGCATCTGCCTGAGCAGTGTGGGCATATCACATTTTCAATAATTGGTATTTTACATAACGAACACCAATACACTGATTTTGACATTATCATTTTCCTTCCATAAAATCTTCAAGCAAAGAAAGTAAAACTTGAACCTTTTCATCATAAGAAACTGAAAGTCCGTAATTGTTAAATGTGGACTTTATTTTGTTTTTTAACATTTTGCTAATGTCACTCATTTCATTACGATCAAACACAAGAGATTTTTCTTCACCCATCGATGTTATTAAGGTCATTTTTGCTTCTTTTTCATCCAGTTGTCCACTTGCTTGATATGAATCCAATTTATCTTTTATATCTGACAATCGTTTCATAAACTCATCTTTATGATTATCATTCCAGTACAAAAGTTCAAATCCGGTAAGTGTTTTTGAAAGTTTTACAATAATACTATAATCGTTACTTTCTGTATCAAGCTTGCTTACAAAGTCTAAAAAAGCATTAGTATAATAATCAAATGACTTTGATTTTTTCATCTTCCAACTTTTAGTATAATTATCTATAAAAAGATTGTATAACGATACTGAGTTAAAAGCACCGAAAAGTTGACATACAGATTCAGATAGTTCTTGAACTAATTTTGCGGAGGCATATTCTAACTCCATTTTTACTTTTGAAACTGTTAATACTACGTCATCAAAGTTTTTTCCTAAACTCTTTATTGTTTTAAATATAAAAATAGAATAATTCGCAGTTGATTTTTCCAGAATCCGTCTGTATAACTTAGTTTCATTAGAAACATACAACTGAGTTGTACGTGAAAACTTAGACATATTCTTATAATGTGACATCATTGCATCATAAATGGCTTTAAGTCTATTTTTACTCAATGAAATTTGATTTATATAATCACTAAATATTTTTTCAAGAGAATCCAAATAATCTATCTGTTCTCTGCTCCAATCCGCAATTGTGAACGAATAGTCTTTGGGTCTTCGTACAATTTCTTCAAAAAGTTCAACTGTAATTTCTTTTTCTACACCATGACTATTAATAATAAGTGATTTTTTATAAGGAATAAGAATATGAGCAAAGAGAAGAGATAGATATCCATTCCTTAAACCATAAGGCGGTTTTTTCAAAACAGTATATAATTCTTCAAAATTTACAATCTCTGTCTTCCCTTTGTTAACCAGCCTTTCTATTTCTTTTTTAACTTTTATCTGCGTTAAAACTCCATTTTCAAGGGAATTTTCAGTAATATTCTCATCAACATTTATAAACCCGTTCTTAACCAAAACAGATCTCACTGCTATGTAATCGGGAGATAAATATTGAACTTCGTAATATTCTTCCGGCTTAGCACCACGAATAATATTTGATATAACATTTTTTTTAGCTGTCAAAATACTTCCGGAAATAACATTCTTATTTATAAGCTCATTATTTACAATCAACGTGTTCGGATATGATGAATACATTATATTGCTGGCAATTTTAGATAAATCCATAAATGTATCCACATTATCAATGACTTTACCATCATAAACAAGTGTAACTGTATCATCAAATTTGTTTTTCCAATCCTGGATTTTGGTCAAAATAGAAAGATAAAATTCCTCCTTGAAATAATCCAATTCTTTATCAAAAGCCGGATCTTTAGCTGTATATTCTGTTTTTTTACTTTCCAGGTATTTTACAGCTATATAATTTTTAACCAATTTGATAAAATCAGCACAATCATCTTTAGCAAAAATAATCGATCTATGTAAATCAGCAGAAACCTCCGCTATATAATCCAATTCTTCAGTTGAATCTAACAAAAGCATCACAAGAATGCCATCGTAATATTTTCCAAACTTATTTGCAAATGATTTTTTTTTCAAATCCTGCAATGAAGCATAAGTAGGAATAAATACTCGTGATATTTTGTAGCTTCTATTATAATCATAAGGGTATAAAACAAAATTGACAAATTCCTCGTTCAATTTATTAATGACAGAATCCATGCTGACAGTTTGGCTTTCTTCATCTATAATAGACTCTACATCAAATATACTTGCCTCAAAAAAATTATATCTATCGTATGCTCCTGAATATTTAATTATTTTACGTTCACAAAGACTTTCTAATGCATTTGATAAAATATCATTAGGACAATCAATAACACTCAAAATAGTAGTTTTATTCGATACAATTGCACTTGTATCATTTATAATTCCTATTGTGGCAATTACTTTAAGAATTTTCGTTTCAGGTGTGTCATCATATGTCGATGAATTGTTTTTTGATAAAGCTATTTGTAATTCTTTAAACCATTCGTAACTTGACTCACTCTGCGTAGACTTGATACTTGGTTCAAAATAATCATAAATTTCATCAACTCCTACAAAATGAAACTCCTGAAGATTGTTTCTCTGTAAAAATCTGTATAAACTATTATCTTCCTTACTAGCCAAGTATGTAAAAAATGTTCTTTCATTTTGAGCTACTCGTTTAGACAGCTTATCAAGTACAAACAAAGAAATCGGATGTAATGGAAAACCATTCTCGAGTTGTCTTTCTCCTTTATTGGAATCAAGAAGAAAACCCTTGAAATCGGCTGCTTCAGCAAATAATGCATTTAGTTTCTCTTTATATTTTGATTGATACGCTGTCCACACATCTTCGTTTTTAACAATTATATTTTTTATTAGCGATAAACATTGATCTTGACTATTGTTTATAGGTGTAGCTTTATAACGTCCCTCTACTTTCTTCCATTCATTAGCAACAGATTTTCCAAAACGTTTGGTATATTGACTTATTTCTTTATGTGAAACTAAAATGATATGATTATTTCCTTTACCATGATCACAAAATTCAGCTATATTTTGGACTGATTTTACTCTTATACTCTTTATGTTATCTTCAATGTATCTTCCAAATTCATCAAAAATAAATACAATTCCATCATATTCATCTGCAATTACTTCATTTGCCTGATTAATATTTTCCTCAATATTAGATACCTCATAAATGTACTTTACACCATAAGTCATCTCTGAAAATATTTTCTGAAATTTATTTTCGGCTCTCCTATCAAGAGCGTTTAGCATTTCTTCAAGACTTTCAAGTGTAATATTTGTACGTTCACACGCCTCAAGCAATCTTTGTTTCGATTCATCATTATTTTTCCAATTATCAATCAATGCAGCTGCCTGATCAAAAAATGTCTTAAAACTGATTTTTTTCCCAATTAAATCGAGTTTTTTCTTTAACGAAAAATAAATACATCTTTCAAAATCATCAAAATCAAATACAATAGGAACAATTAATAGTGGTTTTTGCGAGTTATCATTAACATAAGCGTGTATATCATGTGCTAGATTTTCATCATACTCAGAAATCCGAGACATAAAACTGTTATATGCTATTCCTTTTGTATAAGTCTTGCTTAAAAGCAAACTGAGAACTGTAAGAAAGTGCGATTTTCCTGTGCCATATGAACCATATAGTATTCTGGCATGATGCAAAGACTTTGGGCGTATTATATCAATAAAATATTCACGCATCAAATCAATGGTAGTTTCATTCGGAATAAAACGAAGCATTTTTTTATCGTTTTCTATATCAAATTGAATATTAGCTGAATAATTGTATTCATCCTCGATTTTCACCAATTCGCTATATAATGGCATTTTTAACTTTTAACTCCTTCATAATAGTTTGTAAGTATAAGATTAGTATCAAGCAAGTTTAATTGTATATATCTATTACCAAAGTTATTGACAAGAGATATTTTTTTGGCATTCTCTAATTGTTGTAACAACTCCAGTAATGTGGCATAACTCAAACACATATATTTTCCGACTTGATTTTCTCCTTCAAGTATTTGTTCTAATCCAATCTGAGTATTCGATTTCAAATGTTCAGCATTATCTGATATTATGCAATACAGAAGTATTAATAGAGGAATATCTTTTGTTTGACTTTTTTTAAAATAAAAATTACCATTTTCTCCATATTTAATAAGTTTTAATGGTGCAAAAAGAGGAAATGCATCCTCATCAATTATTTTTGATATATCAAATACTTTTTCACTTACATAAGTATTTTTGAAACAATCAAATTCTTTTTCCACAGCTTTCTTTACATAATTTTCTCCGTTTTTTTGTAAAAAAGTATAAAATTCTGATACAAATAATTCTTTATTAAAAGTTTTTTCGTTAAACTGATTAAATGCCCAATACCAAGCTGTAGAACTCTCTATATTAGATGACAATTTTCTATGCATTAACCACAAAGTACCAATATTTTGACAATAACGATCGTACTTAGCAATAATTTCTCCTAATTCAGTAAGCTTATGAATAACCCCACGTTGAGATTTTATTTCATCAGAGAGTCCCATTACCACACTCCAATAACGCATTGCCTTAATCATTACTCTACCGACACCGATATCATCAACTGCTTTTAGTTCATTATTAGGTGAAAAAATCATTTCATCATTTTGAATGGCATCTATTATTTTATAAGACCAACCGTTTCTCATATAAAACGAGCCATGTTTGTTAATTTGCATAATATTGTCCTTTCTTTTTATCTTTTTATAAATTATATCACATAATAAACCAAATATTAAGATAATGCACGAAAATAATTCAAAAAATTATTTTCGGATAGTTAAAAATGTTACTATGAAATTTATTTATTAAGAATAAATAAATATTTAAAAATTCATTTAACATATAATAATATAAACTGTTAAATTTATCCTAGTTGATTGTAAATTTAAAATTCCATTTTTATTTCTAGTTTCAAAATAATTAGAATTTATCATATACTTAGTTTTTTCTAATACATCCAGAATAATAAAATCAACGTCAGGTTTTTACACAAATATTGAATATATAAACTAAATAGAAATTTTGTAGAATTTGTTTTTATACTAATATTTTTCAATTAACTACAAATACAAATAGATTGCATTATAACAGCCAGTGCAAGATAATTCCTCACACTGACTGTTTTATTTTTATAATATACTTCAATATTCTTCTGCCAACAACATAGTTACATATTCCACATCATCAATCACAAAAACTTTGCAATTAATAGTAGATTCTATCGGAATATAATACTCCACCTTACCCTCTGGCTGCTCCTGTTCGTGGGTGATATGTAAAACCTTAACACCGTCTTTCTTAATTGTGTCCAACATCATTACTTGTAACCAGTCAAGCTCTTCAACTTTACTTCTCATCAGCTCAATACTCTGAAACAGAATAAGCTGAATATCAACCGGCAATGTATCATTAATACCTCGTGTAATGTACCTCTTACCGTTAAACTTATAGCCCATATCACACCTCAAAAATACTCACTCATACAAATCCTAGCTTCCTCAACACACTGTCGCATAAGGTCGCTGTCATACAGCATACCCTCAATTTCCTCGTCGTCATAACCCATTTCATACAACAAAATTAAATCGTCCTGTGACATACCAAATGAATTGCAAACATCAAACAATTCCCCCTGTCTGCCATAACAACCGTAATCGGCGAGCATTTCAAATTCGTTACAGCGAGATTCCGGAATAAAGCAGCCTCTTTCGAGCTTGCCCCTTTCGTCAATACGGATAATCTCTCCATCACTGACATTAACAACTTCAAACGGCTGGTTTCTGAGGAAACATCTCTTCAACGCTTTCAACATTATCTCATACTTTGAAAGTTAAGACTGCCGTATTTCTCAAGAAGTTTCACCGCAACATAGCTGTCGGTTTCAATAAACGATTTCGGTAGCTGCTCATACTCTTCAAGAAGATGATCGTTGCAAATCACACCATTGTGACAAAGAGCAAAATACCCGTCCTTAGTTTTGCCTAAGAACGGGTGATTGTTAAAGTTGTGCTTCGGACTGCCCTGCGTTGTCATACGTGTGTGACCTGTAAGAATCTTCGTATCCCACGGAAAATAGAACTTCATCTTGTGTGCCGGTTCTGCTTTCTTATAAATCACAAGCTCACCGTTCTTCACATACGCAATACCCGATGCGTCCTTACCTCTTGCCTCAGCTTCAATAGAAAGAGCCCTCACGAGCTCTTTCAGCTGACGACCGTTTACCTTATTACCATAATTCACAAATCCAAAAATCGAACACATTTTAAACTTCCTCCTCAATAATAATCGGTTCGTTGACATACAATCTTCTTTCTTTGAGATACTGCACAAGCTCCTCGTAATCCGGGTCAAGCGACATAACAAAATCGTTCCATGACTGCTTGTGCATTTCTTCATCAGTAAGCTTGACAGCGTTTTCACAAATAGAATCTACAAGCTCCAATGTGGCGATAAACGTATTGTATTTGAGAGTACCTCTGAACATACGAATCTCTACTGTTGAATAGTTTGTTACATTCACACAGGAATATCTGCCCTTGCTACTCGTCTTTGCCTTTTCAAGAATATCCTTCGGTCTGTCACTGTAACCCTGACGAGCCGCCCAACGGTCTATCGAATACTCACTATGACTTTCAAAGAAGAACAATATTCTGCTGATAACGTCTTCCTGCTCCTCTATGTACTCGCCGAGCTGTTTTCTGCCTATATGCACATGCAATCCGCAGGTTGACGTATTGTGAGAACGATAACCAAGTCTAATAGCTTTATGCATAATCTCTTCCCACGGAAACTTCTGACGGTGATACTTCAAGCTGCAAGGGTGCGACACAAGCTCCATACCACTATCAAGAGAACCATCGGACTTTATGTAAAGAACATCATCACATTCATTTGCAATGTAGTAAAGCTCCTCGGCATACTCTTCCTCACAGCCGCCCTTGTCAATTTCCAATTCAACACCGTAGTATCGAATTTTTTTCTCATTGCGGCATTTGCAGAAACGTGGCTCAGGCTTATAACAATAGGAATGAATATACGTATCATCGTAATCTTCCTCATAACAATCATGGCAGTATGGATCTTCACCCTCCCAATACACATCTTCCGAATAAACCAATCTTTCACATCTTGTACAGCTGTAATAATGCTCGTTGTAACAATGCTCACACAGGTCAACATTATCATCACCAAATTGATGTGAAAGAAAGAACCTCTGACCGCAGCATTCGCAGCGGAAAGTTTCATCGTCATAACAGCTTTCACAGAGATATTCGTCCTCTGCCTCGTAATTTTCTTCTCTGATTTCGCAGCCGCAAAGACTGCATGTAATTAATTCACTCATATTTTCTGACTCCTTTACAAACACAAAAAGACCGTTGGCTTTTTAATGCCAACGGCCTTTTTGTATTTATATTATTCTAACACATTAGTTTAACTATTTTTTCCCTTAGTATAATGATATCATCAACTGTTAAAATTGAATTTAAATAAAAAATAGGTTTTATTGATTTTTTTAAATCATTATACCAATAGATTGTATTTGTATCAATGATTAAAACATTATTTTTTACTTGTTTTTCAGATGTAGCAATCTTATTGTTTTTTCTATCTAAAACTAATTTATCAACATTACAGTATTTTTCAACTTGTCTTATAATATCTTTTTCATTTTCAATATTCAGTTTTACCTCAACTGGTAAATATTTTTGTGAAACTAATATAACATTATCTACAAAACAAGTATTATAATTCTTAATACAAGGACACTCACTATAAAATTTCTTCTTATCTCCTAAAATCTCCAAAAGATAATCCACATAATAGGTTCTAAACTGTATTTCCAAGAAAAAACTATGTCTGTATCTATTTGACACTGTTATCCAATTGTCCTTATTTATTTTCATCAAAGGAATCGGCACAGATAATGATTCTTCAAGGTATTCCGGAATATCATTTTTACTATTAATAATTTGCTTTAACATATCAAACTCTTTACCAAACACTGGGGTAATAGCACTTTGCCTAGACACATAAATAAATGAGCTAAACTCTGTTATATCAATAGGATTTTTTAAAAAATATACATTTTCAATAGGAGCATATATTCTTGATTTCCAATGTAATGTATTTTGTAATTCATAATTACTATCTCTAAATGACCCCCCTGTTACTTTACCCAATGCAAAAATTTTTCCACCATATTTGTTATATAACTCTTTTCCTGTATCAAGAGATTTTTTTAACAATTGAAATGTATAAAAATCATACATTTTTTTGTTATTATTCAAAGTGGTTGTAAGTCGTGATATTATAGAATTAGATGTCTTGGAATGCATAAAGAAAGCAATATCACCAGCTTTTGTCCATTTTGGGGCAGTCCATTCAACCATTATGTTATTTTTAGAGCATTCTTTCAAAAATTCTACATCAAATAAACCTCTTTCTTTCTGAAAATATAATACTTCTTCCAGAGATTTAGGAAATGAAATATTACTTATAAATGATTGTACTCCTTCCATAATTCTCACCCAACTATATAATAGCATAATCTTAAATTCAATTCAAGGTTCAAATTCTGTTTTTTAATTTCTTTGATTATTTTACCACAATTTTAAAAAATGTATGTCATGCCATTAACAATATCCACAGAAATAATCACAAAAGCAAAACAATTTTCTGATGCTCTGGAATTTTTCATGCAAATTAATTATAAATTATAATACATTACAGCGTAGTTAAAAATTGCACTAAGCTGATTATGTATGGTCTTTAGATAGGTTTATGAAAATCCCTGCTTCATAAGCTCGGTCTGCCAGCGACGAATATGTGCAGGCGTTATGTCTTTCATTTTCATCTTCTCGAAATACGGCAGAATCTTCAACTCGATGATATATGACTTTGTTTGCATTGTATTTTCACGAAGTCTTTGAGCCATATCGTTTTTGTAAATATCATAAAAGCTTGCCAACGTCATATCAAAACTACAAGATAGTTTCGCCTTAAACTCCTCTATCCAAGCCAAAGCTTCTTTTTTAGTCTTAAAATTTCGTTTGTGCTTTCTGATCCTGTTACCCTGTGGATCCTTGCAATTCAAATAAACTTCCCATGTACCATCCGGCTTTCTTACTACACCCATAAATTACGCTCCTTTTCTTTTTAATGTCTCTGACCGAAAGCATTGTAATGCACTCTCGGTCAAAGATGTCTGTCGATAATTATTACGCCTGTGCTGCCTCTACGCTTACCTCGTCATAAAAACGCTCTTTGAAGTATCTGCAAGAAATCCTGCCCGGTATCGTCATAAATCCCTTAGCTTTCAACTCCGCATTCAGTTGCCTGATAAGCTTGTAAGCTGTCGAATCGGATACACCGAGAATCTTTGATACATCTGCTGCACTGTAAAACATAGTATTGTTTGTCATTTTTATGCTCCTCTCTGATTTCCAATCAAGGATACGATTATTCAAATTTATAATATATCCTTGAAATTTGATGAATTTACTGTTATAATGTACTTATAGTGGTTGCCTTGCAGGTCTGAGTATTTATAAATAATCAAACCTGCAAAGCAAAATAGCATAGTCCCAACGGATTTAAGTTCCCACTTCAATTAACTTCGTGGGCTTATTAATAGTTTCATCGTTTATGACAAAACTTCCTGTTGCAAGGCACTCACCGATTTTTAAATCGGACAAGCACTGTACGCAAGATGTTTTATTATCAGGATCAATTATCCTCGCTGTTTTCTCCAAATCAGACGGCAGAGGTTTAAAGAACAAGCTTGTTCCACACATTGTGGCAATATTCATGCCCCTTTTTCCACCGGCTGTAAACGATGGTGCTGCCATAAATACTCGAATGTTGTGCTTCCTGCTCTCATTAAGAAGAAGATACATTGGGCTATCCGGTTTATATGAGAGATTCTGAGCTTCGTCTATGTATATAACCAAACCTCGCTCTCTGAACCCACCCTTTTGCCCATATTGAAACAACCAACTCAACAAAAATTCAACTATAACTTTCTGGTCATAGAGTTCAAAATCATTGAGATCAATTTCAATAATCTGATCCTCACTGCGAAAAAAATTACCGTCTCTCAATAGATTAGTTGTTAAAAAAGGGCTTAGTTTATCGATAGCTTTGTCGGCAGAGTTTCCTTCCGATTGGAGCAGCTCTTCAAGTGCCTTTATACCATATTCGCTATAGGCATTCAACTCGACAATCGTATCAACAGCTTCTCTGACCTTACGCTTTTGAGCATCAGACAGATTTGCACTTTGCGACAGCATATTGCTGATGCGATTTATCATAAGGCTTCTCGGCTCTTCCTTACCAACACCGCTGTAAAATGGTGTAAACAAAGGTATTGAAATACCGTCATCAGCTGCACTAATCAACCGTCTTTGCTTTTCATACACTGTTCTCATCTCGGAGTTCAGCACTTTCTCGGAAAAACTATTTCTCCAATTAAGAATAACTGCAAGATAACCATTTTTAATGGCTTCCATCAACAGTTTGAGCATTGCTGTAGATTTACCAACGCCACTCTTGCCGCAAAGATTAATATGACCATTTTCCGGTGTACCTATAAACATATTATTGTCTTGAACGGTCTTACCTATCATAAAGTCCTTCATAAGCATCACCCCCTTTCTGTAAAGAAAGCTTACTTATGACATCATAAAGAGTTCCGTCATCGACCGTAATACTTTGCATATCGAACCTTAATCGGTACGGTCTATGACCATTGCCGCTGCTGTCAAAGTATCTCATCTGTGACAAAAATCCTTTATTAGAATCAGGACAAAGAACATTAGCATCACGCAGCAAATATTTAACATTACTTGCTGTGAACTCATTGCAAAACTCTTTGAGAGCTTGTTCAAACTGATTTTGCGTTAAATATAGATAATGCTGTTTTATGCATACTTTTCTTTCAAGCTCTTCTTCGGATAAGGATACTCTTCCGGAAAGCATAAACAATTCAGCAAAGTTCTCAATATAATCCGAGATATATTCGCAAAACAAACTAACGAGTCCGTTCGAGTCTTTAAAAAGCTCCATTTCACGTACCCAATCATGTGCCGTGTTGACAATGTCCAAATAAAGGCTTTCCTTTCCCATGCGACATAAAACAGGATATAAGAAGGCTGTTGAAAGATACAGCCATTCATAATCCTTTACTTTGTTTTGAATCTCTCCGTATTTGGTAAACGCAACCGACCAATCCTCATTCCCCGGGAACATATCTTGTTTTAACAAAAGATCGTTATCGTCCTTTATGACAATCCGTGTCACACTTGGAATATAAGACTTAGGAACCGAAGTTTCAAAAGCGAGCAGAACAATGATACCTTGCTGAGAAGCCTGTAGTAGTTTAGATATATTCTCCTCGAACTTCACAGAACGTGGTGTTTTCCCTCCTGCAAGTTGAGGAAAAATCAGAATGGCATCTGAGTTTGTATAACACAAAGCATTCTGAACCTCAACCTTTGAAGAATCCGAGGTAATTATCACCGGATTTCTTGATACACTTCTAACCAATGACAACGCCTCACTCCTATTCTCAACCACAAGGGCAAAAGGTTTTGTAATCATTCCTTTATCCGCCATAATTGGATAAGTTTGTATCAGCATCTTAAAGAGCATCAATTTCGATTTCATCATAGTCCCAGTATTCCTTTCATCGTTATCTCTTCGGGAAGAACAAATTCCCACGACTCGATACCATTATTACAGCACTTTATCCATCCTGTGGTAAATGGGATATACGCTTTCTTATCGGAACACTCTTGCACAACGAATTGGTAAAAGAGCTCATAAATCTGCTGCTTATTGTGACGATGATAACAAATCGGATGTCCCGATTTCGCCATAAGATCAGCCAAACTTTTAGCGGTTGACTGCTCCTTTGGAATTATCAAGCTTTCAATCAGCTGCTCACCATAAATACGATAGACGCTGTAAGACTTCTTGCGAAAATACGAATGCAACTCCATTGCCCTTAAATCAACGATATCGCAGATAGGATCACCATATCTTTCACGATTGTTAGCAGTATTGTAAACAGTGCAAAGTTTTTTGTCTTTGTTCTTTGCTATCCACACACCGCTATTCTCTCGCCCTAATCGTATTTCCTCATTAATAATAGCTTTAGCTTGGTATTCATATACATTATGCTTAGACTTAGCATAATCTTTCTCGATATCAAGCTGATTCTGCAAGTAACGTTCGTTCATTGCCTGAGTAATCGGTAAGCCGTTAGGTGCACACCCAACTACAGTGCTCTTAAGCAACGGTGAACCGTATGGTGGAACTTGTGATTCCATTTGACTCGCTGCCGATTGAGGTGTGTAAGGTGTTGTCGAATACATCTGCGGCGAAGGATTCATAGGCACTGCCTGATTACAGCCGAATGAATTTTGCCAGTTGTTTGAGTAGTCAAAATTCGACATGTTATAATTCCTCCTTATATTTATTTGTCAAGGTACTAAAAGGAAAAACATTGTTAACAATCCTTTTGAAGTTTTGTAAACTCCAAAAAGACGTATAATCTTCCCTTTTGTGAGACCATTCTACCATATACGCCATTCCATGTCACCGTTTTTTTCAGGTTTTAAAAAATAAAAAAACCTGATTTTTCCTTTTAAAAATTTCTTTATATATCTTCTCATTTTTGGGTTTTATATAAAGCTATTTGAATTTCAACTCTACCATACATTATTGAAAGAAGGTGATGTTTCTTATGAGCGAATATGAAAAAAAGGATTTTTTAAGTATTATAGAATCAACAGATGAAATTCCGGAGATAGAACACTTCCTAACCAAAACCTTGCATATTGATCTCCCAAACTTGAAACCCATTGAAGGACATTTTAGTGATGAAATTATTGATAATATAGACATAATTGTTAATGAAATAGTAGAAGTCACTCTTCACGATGTACTATTGTCTATACGTCCATATTTTTTCCCTACAAAAAATAATCCAACATATGGTGACTTTATAACTCATTGCACAATTTCAGCTCTGTATACATGCAGATATTTACTAAACAAAAATGATTATAGAAGGTTTTCATCTTTTAAATTCTTTGAAGGGAAAGAAAATAAAATAATTAAATCGAAAATTACGGATACTAATTCTAATATTTTTAAATATCTGTACAATGCAAAGTTGGTTCCCACTACTCGTGGAAGGCATGGTGAAATTGTCCACATACAGAATTTCCTACCCGAGTTATCTTATATAATTCTTCTCACGGATAAAAGAAAAAAATATCTAACATACGATAATTATAAAACTAAAAATATACAAAAAAGAAATACACATTTTAAAGAGACAATCGAACAATTAATTGATGATTATTTTGAAATTATAGATGTAGTAAAGGAAAGCCTAAAAAAAGATGATTCCAAAGATACATTTGAAAAATCTATATATTTTACCCTATGCTGCTATAAATTAGAGAGTTTGTTTAATCTTATTTTAATTGAAAATAATTTAAACTTTTCTAATATGTTTTATAGCGAAAGCGAAAAAGATAGTCGTTTTGTTCTTGCGTGGATTAAGAGTCATTTTTTTGGCGACATTCCGTATCTCGACAATAATGATTATTCTCCGTTTAATGAAGCATATATTTCAACTGCTCGTTATACTTCTGAATTACTAATACCAATTACAGAAAAGCTTTTTTTCATTACTCTATATCACCGTCTTGGATCATCGATAGAACAAATGGAAAAATGCTTAACTCAATATATGATTCCAAGAATTTTTTCATTTAACGTGTTTTATGATGAATTATTTATACCTTTTAATAATCCGTTTAGATTAACAAAAAACACAAGTTTTTCATTTACAAATCAAAGCCAAAATATAAAAGATATATTCGATATAAATATTGAATGGCTTGGTTCGTCTAATCGAAAAGACTACATAAAAAAGTTATTAAATATTAAAGAAGAAAATAAAGGAATCGTCGATATTTTGAAAACACTATACTCTGACTCATACAATCCATCAAATCATCTGAATGAATATAAAACTCCTGCATACGCTGTTTTCTTGCTTCTTCAGTACATATTCCCTTATTGCTATCCTTATGAAGACAAAAGACTATCATTTTTAGATTCGGAAATTTACAAAATGATTCCAAGTACCTATGTTGAGTTACGAAGAATCAATCCAAAATATCCTAGATTTATCAATAATGAAGAGGAATTTTACCAGATAATTGACGGAACTTACACTTGGTCAATATATCCGTCTTTTGTCAGAAATGAATATGAATTTGACCAACTTATTATTGCAGAATATTCATATTGCAAGGCAGAGGGAAAAATTTTAAAAATATCGAATATTGATTCAAAAACACTAAATCAAATATCGGATATTGTGTATCACATTTCAAAATCCCTCTACTGTACAAGTCTTGTAGACACAATTCCGGCAGATATTTTAGAATGGAACAAAAAACTATTTTCCGCTACATCAAGCATTGATGAAATCACACTTGTTAAAACAGTTACAGATAACCCTGTAACAGAACATCGTGCTGAGATTTACATAAAGTGCTCGATTTTGATTAGTATTCTTAGCAACAATCTATCACATGCTTTTGAATATTTAAATAATATTAAAACGCTAAAATCTCCAGAGTATATTTATTCCGATAATTTTAACAATATTAACCATAATACTTTATTGGACGATATTAAGAAATCACTTGACTTTCTATGCGACACCGATTCTAACCTTGAATTTACCGATGAGTTATTGCCAAGTATCAATAACATAAATATTGCTTTTGAGGCTCTTAATTCAAAATCCATTCAAGATACTGCACAACGAATTATTAATCTTGATACGCACTTTCGACTTTTTTCCAACTGCTATAATGTTTCAAGGGCATTAATCGGAACACTACCTAAATCAATAACCGAAACAAAGCGATTATTACAGACAGCAGAAGACAGACGATTTTTTATTGGTAATTATAATTTTCATAATATGAAGTATAAAAATAATCTTCTAAACACAATAAAAAATTATATTAATAAAATAATAGATTGTATTTGTAATTCTTCAAATCAATTAGATAATTCTATTTTAACAACCAATGTATCGCTTGTTAATAGCCTTAATCTTAACGAAAAAATTTACCGTATCGAAACGAAGGAGGAAAACAAACACAAATTATCTTCGGACAAGATAAAAGAAAATATGTTTATCAATCTAATTAACATGACAGATCTGCTAATTACAGACATATCTATATTTGATTTTTTCGCATGCTATAACGTGAAAGAGTAACAGATTTATAACTCTGCAAGTTAATTAAAGTATCATAAGTTTTCAAAAATTTTTTTATTATAAGTCCCGAGTGCCCAACCTATTGACAACTTTTCAAAAATATTTCCCCCATTTACTGGATTTTCAGCTCTCTTTTTCAAAAAAATTGCACACAGGTTGGGCAATACAATCAAATAAAAAATATATTTTTAAAATGCAGCCGATAATTTACCGGCTGCATTTTATCTTATCTCTAGCTTTGACTTGCCTTAACTTAATCGTTATGTATTCTTTCCCTTAGTCTTCCGCAGACTATTCATTGCACTCTTATAAGTATCATCAGACATATCGTCAATGCTAGATACGCCATATCTATTAAGTACTGTATCAAGTGCAACACCGGTTCTGATAAGCTCCTTATTAATTGCGTTTGCTTTTTCATAAATATTATTGTTTTGCATTACTTTAGATTTTTGTGTAGTTTTCTCTGGTGAAGAATAAACCACATCACCGTTTTGATTAACAATTGCAAGACCAATAATTTCACGGTTTTCATTATAATTAATATCACTCAACTTAAACTTATCATAAGTAAACAGCTTGTCACCTTTGTGCTGTATATTCACCTTGTTAGCCGCAACCCAAATGAACGGTGCTGTGTAAAGCTCCCTACCGATACCGATTGACACACAAGCTCTCTTAAAACTGTCGCTAGCCTGCCCCTTTTCCTTTTCGGTGTAGCTTTCAGTACCCACGTCCATTTTGGATATCCACTGTTTCTTGTCATCGTCCCAAACACTTACTGTGCAGTACAGACTGTTTCCTATAAGTTGATGACTTCTCTGCCAATTCATACAGCCAAATGTTTCGTCAAGGATTTTCATATCCGCCCTTGCATCTTTATAAAGTAAGAGTGAAAGTCCCTTCTCGCTTATTGTTCCCACACGGCATTCAATTTCATCGTGCCGCAAAAGTCGTATCTGTTTCAATTAAATACCTCCGCTTAAATCATTCCTCATTTTCTTTCCAAAGCTTGTACAGTGCAAGAAAAATGTTGAAAAGGTTAATGAGCTGCACCAGCCGGCAACGCCGGACGAAAATCGCACCCCAACTTTATTGGTTAGGTGACTTCATCTCCTGCGTCCAAATTTGTCCCTAAAGAGAGGTCAACGAACTGCCAACGGCGGGCAATGCCCGCAGGAAATTCTCACACCAACTTTTTGAGTTGAGTAACTTTACCGCCGGCGTCAGAATTTGTCCTCTCATCGTATAGCTGCTGCACATATTGATTAGTTCGTCAATTTCCATACACTTGTTAATAATCTCATCATCATTGAACTGCAATACGGTATCTCTAACAGAGCTGTAAAAATCTTAATGTCTTCAAAAATTGTATCCATAACTCTTTTCTACTACGAAACGGTCAATCTCCTATATGTACTGCACATAAGATAACTGTCATACAAATCGGGCTGTTCTGTTTTCAGTCTTTTTGTGTCAATCGTATTCTTACTGATTTGCTTCCAGATAATACGCCTGTCACCAATCGTGCCAATCTCAGCTTCTTTAAGATAGCTCTTCAAACAATTAGCGGCTGCATTCTTCGCATTCTCAAGTTCTTTAAGCTGCTGAGATATTCTCTCATACTCATCGCATACAGGCAAAACCTCCTGCGGAAGTTCGATTGTTGTACCGTTACATTCACTGAATCTGCGATTAAAATAATTGGTTGTTGCTTCTGAGCCGTCGGGTATAGGTTCAACACCGCCAATTACATTTGTTTCCCAGAAGTATTTCTCCATAGCGATAATCTTTCTTATCATATCGTCATCACGCTTAACTGTATGACAATAGAAATGATTACCGCCAACCAAAGCCGAAATATATGCTTTCATTGTTCCGGTCACAAACATATAATGCTGTACCTGTAAAATATATTCTGCCGGAACACCATTTTCCCAAATATCCTGCTTGTATGCCGAAGCTGTCTTTGCCTCGAATATTACTCTCTCGCCGTTCTCGTTGATAACACCGTCAACATCTGCCAGCATAAAAGGGTATTCTTCACTTTGCAACAGCATATTCTTCTGTCTGACCTTTAATCCTGTCCTTTGTGTAAATTCTCTGCGAACAATAGGTTCTAAAAGCGTTCCAAAATGTGTCGCCTCGCTGTCGGTTTGTTCCGGCTCAATCTGACCGGTTTTCTCCAACCACAGCTGATGAACAGACTTGAACGAATTGATACCTGCAATGATTGAAACATCAGAACCGCCAATACCCTGTGTTCGGTATCTCAGCCATTCTTCTCGGCTGAGGTCTTTGGTTTTTACTAAAACCTTCAATAAAATCACCTCCGAAATTTTATAACCTAATATGGTTATCATAGATATAATATCTGCTTATAGTATGTTACTTTTTCATAATAGATTATTTTTTACTCTCCTAAAATGGTCTTGACTTTTTCTTAAATAACGGTTATACTATCGTTAGTAACCGTTACTAGTTAGATATTTGTTAAATTATGAAATCAGGTGATAGTATGCTGGAAAACAAAAACACAGAATTTAAAAGAGAATATATTGATGACATAAAGAAAACTGTTGTTGCTTTTGCAAATACCGACGGCGGTGTTCTTTATATAGGCATTAATGATGACGGTACAGCTTGCGGTGTTGATAATACAGATGCGTGTATTTTAAAGCTGAACAACTCAATTCGAGATTCTATTAAGCCTGATGTTTCTATGTTCTGCAATACTAAAGTAGAAATTATCGACAATAAAAATGTGGTAAAATTTGAGGTTCAGCAAGGAACGGCACGCCCATATTACATTGCGGGAAAAGGTATTCGTCCGGAAGGAGTTTATGTTCGTCAAGGTGCTTCAAATGCTCCTGCAAGCGAAAGTGCCATTTTGAATATGATAAAAGAAACTTCCGGCGATAATTACGAGGAATCCCGTTCACTCAATCAGCAGCTCACTTTTAATTATGCTGAAAAGTACTTTTCTGACAGAAAAATTGCATTTGGAGAACAGCAGAAGAAAACCTTGAAACTTATCGGAACAGACAATAACTATACCAATCTTGCTCTGCTCCTTTCGGATCAATGTGTTCACACTATACGCTTTGCCGTTTTTGACGGTGAAAGCAAAACCACATTTAAAGATCGCAAGGAATTCAGCGGTTCATTATTAAAACAGCTTGAAGATGCTTACGCATACATTGATATGTTTAATCATATAAAATCGGAGTTCGTAGGATTAAACAGAATTGATGAACATGATTATCCTGTCGAGGCTTTGCGTGAAGCACTGCTTAATGCTGTTGTTCATCGTGATTACGGATTCTCGGCAAGTACGCTTATAAGTATTTTTGATAACAGGATTGAATTTGTTACAGTAGGCGGATTGATAAAAGGTTTTTCAAAAAACGATATTATGCTTGGTGTGTCTGTTTTGAGAAATCGCAATCTTGCAGAGGTATTTTATCGCTTAAAGCTGATAGAAGCTTACGGCATAGGTCTGCCGAAAATTCAGGAATGCTACAATCAACATCAAACAAAACCTACAATTGAAATATCCGACAATGCGTTCAAGATTACCTTACCAAACACAAGTGTATACAGATCTGAACCTACTCCATCGCTAAATCAAAGAGAACGTGATATTCTTTCTCTGCTTGAAACAAACGGTGAGATGACAAGACCCGAGATACAAAAAAATATAAGCTCCTCACAAACCACAACAATTTCAACTTTACGCACGCTTGTTGAAAAAGGTTTGATAAAAAAGACAGGCAAAGGCAGTAACACAAAATACAAAAAAGAATGATATCTGATAATCACAAGACAAAACCCTCTAAGCAACTTAATAAGCTTAGAGGGTTAAACATTTTTATTAATCACTATTTTTAATCATATTATACACCAGCAAAGAATTACAATACTAATCTATTGTCATCAATAAACATTAAAGTACATTAAAGATTTTATTATCTAAATATTTAAAGTATTATTACACAGTAATTCTCTTAATCGCAAATCTCCATTTATCTCCAAAACGTCACCGCTGATTCGGAATTATCTCTACTCATTTTAAAACAACTAACATAGCAGTAATAAATTTGAAAGGATGTTTTTTATGAATCAATTAACTCCCGATGAAATTGCAGCAATGCATACAGGTAAAATTGAAATGGAAAGAGACGGTCAATCATGGAGTGATGATGAAAAGCTGGAATTGATTACAGGGTATTTCAGCGGAATGGGAATTACCGAACTCGCATACAGACATAAACGAACCGAATCCGCAATTATGCAGCAGCTTATAGCAAACCATTCTATGAGAAATCATCATAAGTCACGAAGTCATTACCGCAAAAGAAGTGAATGCCAGTGTTATCGCTGCTATAAAAAGTGTACACCCGAATGCCCGTTTTTTGAAAAGGAGGTTGAAAAAAATGTTTAACAATTATCCCGATTTACTTATTATTGAAGAGGCTTGTGAAATTCTTCATATGAGCCGCAATACGCTGTATGAACTTTTGCGTAATAAAGAAATTAAGGCCTTTCAGGTCAATAGAATCTGGAAGATTCCTCGTGAGGCTATCGAGGAGTACTGCCGTGAAAAATCCGGTTTGATGCGGTCAAATCAATAATAAAGTAACCAACGCAGTCAGTTTGCATTAGCCGGCTGCGTTAGATTTTTTCGGCTTTTCTTCGATAAGCCTTGTTAATTTTAAAAGTTTACCGAAATTACTAACATAGATTTAATAGAATTATCCGAGAAGCAGTAGGCAAGGGGCCTCTCTGCTTCTTCTTGTGGGGGGGATATAGATTATATAGATTTATAGAAATAATAACTATGTATTACAATATTATATATTATCTACACATATATTCATATGATTATATGCAAAATTATTAAGTATATTTATATTAGATATAGATATAAGATACAGTTAGATTTATAGATAATATTACAATTACTGATATTATCATAAATATATTCATTTATTTACTAGGAGGATTTACCATGAACAAAAACAACAAAGCAAAGGCAAGAAAGGTATTTTTGACTGATCAGGAATACGAACCTCTTCACGAACAAGCTGAGAATGCGGCATTATCATTCAGTGCATACGCCAGAAATGTACTGCTGTCACAGGAAGTATCAACAGAAGTACCTCTTCGTCAGGCAGTCTGCGAATTATTATGCAGATACATTAATCTGGTGAACGTCTATGTATTAGACCCGGAGGCTAAGAATAAATTTATAGAATTGGAGAATGAATTATGGCAGTCTATAAAGTAAACGGAAAAGGTCAGAACGGAAAGTACTCTGATGACTATGCACTTCGAGACGTGATAGGATATATTGTAAGAGATTACAAAACACCTCATTGTTACATAGGAGCTTACGGTGTACGACCCGAATATGCGGCTATGCAAATGGAATATGTAGCAAGGGCATACAACAACTACACAGGCATAAGGCTCAGACATTCCGAACTCAGCTTTTCTCACGAGGATTATGTAAACCTTGAAACAGCATATCAGATTGCCGATGCCGCTGCACGTTTTTATGCAGACCGATATCAGATTATCTTCTCAATTCATGAAGATACAGACCATATACACGCTCACTTTGTAATGAATCAAGTTTCTTATGTTGACGGACACAAGTACTCAGGAAATAGAAAAGAGTACTTTGAGTTTATCAATTATATGAGAAATGTTTGCAGACAATACGGAATTAAGTTTCAGTCTGTAAGTGATGATAATAATTAGTATTGATTACTTTTTTTATTTCTTATAATTATTTTAAATTATCCCTCTAATTTTAAAATAATGATTTAACTCAAAAAATAATACGCTACGTTCCTATGTTCCTTTAAAGGCTGCCCAGCCCCACCACTACTAGGCTCGACACAGTTATAATATACATTTGAAATTAGAAATTGCGACTTTTTTTAATGCATAAAAATACGCTCACAAGATTGTTGATGTAAAACTGGTACAACCACTGTCTTGTAAGTTTATCATTAAATATAGTAAAGTCAATGCAAACACTCCGGTTCTAAAATACGAATCGGAGTGTTGTTGTATAAAATACAAGGCGAAAACTTCACACTAATTTTTGTTAAGAAAACTATACTTATATGATGTCAAAGATTACATTATACCCGATTTTTCCAATGACTCATAGTAATTTGTCTGAACCTCGTATACCGATGTTGGCTCAAACTCCGTCTGCTGTTTTCCGGAAGAATCCATAACGGCAAATTCACTTTTATCGTTTTCAACCACATAGAACTGATCTTTTTGTGATTCTATCTTAAAAACAGTAATATTCTGATATTGGGGTTCGATTATGATATTTAAATCATCATCAAGCACCCCTTGCAAATATTTATCACCGCTCATACGACCGAAAACTACCTGATGCACATCATTATCGAAGCTTTCGCTGCCATCAATAAAGCCGTCAATATACTCATGTATCAGTTCTTCATCTTGATTTAAAATTCCTATTTGAGCATTTTCTAAACTGACTTCATCTCTTGGACCTTTGCCTACAACAAACTTACTGTCGTTCACAAAAAAGATATTATCATATTTAGGGGAAATTATCGTTTCATAGTTTTCATTCATTACCCCTGCACCACTCTCGGACGCTATAAAATAGTAATGCTTATCCGTTCCAAAAGTTTCAAAATCCCTGATTGTTTCATATTGTATTGGAACAATAATATTCAAATTGGCATCTGCAACACCGAATCTATCTCCCACATTTATATATCCGCCGCTATATTCGTTATAAGCTGTACCGTCAACAGACAGTGATTTAATATCTTTATCAAGCTTGACAATACACCTTGCGGAAGTTATTTCGGGTGCAAAACCGTCTTGTTCCGTATATTCTATTTGATTATTAACGGTAAGGTTTAGATTACCCTCATTTGGAGAATCATACTCCTTTACGATTTCTGTTATCGAAGAAAGAGTCTCTCCGTAACCCGAAAATGCGTATAAGAACAAAACGTATTTTTCATCGCCGTAAGGCATAACAAAATAATCATATGTTCCCAGTAAATCGAAGTACATAGAAAATTCATCATCATTCGGGCATTCGCTGTATTTCAGTAAATCTGAGGTTCTTGTTAAAAGAGACGAAATCTCGTATACAGTTTGAGCATTTTCAATTTTATCTTTTTCGAATTGAGAGAGTTTTTCACCGCCCGAATTATTAACTCCACCGCTGCACCCTGTCAGCAAAAAGCATAAACAAACAGACAAAATCATTATTGACATCATTCGCTTTTTCATTTACAAACTCCTCCTTAATCAACAAGTTAAACATTCAAGTGAAAATTGCCTGCCAACAAGTTAGAAATTATCTTTTTTAAATGGATATTTTCTCAATCCCACAGCTATGATTTCCGGTTTTTGAATCATAATTAATTCCTACAAGAATTACTTCACCATAGTATCCTGTCAAAACGGCAGAATAATTTTTATCTTTAATTTGCTTTATTGCCGAATCTGTGCCTTTATCCCATTTTAACTCTACAACTATCGCAGGATCAACTGTTCCTCTTTTCGGAATAAATACAACATCTGCAAGACCTTTTCCGCTTGACAGTTCCTCAATTCGCATATACTTATCTATACAAACAATATATGCAAACTTAATTACATATCTTAACGATTGCTCATTATTGTAGAACTGCGGAGCATAGTTTGTGTGTCGAATTTCCTCAATAGCTTTTGCAACAGCCTCTTCATTTCCTGATTTTGTATCTTGCAACAATTTCTTGGATTTATTAAAAAGCTCCACAATTGCCGGGTGTTCAGACATTGACAACATCTTTTTAAACTCAATACGTACTTCTTCATTTGGTATACGTACACGCTCAATTATCTGCTCATCTTCTCCGTACAGCTCTGTTATTTGCTCATATGCAAGATAGCCTAAATGTACAAGAAGTGTAAGGACATCATCTTTTACTGCAAAGTCGGCAACATCATTTTTAAATGTGCTTGTATCAATTTCTATTGTTTCTCCGCCTATAAGTCGTGCAATATCGTCCTGCAGCCCCTCTCTCTTCAAATCAAGGTTAATATAAGTAAGCAAATTATCTGTTGCAGATGTATATCTCCAATAAGAAGTAAATTTCTTTTTCTTAATGGCACTCATTACAGAATACGGATTATACACCGACTCCACATTTCCGACTGTGTATCCGTCATACCATTTTTTCACCTTTAAGAAATCCACGTGATATTCGTCACACAGCTTTTTTACTTCATCTTCCGTAAACCCGGTATACTGAGCAAAATCTCCCGGTTCAAGAAATGAATACTCATCAAAATTTGAAATTGCCGACTGAGTACCGTCTTTCTTAATAGGAAGAATCCCTGTCATATATGCCGCTGCGAAAATTTTTGCAGTTGTATTGCTGCTCTTGAAAAGCATTCTCAGAAACAAGAGATATTCTTTAGTGATTTGCGGAGCTTCTCTTATTGGTGCGTCCCATTCGTCTATAATCATTATAAACTTTTTTCCTATGCACTCGGCAGCGTTGATAAGAGTTTGGTCAAATGTAGTTCCTTTTTTTATATTTGTATTGGAACAAAGTATTTCTGTGGTTACGTTTTCTTCTATAAACTGTATTAGAAATTCGGGCTTTACTTTACCAAGAAGATTAGACATATCAAGATAAATCACTTGATACTTATTTATATGATCTTCGTAACTGTCTGCACAACTGATGTCTTTTCCGGCAAAAAGATTGTGAGAATCACAGGTATGGTCATAGTAGGCACACAGCATTTGTGCAGCATATGACTTTCCAAAACGGCGAGGGCGGCTGATACATACCAATTTATCGGGTGTATTAATTCTGGGATTAATAAGTTTAATTAACCCGGTTTTATCAACATAATAACTATTCAGCACTTCTTCAAATCCACTGCTGCCCGGATTTAAATAAATTCCCATAGCTGTTTCCTCTTTCCAAAATATGTTTATATATCTATAAATGAGCAAATTTTAAATTGTTCGTCATAATGTATAAACTCCCTCAGTCACCTTCGGTGACCGCTCCCTCAAAGAGGGAGCCTTTAAAGCCTTCCTCTTTGAGGAAGGTGGCACGTTGTAAGCGTGACGGAAAGAGTATTACTTTAATTTTTTTGTGTAATTTTACTTTTTTGCTCATTTATAGTATATATCTATTTTAACATATTGAAAAAGCAATATCAATATTGTTTCAAAAAACAAATTCAATCTTCCTGAATAAATCAAATACTCGCCCATACTTTGTTCAAAAATTTAGCACTCATTTCACATCATCAAAAATAGATATGACTTTCGCAAGGTACGCTAGTGCGGCATAGCAACGGATTACCACAAACTCAACGTCCTGTTTGTAAATGTAAACAAGCTTATCATATAACCTTTTTAAAAATTTTGATGACCACTTATTGAGTATTTATCATGGTATTATTCCGCAAAATCGCAGAATATTATTCCGATATAATTGATATTGTTCCGATAATGTGGTATAATAATACGTGGAAACGGAGGCATACTATATGTTCATGACAGTACAACAAGCAGCTGAAAAATGGGGTATTTCCGACAGGAGAGTTCGCATTCTATGTGCAGAGGGCAAAATACCCGGTGCATATCGTGAAAGACAAAGTTGGAAAATACCTATAGATGCACAAAAGCCTGCCGACGGACGATACAAAGCAAAGGAAAATATTCTTGAACAAATCGACCGCAAAAAAGCAAAGCTTGACAACCGCCGCCCATTGACCGAAGGTGAAGCAGAACGGCTTAACGAAGAGTTTATAGTTGAATACACCTACAACTCAAATGCAATTGAGGGAAATACGCTCACACTCCGGGAAACCGATCTCGTTTTACGTGGTCTTACCATTGACCGCAAGCCACTCAAAGATCACATGGAAGCAGTCGGTCACAAAGAAGCCTTTGATTACGTCGGCGAGCTTGTCAAAAACAATGTTCTGCTCAGCGAAAATGTTATCAAGCAAATACACTTTCTTGTTCTTGCGGACAAAAAAGACGACCGTGGTGTATACCGACGTGTTCCGGTTCGCATTATGGGAGCACAGCACGAACCTGTTCAACCGTATCTCATCGAACCGAAAATGGAACAGCTGCTGCAAGACTTCGCCAAAAGCAGCGAGCATATCATAACAAAGCTTGCTCGTTTTCACATCGAATTTGAGGGCATTCATCCATTCATTGACGGCAACGGACGAACAGGAAGGCTGTTAGTAAATCTGGAATTGATGAAAGCCGGATATCCCCCCATCGACATCAAATTCACCGACAGAATCGCCTACTACAACGCATTTGATGCGTATTATGTAAAGCACGATCTCTCGGCAATGGAAAAGTTGTTTGCAGGCTATATCAATTCAAGACTTGATATGTATTTAGAGATATTACAGTATTAAATAAGCACAGTCGTTCACTAAGAGCGGCTGTGCATTTTATTTTGAGTTTTTTCTTCGTTAGAAGCTATTATCGTACTGCTGAATTTGCGGATATAATAATATTTGCTCGACTTCGGAGCGTCCTTTCCAAAAACATCTTTAGAAGCCTTATAGGGACGTCCGTAACCGCCCGACACCCATATCACGATAACATATACATTCTGAGTCCGCACTGTCTTTGAAAAAAAGTGCACCAAATGAGCACCAGAGAAAAAATCAAAGCCCGAAAAACCGCATTATAATGGGCTTTTCGGACTTCTGTCAACTATTCATACTCAATAGTGGCCGGCGGCTTACTAGTAATATCATAAACGACCCTATTAACGTGTTTAACCTCATTAACAATTCTTGAAGAAGCTCTCTCCAACGTTTCATACGGAATCTTAGTAAAAGTCGCAGTCATAAAGTCAACGGTAGTAACAGCACGAAGAGCAATCATATAGTCATAAGTTCTGTAATCTCCCATAACACCTACACTCTTCACATTAGTCAAAGCTGCAAAATATTGATTTGCTTCCTTATTAATACCTTCACGCTCCATTTCCTCACGGAAAATATAATCTGCATCTCGGAGTATATCAAGCTTTTCCTTAGTAATGTCACCGATAACACGAATTGCAAGTCCAGGACCCGGAAATGGCTGACGGTCAACGAGATAATCGGGAATTCCCAATTCTCTGCCAACCTTTCTTACCTCGTCCTTAAACAAATCACGAAGCGGCTCGACAATCTCCTTAAAATCAACATAATCGGGCAGTCCGCCTACATTATGGTGGCTCTTAATAGTTGCACCGATACCCTTTCCGCTCTCGACAACATCGGGGTAAATTGTCCCCTGAACAAGGTAGTCCACTGCACCGATTTTCTTTGCCTCTTCCTCGAAAACCTTAATGAACTCCTCACCGATAATTTTACGCTTCTTCTCGGGGTCTTCCACACCGGCAAGCTTGCTCAGAAAACGCTCCTCAGCATCAACTCTCACAAACTTCGACTTAAATCTTTTTCCGAATACCTCTTCAACCTCATCGCCCTCGTTCTTTCTCAAAAGTCCGTGGTCAACGAAAATACAAGTCAAATTCTCGCCAATTGCCTCGTTAAGCAGTGCCGCTGCAACAGAAGAATCAACTCCGCCCGACAATGCACAAAGTGCCTTTCCGTCACCGATTTTATCTTTGAGAGCCTTAACTGTTTCCTTTGCAAATGAAGACATCTTCCAGCTGCCGCTGCATCCGCAAATTTTCTTCACAAAGTTATCTATAATCTTAATGCCGTTAGCAGTATTATTAACCTCGGGGTGGAATTGTATTCCGTAGAAATGCTTCTCCTTGTTCTCAATTCCTGCAAACGGACATGAATCCGTATAGGCAATTTTTTCAAATCCCTCAGGCAGTGAATCAACATAATCAGTATGTGACATTAGACAAACATTCTTATCTCCGAAACTGTCAAAAAGCAGGGATTGGCTGAAAATTACATCTGTTTCGCCGTACTCTCTCTTGTCGGCTTTTTCAACATTTCCGCCGAGAGTATGTGTCATAATCTGCATACCGTAGCAAATTCCCAGAACAGGAATACCAATATTGAAAATCTCCGGGTCACATTTCGGAGCATCTTCGCCGTAAACGCTTGCCGGACCGCCTGTGAAAATTACGCCCTTTGCTCCTCTGCTTTTAACTTCTTCGGCTGAAATGTCATGACGAACGATTTCGCAGTAAACGTTACATTCACGGACACGTCTTGCGATAAGCTGATTATACTGACCGCAGAAATCCAAAATAAGTATGAGTTCTTCCTTTTGCATCAAAGCTACCTCTCTTTCAAATTAAACCATATACTTTAATTATATTATATAAACCCCAAATAATCAACCCTTTTTTAACACGTGAAGACAGTTTTTTGACACGTGAAGATAGTTTTTTAACACGTGAAGATAGTCTTTTTTAGTTTAACTTCACGCACCCGAACGCAAATTAATTTTAGTTTAGATTTTCCGATATCTTTCGGTAGAGCAAAAGCTTGTAAAAAACTTAAAAAAATAAATTGACCACTGAAAAAGGTCGCATTATCACAAAATAGGGTGTATAATTTATCATATAGAGAATACATAATTTTATTATTTATGCAAAACTAATTATGTAAAGAACGTGTTGTAAAAGGTTTTTTAAAAGGAGGATTTATATGATTTTAGTAATAATTTATATGGTATTAGGTTATTGGGCAACAGGGAAGACAATTTATGCAAATTCTGTATTAATAGGAACATGGACAGGCATTTTTATTAGAAGATTTATTATGGGTACTTTATTGGGTTGGGTTTTAATACCCGTAGCACTGTTCAAAAGACGCTAACTTACATAAGGAACTGTCAGAAAATAATTTGAACATTTATACTTGTCTAAATTGTTCAACTTATTTCCAAACAGTTCCTAATCAATCAAAAATATACCTATTTACACATCTCTTCATACCATTTCGTATGGAAAATAATTACAAGTCACGAAATTTACCCCCGAATCTTAAAAAGCTCGGGGGGGTTTTTTATTATATTCTATTAATCAATTTCGATTATTCATTGAAAAATCTGTCTATGCCATTAGCTATTCCTTCAACTATCAAAGCCTGATATTCGGGAGTAGCCATAAGCTCGTCTTCCTGAGGATTAGACATATAGCCAACCTCTACAATGGTTACGGGAACTTGCGACCAGTTTATACCGGTCATTGTATCTGTTTCCCAAACACTCTTTCTGTTACAGCCTGTTGAATTAACAAGCTCATCTAAAACGCATGATGCCAAAGCTCTGCACTGTGAATACAAATTTCCGTTATAAGGATTGTTGGGTGTCTGACAGATTGTCAATGCCCCGTTTACGTTTGAATCTTTGTCACCGTTGGCATGAACTCTTATAAAAGCGTCTGCACCTAAATTATTTGCAATCTGCGAACGTTCCACATTGCTGATGTTCACGTCATTTGATGTACGAATTTGAATAACTTCATATCCACGTGCTTCCAAAACGCTTTGAAGCTGCAATGAAAGGTCAAGAACAAGCTGATACTCCGGAATTCCCGTTGAAACACCCTGTGTGCCTCCGCTTACCTTTATCTTGGTTTCGGAAGCTCCCGGACCTACAGGCTCTTGCTCCGTGTTGGCTGTCTGCTGATGACCTGCGTCTATAACAATAAGCTTATTACCATCTCTGTTTACAGGTTCGGGTGTGCTTTCAACATCCGAACTGCTGCTGTTCGCAGATGATGTACTGCTGCTCGTTGTACTTTTATCTGTATCGGTGTTGGTTTCCTCGTCATCTGTTATGTAGGTAGTGATGGTTGTGTTGGGTGTAGGCACTGTGTACGTCGTTGAGGTGGTTGAAGCTGTGGAAGATACAGTGGATTTTGAAGCCGTAGTGCTTGATGTTTTATCCGTTGACTTACTTGAAGCCGTATCCGAAGACTTGCTTGAAGTATCAGAAGATTTGCTTTCACTGTTTGAGTTTCTTGATTCAACCCTCAGATTTTCGCTCCAGTCGGTATCCTCGCTGTTTTCAAAGAACTCCGAAAGAGAAAAATCCGTATCGGTATTATCTTCGTATTCGTCTTCCGAAGAAGATGAGTGAACAGATGTTATATCGGTAGGATCGTTAATCTGCTGCTTAATGCCGCATGAGCATAAATTCAAAATCATGCACAGCACTATGGGGTAAACTAAGTACTTTTTAAATTTCTTAAATGACAATTGCATAGTCCTCTATATTCTCCTTTTCATTGTGTGTATAATAATATTATATACTAAGTTTCGGATGTGTTCAATAGATTTCATTAAAATTTAAAATTTGTTTTTGATTTTAGCGTAATGCGTAATTATAATGTGTAATTGTCGGGTATGTCGGATATATGGTTAGACTGACAAAAGTACCTTTTCAAAATTGAGTTTGGCAAAATGAACAATAAAACACCGCAGGAATACTGACGTATTTCAAGGTGTTGTAACGACACACAGGGCAAATTAGACAAGTATAAATGTTCAAGTTATTTTCTGACAGTTCCTATAGTTGACAAATAAAAAGAGAGGTGTTATAATGAAAAAAATAAAATGGAAACAACAGTACAGAAAAACAAAAAATTCTATGTAGAAACTCCGAATGTAAAAACAAAACCTTCTCAGTTGAAATATGGCAGCGATGCAAGTAAACTCAAAGTGAAAAAAATTTAACGATACCAACAACAAAATTGAAAGTGATGTTAAAAAGATTATCGTCAAACTAAAAAATACAGGAAATTACGGAATAATATATTAAGGTATAATATGAATAAAGAACAATATTTGGAATCAGTAAAGGATATGATTTATCTTATTTACTGTGCAGTAAACAATAATAAACCGCAAAGCGATAAAGTTCAAAATATGAATATTGAAAATATTTACGAAACAGCCGAACACCATATGCTTACGGCTGTAACGGCGGCTGCACTTGAATCGGCAGGAGTAAAGGAAGATAATTTCACACAGGCAAAGGGCAAAGCCTACAGAAAAAATGCCATGCTTGACATTGAAAGAAATTTGTTATTCAAATATCTTGACGATAAAGGTATTTGGTATATGCCGCTGAAAGGTGCGGTGATGAAAGATTATTACCCTACATACGGTATGCGGCAGATGTCGGATAACGATATTCTGTTTGACCCCGAATACAGAGCCGCCGTGAAAGAATATTTTGAAAGTCACGGATATGAGGTTAGAGAATACGAACAAGAATATCAAGATATATATTTAAAAGCACCTGTAAGTAATTTTGAAATGCACGTCGGATTATTTCACCCAAGGCACGCTTTAAAATATCCTGAAATTTATAATTATTATCAAAACGTTAAGGAACGCTTGATAAAGAGTAAAAACGGCTGTGAGTATCATTTCAGCAATGAGGATTTTTACATATATATGACTGCTCACGAGTATAAGCATTATTCCGCCGGAGGTACGGGACTGCGTTCTTTATTGGATATCTATATATTTATGAAAAAATTCGGAGATACTCTTGATATGGAATATATTAAGGGCGAACTTAAAAAACTCGGTATTGAGGAATTTGAGTTGCAAAGCCGTAACCTTGCTATGAATCTTTTCGGCAGCAACAAACTGACCGATAAAGATTATTCTATGTTTGAGTACATAGTTTTCTCGGGAACTTACGGAAACAGGAAAAATATTATAACCAATAAAATAAAACGAACAGGTAGTAAAGGTATTGCGGCAAAAACGAAATACCTTTGGGGAAGATTATTCCCTCCGATTGAAACGTTAAAAATTTCATATCCCGTTTTCTATAAATATAAAATACTGCTTGTTTTTTTGCCTTTTTACAGATTCACTAAAATTTTCACCGTAAGTAAAAGCAAGGTGAAAAACGAATTAAAAGTACTGTCAAAATACAAATAATATGTAATTATTACATACAGAAACTCACTCACACGACCCAAAATTAAGGAACTGTTAGGAAATAAGTTGAACAATTTAGACGCAGGATAATTTGTTCTGTGTTAGGCACAACACCGCAGGAATACTGACGTATTTCAAGGTGTTGTAACGACACACAGGGCAAATTAGACAAGTATAAATGTTCAAGTTATTTTCTGACAGTTCCTAATTTTAACAACAAAAATAACGGCTGCTGCAAACCATTTCGATTTGCAGCAGCCTTAAGTTTTATAAAACTCTAAATGAATCTAAAATTATTTTGCTTTTACCTGAACAGCAAATGTCTTTGTAACTGTTTCGCCGCTGCTATCTCTTACTTGAATCATTATGTCGTAATTTGTAGCAGATGTCGGTTTTACACTTGCAGATGTTGCTGTGCCGTATTCCGTTCCGAGTACTGTCCAAGATGATGCTGTGCTTCTCTTGCAATAGTAAGCATACTTGTAAGAGCCTGTGCCGCCCTCTGCAACACCGTTGATTTTGAGATTATCACCCAGTGTAATTGTTGCTGCACTGATTGTTGACTTGTTTGCAAGAGCTGTTGCATTAACTTTAACAGTAGCTGTCTTTGTAGCTGTTTTGCCTGCGTTGTCTTTTACAATAATCTTTACATCATAGTTTACTGCTGCCAACGGCTTAAATGTTGCTGTTGTAGCTGTGCCGTATGCTGTGCCGATTGTTGTCCAAGCTGTTGCAGTGCTTCTCTTATAGTAGAAAGCGTACTTATAAGGGCTTGTGCCGCCTGTTGCAGCACCCTTGAGTGTAACGCTGTTTCCAAGGTTAATCGATGTTGAATTTACTGTTGAGGTATTGGAAAGACTTGCAGCTGTATTTTTTACAGTTAAATTATAAGTCTTGCTAACTACTGTTCCCTTAGAATCCTTAACATCAATTTTTACGTCATAGCTTACTGCTGCCAACGGCTTCAAAGATGCTGTCGTTGCTGTGCCAAATGCTGTGCCGATTGTTGTCCAAGCAGATGCAGTGCTTCTCTTGTAGTAGAATGCGTATTTGTAAGGTGATGTGCCGCCTGCTGCCCCACCTGTGATTGTAAGAGTATCGCCGAGGTTAAGTGTTGTTGCACTGATTTTTGAGTTGTTTGTAAGGGCAGCCGAAACAACATTAACCGTAAATGTCTTTGTTGCTGTCTTGTTTGCACTATCCTTTACAACTATCTTAATATCATAGGTTACTGCACTTGTCGGTTTTACACTTGCAGTTGTTGCTGTGCCGAACTCTGTTCCGAGAGTTGTCCAAGCTGTTGCTGTGCTTCTCTTGTAGTAGAATGCGTACTTATATGGTGATGTACCGCCCGAAGCTGCACCTGTGATTGTGAGTGTGTTGCCAAGTGGAAGAGATGTTGTACTTACCTTTGAGCTGTTTGTAAGGGTTGTTACAGGATTTGTTACGGCAACTGTAAATGTCTTAGCCTTTACTGTACCGGAGCTGTCCTTAACATTTACCTTAACATCATAGCTTACTGCTGCTAACGGCTTTAAGGTGGCTGTTGTTGCAGTGCCGTATGCTGTGCCGATTGTTGTCCAAGATGAAGCTGTGTTTCTCTTGTAATAGAAAGCATACTTGTAAGAGCCTGTGCCGCCCGAAGCTGCACCTGTGATTGTGAGTGTGTTGCCGAGTGCAAGACTTGTCGAGCTTACCTTTGAGCTGTTTGTAAGAGTTGCTGCAGGTTCGGTTGCACTTACTGTCATTGTCTTTGTTGATGTTGTGCCTGCATTATCCTTTACTATAACCTTTACGTCATAGCTTACCGCTGCCAACGGCTCAAATGTTGCTGTTGTAGCAGTGCCGTATGCTGTGCCGATTGTTGTCCAAGATGAAGCTGTGCTTCTCTTGTAATAGAAAGCATACTTGTAAGGTGATGTACCGCCCGAAGCCGCACCTGTGATTGTAACCTTATTGCCGAGTGTAATATTTGTTGAACTTACCTTAGAATTATTTGCAAGTGTTTGTACAGGTGTGTCCGGTGTATAAGTATAAGTTACCGTTACAGTATTCTCGGTAAATGTGCCGGAAGCATTGTTCGGTGTGGACGAAAGAGTATAACCCGAGAAGTTCTTAGCCGATGTGGTATACTTTGTAGAACCGTCAGCCATACCCTTAACGATATCAGAACCGAGAACCTTGCCGTCTGTACCGACATACTTAACGTTTACCTTACCTGTTGGATAAACTGTACCTGATTTAATCCAAACTTCGCCTGTTGCTTCGTAACCGGGCTGTTTCTGACCCGGCTCCTGAACGCTGGTGTTGCTGTTATTGTTAAAGATAACAAGACCGCTTTCTGCATCGGGAACGTCACAGTAGTACCAATCGCCGCCCTCGGCTGTCATAGCTTTTCCGGGCCATTTGCCTGTGTACTCTGTAGCCACCGAACCTACCTCTGTATAAGCATAGAGGTTTACGCCCGACCAGCCGTTTGCGTTGTAGTAGTGAACCTGAAGATTTGACGGTTCAACATAGTTGTACTTATATGTAACAGTAGTTGTACCGCTCTTTACTGTACCTGCAGCGTTTGACGGAACTACGTCAACCTCGTAATTCTTAATAGCCTTAGCTTCGGTTGTGTACGAAGAACCGATTTTGCCTACCTGAGAATCAGCCTCTGCGATTTCAGCTCCTGTTTCGGAATCTACATATTTAACCTCGATATGAGCATAGTTGCTGCTGTCAAATGTGTAGTAGAATGAAACAGAACCCTCTGTTTCGGAGAACGAGCCTGTCTTAGAACCAACTGTCTTAGAAAGCTTGTAACCCAATGTGCTGAGAGGAGTTGCTGTATAAGACTCGCCAAGCAGACCAACCAATGTTTCGGTTTTCATAGTTTTGCCCGAATCCTGGTCGATATGAGTAACAGTTACTCTTCCTCTTTCGCCGTCCGGCTCTTGAATGAGGATAGTGCTGTGAGTACCTGCGTTAAATGTAACCTTGCCGCCCGAAACAACAGCTACGGAATCATCGTAGAAGTTTTCGAGAAGTGTGCCGTCGCTCCAGATATCCGAAACGTCGATTGTTACGTCTGCATTTGCAGTTGCACCGATAACACCTGCAACCTTGTCTTCAAGACCATTCTTTGAATATGTTCTGCCGAATGCAACACCGCTTGTAGCTGTGAGCGATACGTTAGCACCGCCGCCTACAGCAATGTGGTTGTTACGGAAGTTACCAACCTTGCCCCAGTGAGCAAGAAGCTCGGGGTCGTAGCTGTCCCAGTTCATATCACTTCTGAGTGAGTGACCTGCTCCGCCGTAGCCGTCAAACGGAATACCCGAAACAAGAGGACGGTTTGTTTCATCACCGTAGTAAATCTGAACTGCACCCGGGAGCATAAGGAATGCCGAACCAATGTAGTACATATCACCTCTTGCGAGTGTTTCATCGTGTGAGGAAATAAATGTTAATGCGTTGAAAGAATCGTCATTGTTGATAGCGTTAGCATAGTCATTATACTTGCCGCTTACTTTATCAATAGAGAGATTGCCTGCACCTGTCATATCAAAGTTGATCATTGAGTCGAAACCACCGGCAGTGTAGTAATCATCTTTACCCAAACCGTGCTCCCAATGCTCACCTGTCATCCAGAAGTTAAGGTCATCAAGCTTCTTATCAGGGTTATTGTTCTTCCATTCTTTGAGAGCAGCTGTACAAGCATCTTTAAGCTTTTTCCAAGAGGATTTTTCAACGTGCTTTGCGGTATCGCAGCGGAAACCGTCAACACCGTACTCACGAACCCACTCTGAAAGCCACTTTGTAATATAGTCGGTAACTGTGCCGGAAGAACCGTATTTAGCCTGTTTTTGAGCAAGTGTACCCTCTTTTGTCCACTTAGTTTGGAGAATTGGGGGAAGTGAAAGAGAAGCCGTTGATTCGGTTTTGAAGTCGGGCAAACCTGAAAGACATTGAGTCAACTCGCTGCCGCCCTCGCCCTCGGAATAACCCGAAACACTTGATCTGATCCAGTCGGGACCCCACCACTGTGCCCATTTTGCAGCACTGCCGTCATAGACCATATAGCTTTGATAGTCCTGTGCATTTGCAGTCGGATTCTTATACCATGATTGCCAACCGCTTGCCAATTCACCGAAGCCGTACTCGTTCATATCGTACATACTGCAATATCCGGCATGGTTCATAACTACGTCCATAATAATTCTGATACCATGCTTGTGAGCAGTATCCACAAGTGTTCTGAACTCTTCTTCGGTACCGTAAGCCTTATCTGTCTGAGTATAGTCGAGAACATAGTAGCCGTGATAGGAATAATGATAGAAATTAGAACCTCCCTGAATGTAGCCGTGAATCTGCTCATAAGGAGCTGTGAGCCAGATTGCGTTTACACCGAGGTCATTAAAGTAACCGTCATTGATTTTCTCGGTAATACCCGCAAAGTCACCGCCGTGGAAAGTAGCTCTTGTATCACCAACATTAATGTCCTGTCTTCCATAAGCATTATCATTGGAAGTATCACCGTTCTTAAAACGGTCTGTAAGGAGAAAGTAAACAGTTGCGTTGTCCCAAGAGAAAGTTGCGGGAGTAACTTCACCCGATTTTGCGGAGGAAGTTTCTGTCGTAATCTCTGCTGCGGAGGTTTCTGCCGTAACTTCTGCTGCGGAAGCTGTTACAGCAGTACCTGCTGCCGCTGTGCCTGAGAGTACTGTAAGGGTTGACAATAAACCACACATTACTCTCTTAAACTTGCTTGTGTTTGATTTTGTCATTTTGTACCTTCTTTCATTGAAATAGTGATGTTGATGTTTTGACCCTATTTATTCTGTTGGGCATCACCTCTCTTCCAATCAGTATAACAATTGCAAAACAGACTAATAAAAGTCCTTATCCTAATTTTACAATAAAAACAAAAAATTGTAAAGAGTGTTATGAAAATTTCAACATTTTTTCTCGTTTACATAAAATATATAAAAAACAGAAAAATAAATATTAGATTTTTTTGTGAAATACAGACTATATAATTTTCACATAAAATTCAAGAGAAAAACTCGAAATTCGGTTAAGCGAAATTTCGAGTTTTCCTTATTGTCTAATCAAACAAATTATGTTTTATTTGAGTTTTATTTTGTAACCGAAACCGAGAATGTCTTAGTTACCGTTTCGCCTGTGCTGTCCACTATCTTAACCATAATGTCATAATTTACAGCGGAAGTGGGTTTTACACTTGCAGATGTTGCTGTGCCGTATTCTGTTCCGAGTAATGTCCAAGATGTTGCTGTGCTTCTCTTGCAATAGTAAGCATACGAGTAATTGCCCGAGGATTTGTTTGTAAGAGCAGTCGAAACAACATTAACTGTAAATGTCTTTGTTGCTGTCTTGCCTGCATTGTCTTTTACAATTATCTTTACATCATAGTTTACTGCTGCCAACGGCTTCAACGATGCTGTTGTAGCTGTGCCGTATGCTGTACCGATTGTTGTCCATGCTGTTGCAGTGCTTCTCTTGTAGTAAAATGCGTATTTGTAAGGTGATGTTCCGCCCGATGCTGCACCTGTGATTGTAAGTGTATTGCCAAGGTTAAGTGTTGTTGCACTTACTGTTGATTTGTTTGTAACGGCAGCCGAAACAACATTAACCGTAAATGTCTTTGTTGCTGTCTTGCTTGCACTATCCTTTACAACTATCTTAATATCATAAGTTACTGCACCTGTCGGTTTTACACTTGCAGATGTTGCTGTGCCAAACTCTGTTCCAAGTGTTGCCCAAGCTGTTACCGCCTGTTGCTGCACCTGTGAGCTTAAGTGTATCACCAAGGTTAATTGTTGTTGCACTGATTGATGATTTGTTTGTAAGAGTTGCAGATGTTACAGTAATTGTGAATGTTTTTGTAGCTGTCTTGCCTGCATTGTCTTTTACAATTACCTTTACATCATAGTTTACTGCTGCCAACGGCTTCAACGATGCTGTTGTTGCTGTGCCGTATGCTGTGCCGATTGTTGTCCAAGCTGTTGCAGTACTTCTCTTGTAGTAGAAAGCGTACTTATACGGTGATGTACCGCCCGAAGCTCCGCACGTGATTGTAAGTGTATCGCCGAGAGTAAGATTTGTTGTGCTTACCTTTGAACTATTTGTAAGGGTCGCATTTGTTACATTTACTGTAAATGTCTTTGTTGCTGTCTTGCCTGCGTTGTCCTTTACAATTACCTTTACATCATAGCTTACTGCTGCCAACGGCTTCAAATATGCTGTTGTTGCAGTTCCGTATGCTGTGCCGATTGTTGTCCAAGCGGTTGCTGTGCTTCTCTTGTAATAGAATGCGTACTTATACGGTGATGTACCGCCCGAAGCTCCGCCCGTGATTGTAAGTGTATCGCCAAGTGTAAGATTTGTTGTGCTTACCTTAGAATTATTTACGAGGTCAGAAACCGATGCCGTAACGGTTATCTTGCATGTAGCTGTCTTGCCGTTAGAGGACGAAGCCGTAACAGTTGCAGTACCTGCTGCCACTGCTGTTACAACGCCCGAAGACGAAACCTTAGCAACGGAAGTATTTGAAGATGTCCATGTGATTGTTTTGTTTGTTGCGTTAGACGGAGCAACCGTTGCCGTGAGCGAGCTTGTGTTGCCTGCTTCAAGTGAAAGAGATGTCTTATTGAGAGTTACGGAAGTAACGTCAACATCTTCCTTGGGTTCAATTGTTTTCTGATAACCGTTTGTTGTGTAATAACCCTTGTCAACGTATTTGAAACCTTCCTGCTGTGAAGCCGGAGATTGTTTGTTTCCGTCGTTGAAGATAATTCTGAGGTTTGAATTTGTTGTGCTGTACTCATAGCTGTAAATACCGTCGGCAGCTTTCTTCATAGATGTACCCGGCCATGAAGCACCTACCGGCGAATTGGTAGAAGCATCATAGATATACACATTAATGTTGCTGCCCCAGCTTGACGGTTTTTCAAAATAGAAGCCGTGGTCAACATATTCAAATTCAGGTTCGGGAACAGTAACCGTACAAGCAGCCGTAAAGCCGTTGTAGGTAGAAGCTGTGATTATAGTCGTACCTGCGGAAACTGCCGTTACCGTGCCGCCGCTTACTGTTGCAACCGAAGGATTGCTTGATGTCCACGTTACTGTTTTGTTGGTAGCATTCGTAGGCTTAACAGTTGCGGTGAGTGTGCCTGTGCTGCCCGATTTGATTTCCAAAGAAGACTTATCGAGAGTTATGCCTGTAGGCTTAATGATATCCGGATTTTCGGTAACTTTAACCGTACAAGAAGCTGTTAAGCCGTTTACAGTTTTTGCTGTAATAATAGCAGTACCGCTTCCTACTGCATTGATTGTGCCACCTGAAACTGTAGCAACAGAGCTGTTGCTTGTTGTCCATGTAACAGACTTATTTGTAGCATTTGACGGAGAAACAGTAGCTGTTAAGGACTGTGTATCACCCTCATAAAGGCTTACGGAACTCTTATTGAGAGTAATGTTTGTCGGGTCAACGATATCAATATCCGTACCGAGAATAAGTTCCGAAGAACCGCCGTCCGTGAGATAATCACCGTTTGGAATAACACGTCCCGGAGCAGGAGTTTTTGCTGTATCGAGAACATAAACCTTCATGTTACCCTTGCCGGAAACATTAGCTGTGAGTGTGCCGCCGGAAACGTTCTGAACATCACCTGTTACGGCATCAACATACTTACCGTTCGGAATACCTGAGAATGTAGCATTACCCGAAATAGCAACGCAAACAAAGCTGTCTGTTGTTGAATCTGTGTATCTTCTCTTGAATGCGATGTTGCCCGAGCAGCCCTCAGTGGAATACTGACCCTTACGGAGAGCCGGAATAGTCTGACGAATTCTGTTAAGACGAATAATCTGCTGTGAAAGTTTTGAACTGAGAGTGTTCTTAACCTCACCGCTTAGGTTTTTGTCAAATACAGTAAAGTCTGTAGCTGTAATATCACCCTCGATATGGTCGCCGTAGTAAGCACGGCCTGTTTGTGAAAGCGGAGCATTCGGACCTACATCGATAGGCATACCTGCCTGAAATTCAATCTCACTGCCGTAGTAAATACAAGGAATACCACGGAATGTAAACATAAGAGCAAGGTTTTCAGCCCAAGCGTCTGTGCCGCCTGTGTAACGCTGCGTCTGGCAGTTATCGGGGCCGTAGTCGTGCGAATCAACATAAACAACGTTCCATGTGGAATCATTGAAATATCTATCCTCTCCGAGAGCTGTGGAGAATGCTTCATTAGCATTGTTAAAGCTCCAGTGCATCTGGAAGTCGATAGCGTCCATACCTGAACGCTGTGAATAGTCGGGTGTATGATAATCATTGCCGTTGAGGAATGCGTTCGAGCTTGTCGGCTGATTGTTCATATCGTTATGAGCTGTGTAGTGCTGCTGAACAAGGCTTTCATTAGTTGCAAGGTCGTTAGTCCAGCAATTAGCCCATGAACCTGTTTCTGCCCAAGTGTAGAATGATGTTGAAATCGGAGGATGCTCACGATACCAAACATCATGACCCTTTGTGCAGACCTCGCCGAACATATAGAAGTTTTCACCGCCTGCTTTTTTGAATGCGGGAACAAAAACAGAGTTCAAGGTAAGACGTGAAATATGCTTAACCGTATCAACACGGAAAGCATCAACTCCCATATTGATATAATTTGTATAGCAGTCTACAAGATAGTTGTAAACTTTCGGGTTTTCTGTTTCAAGGTCGAAGCAGTCATCTGCGATAGTTCTGTCCTGAGCCTCGTAGTTATCCCAGTCGCCTCCGCCGCAGAATCCGTTATGGTGATAGATATTGTCGGGGTCGCCGTTTCCGTTCATAACCACCTGATTACGTTCACTGTAAACATCGCTTGTGAGCTGAAGAAGATTTCTTTCACCCCAGTTACAGGTATGATTCAAAACGATATCCTGAATAACCTTCATACCCTTTCTGTGACAGGCATCAATCAAGGTTTGATATGTAACGCCGTTTGACTCATATCTCTTATCAACGGCACTGAAATCATAAGCGTGATAGCCGTGGTAGTCGTAGCCTGAATCGTTCTCAACTACAGGAGTTATCCAGATTGCTGTAAATCCGAGAGCCTTGATATAGTCGAGCTTGTCAATAAGACCTTTGAAGTCACCTCTCCATGAGGGGTCGTTTTCGGGATTTTGAGCCTTAGTATCTTCCGAAGTACGTGCATTGTTGCTTGAATCGCCGTCATAGAATCTTGTTGTGATGAGAAAGTAAATAGATTCATCACGGAAGTCCGTTCTTGAATTAGCGTAAATGACACCTCTGGCATCATCGCTGAGTGTTGAAGCGGAAGAAGCAGTTTCCGTTATCTCTGCTGCATCTGCGGAAATAAGAGCTGCCTGTGCACCGCTTGCGATGATAAGTGCCGCCATAATAACGGCGGAGGTACGCTTAACACCGTGTTTGAAGTTAGATAATCCGTTCATTTGAGTTTAACAAATCCTTTCCGATTTAAAAATTGTTTTAATGCCAAGCTTATCGACAAACCAATGAAAAACTCACAGAAATTATCGATATATCCGGCAAAAAACTAACTAATAAACTTTCTTAATGTAATTATATAACAATAAAAATTTCTTGTAAAGTTAAAAATTTGTTAAAGATTTTATATAAATTCAATAAATGATAACAAATTATGTATAATTTTAGCATTTGGACTGTTTACACCCATTGTTCCGCTGTATAATATCACAAAGAATTGTCGTAACACTGAACATTATTAACATCAAACAGGAATTATTATTGTTAAGTTTTACAAAACTACTATATAAAAGGAACAAAGTCCGCACAGATTTCTCTATACGGACTTTGTTAAAAAATATGATTAGGTAAAGTTATACGCTTATATCAGTTGGTTACTTTAACCGTGAACTGCTTAGTAACAATCTCACCTGTGGTCTTGTCCTTTATGGAAACCAAAATATCGTAGTTTACAGCCGAAGTCGATTTTACACTTGCAGTTGCTGCTGTACCGTATTCTGTTCCGAGTACTGTCCAAGATGTTGCAGTGCTTCTCTTGCAATAGTAAGCATACAAGTAACTGCCCGAGCCGCCTGTTGCCGCACCTGTGATTTTTAGAGTATCGCCAAGCTTAAGTGATGTTGCACTGATTGACGATTTGTTTGTAAGAGCAGTCGAAACAACATTAACTGTAAATGTCTTTGTTGCTGTCTTGCCTGCATTGTCTTTTACAATTATCTTTACATCATAGTTT
>CACWTQ010000005.1 GCA_902763835.1 uncultured Ruminococcus sp. | reverse complement strand
CCCTTGCGGATCGCTTCGGGAATTTCAACGGCCTTGCCCATGCCGCAGCCAATGCGGCCCTTCTCGTCGCCAACCACCATCAGGGCGCTGAATCGCATATTGCGGCCGCCCTTGACGGTCTTGCTTACACGGTTAACCGCGACAAGCTTTTCTTTAAATTCGTCAAAGCTGTAATAATAAACATCATGTCCTCTTTTTACAAGCTCCTTAACAACACCTATAGTTGGGTTGGTGTGTCCATGTGCCGGAATACAAAAAAATACTATTTTGCTCAAAAAATCCCCTCCTTAAGCACAGACCATTAAACCTTCTTTTTTGAAATTCCCAAAACAAGCTTTCTAAGAATGGGAATCCTTTTCACAATCTCTGTCAGCAGCGGAAGTACCGTTACAGCCCCCGACAGCATAAGCAAATAATTCACCGCAAATATTGACGGCTTAAGATAAGTTGTACTCAAATAGGCAATAACCAAAATAACGGTATAATGAAGAACATAAAAAGCAAAGTTATTTTTAGTCATATAAATAGTAAACTTATTGCCGAAATCGAGAAATTTCGCTCCCAATCCCAAAATAGCAAGTACCGCAATCCACAGGTAAATATTTGTGAACACACTTTTGAGAACAGCCGAATCCGCATAATTCTGACCGTAGTAAAATACCGTATAGCCAATACCGACCGCAGCCGTCAGAATTCCCATAGGCACAGCGATTTTTTTCAGTTTATCGATAACATCGTCATGCGAAAAAACAAAGTAACCGAGAAAGAACATAAACAGATAAATTCCGAATCTGTACGTTGTTATCATAGGAGCATTCAGCAGGAAAGAGCTGCCCCATACAGCGGCGGTCAACAGGAAAAGAACAATATAATTTGTTTTTTCGCATATAGTCCAAAACTTGTCGTTCTTATCAAGCTTTCTAACGATAAGCAGGAGTACAGATGCAACAAATACAACGTGTGCAAACCACAAAGGACCTATGCCCATAAGCGAATAAATCAGATACTTAATCGCTCCGGGAACTTCATTGCCTTTTCCATCGAATATATCCGTGTATTGATTTGTTATAAACCCCGACAGCCAACCGTAAATAAACGTACCAAATATTGACGGTATAAGAATTTTTGAACAGCGTTCCTTAATGAATTCCTTGTCTGTCCGTTTTGATAAGGCAAGCCGGCTTGAAATTCCCGATACAACAAACAGAAGACACATAAACCACGGATATACAAAAACAAGAAAGCTGTCCAAAATCGGGTAGTCGCTCTCAATGGGAATATTTGAAATTACGTCGCTGCAATTGAACACGTAAATGATGTGGTAAACAACCACCAAACAAACGGTTATCCACCGAATGTTATCTAAATAGTACTTTCTATCATTCATAATAAACCCTCCAAAATATTTTATTCCTCGCCGCCACCGAGAATGCTGTCCGTTAAATCCGTGATTATATCGGATTTAATAATAGCAATGCCTTTTTTCTTGTCGCAGAGAACAATCACGGAATCTCCGGGATTGATGTCGAACATATCACGAACAGCTTTCGGAATCACAATTTGACCTTTTTCGCCAACCTTGCACACACCGGCATATCTGTTGTTTTCCTTTTTGTTTTTCATAACTGTACCTCCGATATTATTAATAAATAAAGTTATACTTTTCATACTTATTATACAATGAACTTTTGATAATGTCAATAGCTTTAATTAAAAAAATTGCCCGATTTTACTCGGACTTTATATATGTAAAAAATTCAGTTGATTACAAAATTTAAAACAAATTGTAAAATCAAAGATATTTTAATATATCGGTTGAAATTAAAGAGTAAAACGTGTTATAATGTAAAGGTGCGATATGAAAACATTAAAGGCGAGAATTAACATTTAATGAATTTGTAAATTTGTTTACATTAAAAGAAGGCTATTATCCTTGCCGAATTAAAATTACAAAAATTGACTTTGACATATATATGAAAACAAACCTGCGTATGAGAAAACGAAATAATACAGGAAATGTTAAGAAATACTATCCATTCAGAATTAATATACAAATTCCGAATGATATTTGAAAAAAAGGTGATTTTGGAGGATTTATCAATTTATGAAACAAGCCGCAAAAATAATTAAAGAAGTTAAAAAAGCCGTTATCGGAAAGGACGATATACTCGTTAAGGTTATGGAAGTAATACTCTCAGGCGGAAATATTCTTATTGAGGATATACCCGGCGTAGGTAAAACTACCATGGCACTTGCATTTTCCAAGGCAATGCAGCTTGACTGCAAGCGTGTACAGTTTACTCCCGACGTTATGCCCTCCGATATAACAGGCTTTTCAATATATAATAAAGCAACAGGCAAATTTGAATACAGAGAGGGTGCAGGTCTTTGTAATTTTCTCCTTGCCGATGAGATAAACAGAACCTCGAGTAAAACTCAGTCGGCACTTCTTGAGCTTATGGAGGAGCATGCAGTTACCGTTGACGGTGTTACTCACAAATGCCCGACACCACATATGGTTATTGCCACGCAGAACCACGTCGGCACAGCCGGTGCTTTACCTCTTCCCGAATCTCAGATGGATAGATTTACCGTGAGGCTTACAATGGGTTATCCGAAGGTTGAAGATGAGATTATGCTTTTGAGGGATAGACAGGGTGTGAATCCTCTCGATAATGTTGAAGCAGTCGCTACGGCTTACGATATTATAGAAATGAAGCAAAAAGTTGAAAATGTTTACAGACACGACGAAATTTTTTCGTATATTGCAAGGCTTATGAAAGCAACTCGTGAGAATGATTTTATCAAAATCGGAGTTAGTCCCCGAGGTGCTTTGGCATTGTCAAATATGTCGGCTGCCTGTGCTTTTTTGCATAAACGTGATTATGTTATCCCCGAGGATATCAAGCAAGTTTTTGTTGATGTTTGTGCTCATAGGCTTGTAATGAACCCGCAGGCAAGAATTTCAAATGTTTCAAGCAGCGATGTTCTCGAAGATATTCTTCTCAGAGTTCCCGAACCGACAATCAGAGGTTAAGCTATGGTAAAAAGCAGAATTTTTTATATTATCGGTCTTATAGGTCTTTCTCTTTTCTATATATACTGCAATTCATATACTCCGCTTGCCATACTTATAGTTTTCATTTCATTGACAATTTTTGGTATATTTGAAGCAATTTTCTCTATAAAAAAAATTTCCCTCGATATAAAACCTACTCACCCTTTTTCCACTCAGCAGATTGACCAACAGGCTGAATTTTGTGTTACAATACACAATAATTCTATTTTTCCGATATCTGCCGTTACATTTGAAGTTGAATTTCAGGATATGTCCGATGACGGTGTTGTCAACAGAAAAATAAAAACGCCTGTTGCCGCTAAGGAGAATAAAAGTGTTCACACAGTGGTTGCAACCTCACATTCGGCTTATATAGAATGCAGAGTGAAAAAGCCGAGAATTTACGATGCTTTCGGTCTGTTTCATTTTAAGATAAAAAATGTGTCCGATAAAGCGAAACTTTTGATTGCTCCCATTATGGCGGAAGACGATTTTATCAAGAGCAATCAGAATATTTATATAATTGACAGTGACAAATACTCAGAAACTCAAAAAGGCGACGATTCTTCTCAGGTATTTGAAGTGAGAAACTATACTCCCGGTGACGATATAAGACGCATTCATTGGCGGTTAAGCTCCAAACAAGACGAGCTGATAGTTAAAGAGTACAGTAAACCTATTGACGAAGATTGTATTGTTATGCTTGAAACAGGAATAGGCAGTGCTGATTCGGAGGAAAGAAAATTCAGAGCGGACGGTATGCTGTCTGTGTTTATGAAGCTTGCGTTTCAGCTTATCGAAAACGAACAGGCATTTTCGGTCTATTGGTATTCCGAAACGGCAAAAAATCTTGTTTCGTTTGAAGTGAAAACTTTTGACGACGTTGCACCTATTATTGAAAAATTTCTTTCGGAAAAATTTTCGGTAAAAAAGAATGTTACGTACATTATGAGTGAAGAGGAACGTTTACAAGCTTTGGATAAACAAATTTACTATTTGTTTAATTCAACATTTTGCGACAGCGATATTATAACATATCAGCTTGATAACAGATACTGTTCTATAGATACAGCGGAAGTTCAGCTTCATAAACAATAGAAATGTGTTTACAGGAGGTGAGATTTTTTGTTTAAAATAAAAAAGAAAGAAAAAGCACAAAGCACCTTAAGACCGCTGAACATAATCGGAATTAAGTCAAATATGGAATACCGATTTCCAATGATAATTTTATCGTCGATTATGACGCTTTTTACATTATATTGTATAGTACGCATAGAGATAGACAGCTTTAAAGTATGGGACGATTTCCAGCCGGGCATTTATGGACTGTCAGTTACGGAAATTAAAAATTTGAACTTTACAAGCTCCGAAATCAGAAATTTATATATTATATTATTAATCGGGTGTACGTGGATTTGTATAGTGAACGGCTTGAAAAAGCATTTAATAAAATCAACAGCTTTAACTGCCGCCGCATATGTCGCATATTTTGGGTGGCATTATAAATATGTGGCAAACGGTTTTGTGCATATATTAAACAAATCCGTGTATACCATACTCACTCAAAGAGGAGAAAAAAGTACTACGTATTATATTCTGTACTTTGATATGATTGATGTAAAGTCGGAAATAAAATATTTTCTGATGGCAGTTATTTTCGGAACGTGCTTTTTACTGGCATATGCAGCGGTAAATCATTGTAATCCGGTATTGTTTACAACCTGTGTGTCGGTATATGTTGCAGTGCCTTTTATATGTAATACCTTTATTGGCGAACCATTTCTTGTATGTGCCGGTATAGCATGTATATTAATGTTTGTAGTGCATATTCAGGGCTACAGTAATTTCGCCTCGAAAAAGATTTTCGCAGGCTTCAGAAATTCAATCAAAATCAGAGGACGTTACGTTTCTTTTTCCTCTTTCCAACAGGCAGCGGTGTTTCTTACATTTACTATTGTTGTGCTGCTGATTTCAAATCTTTTCCTTGATTTTAAAGATTATCACAAAAACGAAAAGGTGGATAAATTTGGCAGAGATCTCATATACTCTTTCCAGAATGTTACATCTGCAAACAATTTCGGAACACTCGGAAATACGTCAAATGGTCTGAATAACGGTGACCTTAAAAATATGGGAGATTTACATTATACGGGAGATATAATGTTTGAAGTCAAAGCAGATCCTTATAAATTTGCAGCACCGTTATATTTCAGAGCCTTTACGGCAGCTGATTATTCGGGTGACCAATGGAAAGCCTTGCCTAAAAACACCTATAAGAATTATAATTTTTGGAATACATTTTTATCGGATAATTTCTATCCGCAGTTTTGTTCCGGAGATGCTTCTGATTTATCGCAAAGCAATCTTAATTATGTGAACATTTCAATCAATAGCAAAAATATTAATCCTAAAATTTTCCTTAATGAGTACAGAACTGTTTCGGGTAAAACAGATGCTGTAAATAACGCTTCTGCTTTGTATGACAATGAATTTTTCTTCGATTCTTTCGGAGGAATTAAAACCTATGAGCAATCGGCTGTCATTAGGGGAGGAATTTCAAAAAGTCAAATTACAGCGGAGTTTAACAATTTCAACGGAGATTTTTACACGCTTCTTCATGACGGAGATTTCACTTATCCCGATTTAAACAATGTTTATGAGTGGGATATATATAACGGTGAATACGATGATTTTAAGAAAAACGAAAAGCAGTACAGAGCGTTTGTAGTTGAAAATTATCTTGATTATCCCGATAATATGGAAAAATATCTTCCGGAGAATTTTGATAATAATATTTCAAATATCTATGATTCTTTTCTCTATAGCAATCAAAATTTTTCTTATGCCTATGATGAAGACGATGGATTTTATTCTCTGTACGGTTACAATAATGAATTTGGAAGCTCGTCCGATTTATCATATAATCAGATGTTAGTTCCCGAATATTACAATGCAGTTATAAAATATGTTAAAGATTATATTCAGTCAAGTGCAGAATACACTTTAACCCCCGGTGCAACCCCGAGCGACAGAGAGCTTGTGGAATATTTCTTGACCGAAAACCGTAAAGGCTACTGCGTTCATTTTGCCACTACCGCAACTCTTATGCTCAGACGTGCAAATATTCCTGCTCGATATGTTGAGGGCTATTTCGTCAGTGATTATGATTTGAACAAGAAAAATCCACAGGGTTATTCCGGTATTCCCGACAGCAATGCTCATGCTTGGACGGAGGTTTATTATCCGCTTATTGGCTGGCAGGTGGTTGATTTTACACCGTATTACAGTGAAGAAATACTTCCTGATGAAAATAAAATGGATAATGACATCGAAAACAAATTTGATACGGAAACAGATACGGAAACCAAAACCGACAAGGATTCCGCAATTGATACCGATTCCGAAGTGGAAACCGAAACCGATATTGACACTGAAAGTGATGTTAATCTTAACAGTGATACGGATTCCAAATTTTTAAATAGCAGTGATTCCGATGATGAAAATATCACTTACCAAAGGAATAACAAGCTTCAAAATTTCCTTAGAGTGACTATTAGTATTCTTTTGGAAATTTTAAAGGTTATCTTGATATTGGCATTAATAGTTGCGGTATGGTTCTTGACTAGATTTATTGTTTTAAAACTCAGATTTATTCGATTTACTTCACCCGATACACGAAAAGGGGCAAAGGCAATGTATCTGCATTCTTTGTGGATTTTGAAAATTGCAGGTGTTACGCCTAAAAAAGAAGAGGGCGACCGACAATTTGCGGGACGTGCCGTTTTACAGATTGACGGAATAAAAACTAAGGATTATCAGAAATTCACCGATTTTGCATTGAATGCCCGATTCGGAAAAGATTCCCCGAGTGAACAGGATATTTTACAAATGAACGATTTCCTAAAAACATTATCTGAAGGTGTTTATAATTCAAGCAGGAAGTGGAAACGGTTATTGATGAAATATGTATTGTTCCTGATGTAAAATTTGTAAATTGAAATAGTTATTATCAATACTCATTGCGTGATTTTGTTGTGAGTAATCGCATAATGAGTATTGATTTTCATAATTAATTTGTGCAAATATACAAATTATAACATTTGTATTGACTGTTTCGTAAAAGTTGGATATAATAAAAAAGGCAATTAATCTAAATTAACTGATTAACTACTAAAAAATATATGCACAAAATATATCTCTTGATATGTTTGAGATAAATAAGTATCCGGGAGGAAATTTTACAATGGCGGAACAAAAGATTCCATACAAGATTTATCTTTCAGAAGATGAAATACCGAAGCAGTGGTACAACGTTCGTGCGGATATGAAGACGAAACCCGCACCTCTTCTGAATCCTGCAACCTTAGAACCGATGACATTCGATGATCTTCGTCCTGTATTCTGTGACGAGCTTGTTAAACAGGAACTTGACGATGACACAGCGTACATTGACATTCCGCTGGATATTCAGGACTTTTACAGAATGTACCGTCCTGCACCACTTGTTCGTGCGTACTGTTTGGAGAAAAAACTTCAAACTCCTGCGAAAATATATTATAAGTTTGAGGGAAACAACACCAGCGGAAGTCACAAGCTTAACTCGGCTATTGCACAGGCATATTATGCCAAAAAGCAAGGCTTAAAGGGTGTTACAACGGAAACGGGAGCAGGACAGTGGGGAACGGCTCTTTCCATGGCTTGTTCTTATTTTGATTTAGACTGCAAAGTATATATGGTAAAGGTATCTTACGAACAGAAGCCTTTCAGACGTGAGGTAATGAGAACCTACGGTGCATCAGTGACCCCGTCGCCGTCCGACACAACCAATGTAGGTCGTCAGATTTTGGAGAGATACCCCGGCACCACAGGCAGTCTGGGCTGTGCTATTTCCGAGGCTGTTGAAGTTGCTACCACAAATGAAGGCTATCGTTATGTTCTGGGAAGTGTTCTAAATCAGGTTCTTCTTCATCAGTCGGTTATCGGTCTTGAAACAAAAGCGGCTATGGATAAATACAACATCACTCCCGATATCATTATCGGCTGTGCAGGCGGCGGTTCAAACCTCGGCGGATTGATTTCTCCGTTTATGGGCGAGAAACTCAGGGGCGAAAAGAACTATGACATAATAGCTGTTGAGCCTGCGTCATGTCCAAGCTTTACAAGAGGTAAGTATGCTTACGACTTCTGTGATACGGGAATGGTTTGCCCATTGGCTAAGATGTACACTCTCGGCAGCGGATTTATTCCCTCGGCTAACCACGCAGGCGGATTGAGATTCCACGGTATGAGTTCAACGCTTTCACAACTTTATCATGACGGATATATGAGAGCCGTATCTGTTGAGCAGACATCTGTATTTGAAGCAGCAGAGCAGTTTGCAAGGGTAGAGGGAATTCTTCCTGCACCTGAGAGCAGCCACGCAATCCGTGTTGCAATTGATGAAGCTTTGAAGTGCAAAGAAACAGGCGAGGAGAAGACAATTCTGTTCGGCTTGACAGGCACGGGATATTTTGATTTGGTTGCCTATCAGAAATTCAATGACGGTGAAATGTCTGATTACATTCCTACAGATGAAGAGCTTCAAAAGAGTTTTGATTCACTTCCGAAGGTTGATAAATAAAATATTTTGAGAGAACAACGAAAACGCTGCCGCAAGATTTATTGGCAGCGTTTTTTTGAATTTTTAACCTATGTAAATAAATATTCGGTTGAATTTTATCGGGAGATATGTTATAATTAACGTATATTGGAATTTTATATCCATTTGAGGATTTGAAGATACAGAGGGAGAATTTATGAGTACTGATTATAAAAAGAAAAAATTTACCGAAGAGGAAAAGAATGAATATATTCGCAAAATGAGAGAAATCCGTGAACAAACCTTTGCGATTATTTTCGAGATGAGTTTCAGCGATGATTCTTATGAGGATATTTTAGATAATGCCGTTGAATCAAGAACGATTACAGCCGAGAATTATATGATTGATATTCTCAAATATTATTCCGAAAACAAGGATAAAGTAGACGAGATTATTAAGTTTAACCTTAAAGGCTGGACAATAGAGCGGCTTTCAAAGCCGACTTTGAGTGTTTTAAGGCTTGCAATATCGGAGCTTAACGCAACGAAAACAGGCACAAGCATTGTAATCAATGAAGCTGTTGAAATCACAAAGAAATATGCAACTTCTAAAGAAGCTGCATTTGTAAACGGAGTATTGGGTTCTGTTGTTAAGGGAAAGTCAAAGTAGTATGAACAATAATCAATTTGTTTTAGGAATAGATACCAGCAATTATACAACCTCGGTGGCATTGTATGATTTATCGAATAATACTATGTTCCATAAAAGGAAACTCCTGCCTGTCGCTGACGGTCAGTGCGGATTGCGTCAAAGCGATGCGGTTTTTCATCACACTCAGCAGCTGCATATTCTTGTAAAGGAGCTTTTTGATGAATTTGAGCAGCTGCCCGAAATAGCTGCGATAGGTGTTTCAACTCGTCCGAGAAATCAAGAGGGTTCATATATGCCGTGTTTCACGGTCGGCATTAACGCTGCGAATATTCTCGGTTCGGTTTTAAATGTACCTGTTTATAATTTTTCTCATCAAATGGGGCATATTGCGGCTGCAATTTATTCGGCAAAAGCGGAGTATTTGTATAACGAAAATTTTATTGCGTTTCACGTTTCGGGCGGCACCACTGAGGTCGTTATTGTTAAGCCTGATTCGGAAAATATATTCACCGCCGAAATTATCGGAAAAACTCTAGACCTGAATGCAGGTCAGGCAATCGACAGAGTTGGTGTGAGTATGGGAATACCGTTTCCATGCGGCAAGGAGTTTGAAAAGCTTGCACTTACTTGTGACAAAAAAGTCAACGTTAAAACGTGCATTAAGAATAATGACTGCTGTCTTTCGGGGATTCAGAATATTTGCGAAAAACAGATAAAAAATAATACTGACTATTCCGAAGTCGCACTTACCTGTCTTACGTTTATAGGTAAAAGCTTAGAGGGTATGTGTTCAAATATTGTATCGACATACGGAAATATGCCTGTTTTATTTGCAGGCGGAGTTATGTCCAATTCAATAATTAAGAATATGCTGTCTAAAAAATTCAATTGTATTTTTGCACTTCCCGAATTTTCAACAGATAACGCCTGCGGTACTGCCGTTTTGGCGGCGAACCGATTTCAAAAGGAGCTAAAAAAATGAGTGCTTCAATACTTACCGTTTCTCAAATCAACACCTATATAAAAATGCTTTTTGACGGTGACAATAATTTAGGAAATGTATTTGTCAGTGGAGAAATTTCAAATTTCAACAATAATTACCGTTCAGGTCATTTTTACTTTTCTTTAAAAGATGACAAGTCATTAATAAAAGCTGTAATGTTTTCGTCGAATGCTTCAAGAGTAAGATTTAAACCGACCGACGGAATGAAAGTTATAGTCAGCGGCAGAGTTTCACTTTACGAAGTGTCGGGGCAGTATCAGCTTTATGTTGACAGTATGCAGCCCGACGGAATAGGTGCATTAGCTATAGCATACGAACAGTTGAAAAATAAGCTTGAAGCAGAGGGACTGTTCGATGAAGAGCATAAATTTCCGATACCGCAGTTTCCTAAAAGAATCGGAGTTATCACATCTCCCACCGGTGCGGTTATTCAGGATATAAAAAATGTAGTTTCAAGACGCTGTCCTCTTTCAGAAATAGTTCTTTGTTCCGTTGCGGTTCAGGGCGAAGCAGCACCGCTGCAGCTTACCAAAGCTGTTACGCTGTTTAACACAATGAACAATGTTGATGTTATAATAATCGGCAGGGGCGGAGGTTCGTTTGAAGATTTGAATTGTTTCAATGATGAAACTCTAATTCGTACGATTTACAATTCAAAAATACCCGTAATTTCCGCAGTCGGTCACGAAACGGACTATACACTTTGTGATTTTGTTTCGGATTTGCGAGCTCCCACGCCCTCTGCGGCGGCAGAGTTGGCTGTACCCGACAGAACGGAGTTGCTTAAAAATATCGGTGACATTTTCGCAGATATAGAAAACACCGTCAGCCATAAGCTGTATTCGGAAATGCAGAGTATAGATAAATTGAACGATACCATTCAAAATCTTCGCCCCGATAATTATATTATAAATGAACGTGTTTACTTGGATTCAATTAAAAAAAATCTGAATACCGTCATTTCGAATAAATTAAAAATCAGCAAAACCGAGATAACAGCATTAGCCGATAAGGTTAATATGCTCAATCCTATAAATCTCTTGAATAAAGGTTATTCAATTGTAACTAAAGATAATTCCGCCGTCGGTTCGGTGACAAATATTGATACGGGCGATATAATTGAAGTGCGAATGTCCGACGGAACGGTTGAATGCCAGGTTGAAAGTATAAATAAGTTTGGAGATTGATTTTGTATGAAAGAATATAAAACCTACGAGGCGGCTAAAAAGCGTCTTGAAGAAATTGCCTTGAAGCTTGAGGATAAGAATATTTCTCTTGAAAAGTCAATGGAGCTTTACGAAGAGGGAGCAAAGCTTGTTGCTGTATGCTATGATAAGCTTAATGCGGCAGAGTTGAAGTTCTCACAGATTTCGTTAAGTGCGGCGGAGGAATAATTTATGGATAACAAGTATCTTCCTTTAATCGAAGAATTTCTTCCGACGCTATTACCGTCCGAAAACTGTACCGAAAAAAATGTTGTACAGTCTGTGAAGTATAGTCTTCTCGCACCGGGAAAACGTCTTCGCCCGACCTTGTTGCTGGCATTCTGCGATATCTGCGGAGGAGATGTAACAGCGGCTTTGCCGTATGCCTGTGCCGTGGAAATGATACATTCATATTCGCTTATTCACGATGATTTGCCGTGTATGGACGATGACGACTTAAGACGTGGCAAACCCTCAAATCATATTGTGTTCGGAGAAAGTACAGCACTGCTTGCAGGCGACGCTCTTCAAGCTCTTGCATATGAAGCAATGCTCAGTGATAAGGCTCTTGAAAGGACAGGACTTAACGGAGCTAAAGCCGCAGGTATACTGGCTAAGGCTTCGGGTCTGCTTGGAATGGTCGGAGGTCAGATTATAGATTTGGAAACCGAGGGTTCAAATCCCTCTCTTGAAACAATATCCGAAATGTACTCCAAAAAGACGGGTCAGTTGATTAAAGCACCGTGTCTTATGGGGTGTGTGCTTGCAAATGCCGATGAAAAAAAAATCAAAGCTGCCGAAATTTATGCCGATAAAATAGGACTTGCTTTTCAGATTGTCGATGATATTCTCGATATTATTTCCGATACGGAAACACTCGGAAAACCCGTAGGAAGTGACATTGAAAATCAAAAGGTAAATTATGTCACTGTATTGGGCATAGATAAATCAAGAAAGATAGTCAATGACCTTACAAAAGAAGCCGTTGAAGCACTGAATGCTTTTGATTCAAACACGGAATTTTTAAAAGCGTTAACATTGGAACTTGCAAAAAGAATTTGCTAAACATGGGGACTTGAAAATGAAAATATTAAATTTACACGGTTACAACGGTTCGGCACATAATTCCGTGTATCAGGTTCTCACCGAGTTTGGGTACGAAGTTATTTCACCGCAAACGGATTATGATAAAATTATGCCGAAACAATTACTTTTTGATTTATCCGAAACGTACGATAACAATAACTGCAAAGCTGTTGTCGGAACAAGTGCAGGCGGATTTTTCGCCGCACAGCTGTGTGTTATGAAACAGTGTCCTACAGTTTTTATAAATCCGTGCCTAATGCCGTTTATTTATCTGCCGAGATTAGGTTACAATAACAGAAACGGAGTTATCGAATTTTCGGAAATGTTCAGTAATATTACAAAGCTTAATACCGAGCTTGTATCTGGAATTGTAGGTGAAGCAGACGAAATTATCGATACACATGATTATACAAAGACAATGCTGTATAATTCAAGATATTTTTCCGTGCCAAATGGGAAACACAGCGGATTCACACTTCCCTTAAAAGAAATTTTTGAACAGAACAGAGATGTATTTTTTACTGATAGATAATTATTTGTTACAACAATTAAAAACAGTAGCAAAGGAATGAAAAATTTTGAACGACTCTTCTTATGAGTATCTTGACAAAATAGATTCACCGGCTGATTTAAAAAAGCTGTCAATTGACGAGCTGGAGATTCTTTGTTCGGAGATAAGAGATAAGTTAATAAAAACAGTATCTAAAAACGGAGGTCACTTGTCGCCCAATCTGGGTACGGTGGAGCTTACAGTTGCTATACACTATGTTTACGATACTCCCAACGATAAAATAATATGGGACGTAGGTCATCAGGCATATACGCACAAAATACTTACAGGCCGCAGGGATAAGCTTGATACAATCCGACAAAAGGGCGGAATTTCGGGATTCCCGAAAAGAAACGAAAGTCCTTACGATGCCTTTAATGTAGGTCACAGCAGCACTTCGATTTCCGCTGCTTACGGCATTGCAAAGGCAAGAGAGATAAAAGGCGAAAAGGGGAGAACAATTGCTGTTATCGGCGACGGTGCTTTAACAGGCGGTTTGGCTTACGAAGGTCTTAACAATGCAGGACGTGCCAAAAAGAATTTTACGATAATTTTAAATGACAATAAAATGTCGATTTCGAGGAATGTCGGCTCTATTGCAAGATATCTTACTCACATCAGAATACGTCCCGGGTATATTAAAATCAAGAAAATTGTGGAGAAAATTCTTCTTCATACTCCTATAATCGGAGGACCTATCAGAAAACTTATGCTTAATTCAAAATCCAGACTGCGTATTTCTGTTTACAGGAATACTATTTTTGAGGATTTGGGTTTTGTGTATTACGGACCTGTTGACGGTCATAATCTTAGTAAGCTTATAGATGCCCTGAATGCGTCAAAGAATGTCAAGCAAGGTGTTCTGATTCACGTTATGACTACTAAGGGCAAAGGCTATCAGTATGCCGAAGAAGACCCGAAATCCTATCACGGTATATCAAGTTTCGATATTGAAAGCGGTGAACCGATAAGCTCCAAGAAAGGCTTCTCTGCACATTTCGGCGAGCTGCTCTGTGGTTTTGCTGAGAAAGATTCTCGTATCTGTGCGATTACCGCCGCTATGAAAATAGGAACGGGACTTGCGAATTTTTCTCATAAGTACAGGGAAAGATTTTTTGATGTCGGAATTGCAGAGGAACATGCTGTAACATTTGCAGCAGGTTTGGCTTGTGAAAAAATGGTGCCTGTTTTTGCAGTGTACTCATCATTTATTCAACGTTCCTACGACCAGATTGTTCACGATGTTGCCGCACAGGATTTACATGTTATACTTGCAATCGACAGGTCAGGAATAGTCGGCGAGGACGGAGAAACTCACCAAGGTGTGTTTGATGTGCCTATGCTCAATAATATACCGAATACAGTAATATATTCCCCTTGCTATTTTGACGAATTGGGCAGTGCATTTTATAATGCAATTTACAAACATAAATGTCTGGTTGCCGTGCGATATCCGAGAGGAAGTCAGCCGCACCGTCCGAAAGGCTACTCTCCGAATCCCATATACACAGTTTACGGAAACGGCAAAGATGCGGCAATTGTCACATACGGAAGAATTTTTGCCTATGCGGCGGAAGCTATGGATATTTTAAAAGAAAAGGGCGTAAATGTAACGATTATAAAACTTAACAGAATACGTCCGATTTCAGAGGAGGCAGTTCAAAAGGCAGCCGAATTTGAAAAGGTTTATTTTTTTGAAGAGGGAATTGAAACAGGTGGAGTCGGTGAGTTGTTTTACTATATGCTGCACGATTTTGACTTTAAGGGTAAATTCGAGTTGACAGGAATTAAAGATAAATTTGTTCCGCAGTCAACGGTTGAAGAAGCTTTGGCGGAGCTTAATCTTGATTGTATGGGAATTGTTAATAAACTGACATGGAATTAATTTGAGGGTGATGTTTTGGCTAATAAAAAAAGATTAGATGTAATGCTTTTTGAAAGAGGACTTGCCGAAAGCCGTGAAAAGGCAAAGGCAATTATTATGTCGGGAATAGTTTATGTTGACAATCAGAAGTCCGATAAACCGGGTACTTCATATCCCGATACATGTAATATCGAGGTAAGGGGCAGTACTTTGAAATATGTCAGCCGTGGCGGCTTGAAGCTTGAAAAAGCCGTTGAGGTTTTTAATCTCGATTTAAAAGGTGTAACGGCTATGGATATAGGTGCATCTCACGGCGGCTTTACTGATTGTATGCTGCAAAACGGTGCTAAAAAGGTGTTCTCGATTGATGTCGGTTACGGCGAACTTGTTTATAAACTACGTACAGATGAACGTGTTGTAAATCTTGAAAGAACAAATTTCAGATATGTTACCGAGGAGCAGATTACTGACCCTATTGATTTTTTCAGTGTTGATGTTTCGTTTATATCAATGAGGTTAATTCTTCCTGTTGCAAGAAAGTTCCTTAAAGACAACGCAACGGCTGTCTGTCTTATCAAGCCGCAATTTGAAGCAGGCAGAGAGAATGTCGGCAAGAACGGTGTTGTAAGAGATCCAAAGATTCATTCAAGTGTTATCGGCGGAATTATAGATTTTGTTTTGGAAAACGGATTTTCCGTTATAGGTCTTGATTTTTCGCCTATAAAAGGTCCCGCAGGCAATATTGAATATCTGTTGTACATTCGTAAAAGTGACAATCCCGAAATCAAGGTTGATATTGATATTGATAACTTAGTAAAATTATCTCACGAAACACTGGATAAATAAGGAGCGATTGTCTATGACACAATATATCGGAAAAGATGAACTTAGACGTTCTCTCAGAGCTATAAATATGCTTGATTCAATAGTAATACCTCCCCAAGATGATTGGCTTAGAATGGTAAACAGCGGAGTTTCAGAAGATAATACCGTATGGTATATTATCGATAACGGCAGCGGTGACGAGCTTAAGGTACTTTTCACTAAAAACGGTATTTTCATAAAGGGTTTTGACCATGAAAATGAATTGAATCAGTTCGCTGCCGAGGAGTGGGATTCTTCGTTTTTTGAATATATATTTTCGGGTGTTCCAAAAGAAATGCTTGGCTTACTCACTGATGATGAATGTGATTATACCACTTTCTGTATGTGGTATCTTGATGAATCGGGTATTTGGCACGAAAACGTTATTGAGAGCAATGACGGCGGAAAGAGTTATCTTCTTGGATATGTTCATCAAACAGCAAAGTCTTTTTATGATTGGGCAGTTGAATATTATGATATGGATTTTGATTACAATATAATTCAAAGGCTGTTTGATAACGGAACATTGTCTGTTGAGGATATATTGACATTGAACCCGAAATGTGATACACAGAGAGCGTTAAATGAAATAGTGTAAAATATAAACAAATTCGGTGAATACTATGAATATTGCGATTATACCAAATTCAACCAAAGATAAAGCAATTGAATACGCAGAGAGAATCATAACCTTTCTAACCGATTATGATTGTAATTTTTCCGTGCCGTCGGAACTTTTCGAAACGGTAAAAAGCGACAGAGCGGCATATTTTCAAAATCATTACGAAACCGTTAAAAATTCCGATTTGGTAATTGCTATCGGAGGTGACGGCACTATCATTCATATTGCAAAGCACGCAGCTGTTTTGTGCAAACCCGTCCTGGGAGTGAACTGCGGACGAGTTGGATTTGTTGCAAATTTAGAGCCTTCCGAGATTTCGCTTTTATCAAAGATTTTTGATAAAAGTTATACCGTAGACGAAAGAATGCTTCTTGAAGTAACGGTGAATTATAACAACAAAACAGAAGTACTTTACGCACTGAATGATGTAACCGTTTCAAAGGGTTCTGTTTCAAGAATGATTGAGCTTGACGTAAAGCTTAACGATGAATTTATAAATTCTTATCGTGCGGATGGTCTTATATTTTCAACTCCCACAGGCTCAACGGCATATTCTCTTTCGGCAGGAGGTCCCGTTATCGAGCCTCATATGAAGTGTATACTGCTCACCCCGATATGTCCGCACTCGCTGTTTTCACGTTCTGTTTTGTTTTCCGATGATTCGGAAGTAAACGTGTTTCCGAATGATAAATGTACCGAGGATATATTTGTTACGGTTGACGGAATACATTCCTACAGAATAGAGAAAAACGACAGTGTTACAATAAAGAAGTCAAAGCTTACTGCGAATTTTATAAAACTGAACAATAAAAATTTTTACAGAATACTTAACGATAAACTAAACGAAAGGAGGAACTGATTTTGAAAAAGGGAAGACATTCAAAAATACTTGAATTGATTCAAACACAAGAAATCAGCACGCAGGACGATCTTCTTCTGGAACTTCGCAATTGCGGCTATAATGTCACACAGGCAACCGTTTCAAGGGATATCAAAGAATTGAAGCTTATAAAAATTCTTTCCAAAAGTGGAAAATACTGCTATGCCGCGAGTGCCATAAAATCAATCGATATAAAATCAAATTTAGAATCACTGTTCTCAACGTCTGTTCTTTCCGTAGATTATGCAGAGAATCTTGTTATAATAAAAACAGTATCGGGTATGGCACAGGCTGTTTGTACGTCCATAGATGCAGCCGGAATAAGCGATATATTAGGCTCTATTGCAGGTGACGATACTATTTTCCTTGCCGCAAAAACCTCCAAAAAAGCAATAGGAATTGCAGCGAATCTAAAGGTAATTTCTATTTATGATAAGAATTGAGGTGATAGTATGTTAGCAAATATTCATATAGAAAATGTTGCGGTAATTGAAAAACAAGATATTAATTTTGATGATGCCTTTAATATTCTCACAGGTGAAACAGGTGCTGGTAAATCTATAATTATCGATTCAATCAATGCTATAATGGGTCAAAGAATGTCAAGAGATTTAATCCGTTCGGGTGCTTCGGCGGCTGTTGTAATTGCAACATTTTCCGATGTTTCGGATATAGCCTGTGAAATTCTCAAAGACTGCGGCTATGAAGACGAGGACGGAATGTTTATACTTCAAAGACAAATGACAGCGGCAGGTAAAAATGTTTGTAAAATCAACGGTCGCCCCGCACCGCTTTCGGTGCTTAAAAAAGTAAGTCCTGTTCTCATAAATATTTACGGTCAGAACGAGGGTTACGATTTTATGACTGCCGACAGCCATATAAAATATATAGATGCACTCGGAGAGTACGGTGATATACTTGATGAATATAAATCAAAATATGCGGTCTATTACGATTTAAAACGCAAGCTTATAAATCTAAGAGATAATATTCAGGACAGAGAAAGAAAAATTGATTTACTTCAATATCAAATCGGAGAAATCGAAGAAGCGGATTTGCAGCCGGGAGAGCTTGAAGAGCTTGAATCAAGGCGGCTTATTCTCAATAACAGCGAGAAAATCAAAACAGGAATTTCATCTGCATATACGCTGCTTGTCGGTGACGAAGAAGAGGGAGCTATTTCCATTCTCGATAACGTATGCGATACATTGTCGGATATAGCCGAGCTTTATCCCGATTTGAATGATGTAACAAGCCGCATTCAATCCGTATATGAGGAGCTTAACGACTGTCATTACGAAATTCGTGATTTGATAGACGAAGTAGACTTTGACCCTCGTGAAATTGATGAAGTGGAAGAAAGATATGATTTGATTAAAAATCTGTCAAGAAAATACGGAGATACAATTGAAGAGATTTTATCTTTCTGCGAGAAATCTCAAAAGGAGCTTGACGACCTTATTCAATTTGACGTAAATAAAGAAAAGCTTGAAAAGGATTTTACTAAGGCTAAAAAGGATTTGCTTGAAATCGCAAAGAAACTTACTGAGGCAAGAATAAATGCAGCGGAATCCTTTTCAAAAGCCGTAATGCAGGAAATGCGTTATCTTGATATGCCTAATGTTGTAATGGTGCCTAGTATAATAAAATGCGAGTTCACCGAAAACGGCTGCGACCGTCTGGAACTTCTGATATCAGCAAACCCCGGTGAAGAGCCGAAACCGCTTTCAAAGATAGCGTCGGGCGGTGAGCTTTCAAGAATTATGCTTGCAATAAAAACTATTATCGCCGAAAAAGATGAAATCGCCACACTGATATTTGATGAAGTCGATACGGGTATAAGCGGTTCGGCGGCTTCAAAAGTCGGAAGAAAATTACAGCAGCTTTCAAAATCACACCAAGTACTGTGTATTACACACCAGGCTCAGATTGCGGCTCTTGCGGATATTCATTTGTTTATAAGCAAAAATGTTTCGGACGGACGCACTTACACAACTGTCCGTGAGCTTGACTTTGACGAAAGAAAACACGAGCTTTCAAGAATTATTGACGGAAACAACCCGTCGGAGCTTTCCTTGCAGCACGCCGAGGAAATGCTCAAAGCTAAATAAAAAGGAGTATGAGATGATATGAAAATCCCGTTTTCACCGCCTGATATAGGTCAGGCTGAAATTGATGCAGTTGTTGAAACTATGAAATCTTCGTGGATTACAACAGGTCCAAAAACGGAGGAGCTTTCAAAAAAGGTCGCACAGATGTGTCACGTGCCGTATGCGGTTTGTATGAATTCCGCAACGGCTTGCCACGAAATGGCAATGCGGCTTCTGGGAATAGGCGAGGGCGATGAAGTTATAGTTCCTGCATATACATACACCGCATCGGCGAGCGTCATTGAACACGTCGGAGCAACACCGATTATAGTCGATACCGAGCCGGGAACTTTTCATATCTCTTATGACGAGGTTGAAAAATCGATAACGCCTAAAACAAAAGCAATCGTGCCTGTCGATTTGGGCGGTGTTCTTTGCGATTACGACAGGCTTCTGAATATCGTCGAAAGTAAAAAAGATATTTTCAATCCCTCCAATGACATTCAGAAAGCTATCGGAAGAATTGCAATAGTTGCAGACGGGGCTCATTCATTTTTAGCCGAAAGAAAAGACGGCAAACGTTCGGGCGAGCTTGCGGACTTCACAAGCTTTTCTTTTCATGCGGTCAAGAACTTTACGACTGCCGAGGGCGGTACACTTGCCTGGAAACCGATTAACGGCTTTGACGGAAAGAATATCAAGAAAACCTTGTCACTCCTTTCGTGTCACGGTCAGGACAGAGGATTCAAACCCGAGGGCGAAAAGCCGTTCTGGGAATATGACGTTGTTTTCACAGGCTATAAGCACAATATGACAGATATTTTAGCGTCTGTAGGTTTGGTGCAGGTTGACAGGGCAGAGGAGATTCTTAATAAAAGACATCATATTGTTGAGAAGTATAACAACGCATTTATCGGCTTAAATGGTGTTGAAGTTCTGAATCACTTTGAAACAATCGGGTCAAGCTGTCATTTGTACCTTGTTCGTTTTCCCGAAAAAGACGAAAGCTTCAGAAATGAATTTATGGACAGAATGCTTGCAAAGGGTGTTGCAACCAACGTTCATTATAAGCCTTTGCCGCTGCTTACGGCTTATAAGAAGCTGGGATTTGATATTGCGGATTATCCCAATGCTTATAATATGTATAAGAACGAGGTTACTCTGCCGCTGTTCACTCTTCTTACAAATGAACAGATTGACTATGTAATCGAGAAATTCAGGGAAACTTACGAAGAAATGATGTAAACATTTTGGTATGGATTTTTGGAGGAAATATTGATTATGAGTTATGAAATTATAGCACTTGATATTGACGGCACTTTGACGAATTCTCAAAAGGAGATTACTCCCCGAACCAAGGAAGCTCTTATCGAAGCTCAAAAGCTCGGTAAAAAGGTAGTACTCGCTTCGGGCAGACATAATTCGGGTATGAAAGATGTTGCCGAAGAATTGGAACTTGACAAGTACGGCGGATATATTATGGCTTTCAACGGCGGAAAGGTTATCAATGCAAAAACAGGAGAGGTAATTTCTTCGGTTAATTTTCCGCACCAATATATCGAGCCTGTGTACAATTGTGTAAAAGATGAAAACATCACTGTAATTACATACGAAGACGACCTTATTGTTATGAATGACAAGGTGAACGATTACACTCACGTTGAAGCTAAGATTCTTAAAATGGATTCAAAGGTCGTTGAGAACTTTCTTGAATACGTTACGTTTGAGGTTAATAAACTGCTTCTTGTCGGTGAACCCGAGATAATAGACAAGTATGAGAAAATTCTTGTTGAGAAGTATAAAGGCTATTTTGACGTTTTTAAGAGCTGTCCGTTTTTCCTTGAGGTTATGCCGTTCGGAGTAAATAAGGGTGCAAGCCTTTCAGCAATGCTCAGTAAACTTGGTTACACACGTGAACAGCTTATAGCCTGCGGCGACAGCTATAACGATATGACAATGATAGGTTATGCGGGTCTGGGAGTTTGTATGAAGAACGGCGAAAAGGACGTAAAGAAAATTGCTGACCTTATTGCCGATACAAATGATAATGACGGAGTTGCAAGGATAGTTGAGGAATATCTTTTAAATAAATAAACTGTGTAATGTGACACCTGTTAAAACTTGCGGTTTCTAAAGACAGAGCCTGCAATGGAGTACCATAGATAGGTGTTCCAAATGCTGTGCAGTCGCTGACGAAACCAACCCTCAATTCCTGCGGACGTTGTCCGCCACAAATCAGGAGAGTGTATATAGTGGAAAAAAGCAAATTAAAATTGCTCGGTATTACGCTTGCGGCAGTGTTTTTTATGTTGAATTTTACATTCCTAGGTTCATCTGCCGCTTCTAATACAAGTACATATGAAATTCCGGAGCTTGCAATGACTATGGATATCCCTACAAGCATTAAAGTGATTACTCCGGGTATCAGGCAAAGCGACCCGATTTTTTCATCCGAAATGTTTGATTACATTCAAACTATGTCAAAGTTCCGTGATAATGATGATTACTTTTATGGAAAGGATTCAAAAGGGAGCATTGAGTTTGAGGTAACATTAACCGAGAATGAAGACGGTATTGTGAATCTGACAAAACTTTCGGAGAAAAAACAAAACAAAGTTCGGGAATCTGTATCACAGCAGTCGGACGTTATCGGAAGTTCGATTTACAAAACAGATACCGTAGTTTATATTGAATCCTCACGAAGCGTTAATAACTCCGACGGAAGATTTTTCTCGGAGGAATATTATACGATTTATGACGGCTATAATATTACCGTAAAATTAACTTCAAGCAACGATAATTCATCAAACTCCGAATCGGATATGCTGAAATCTATAGTTGAAAGTGTACGTTTTCCAAAGGAGAAGAAAGTAAATTTGGCAGAGGTGCTGAGTGTATCGGAATTTCTTTGTTTCTTTCTGATAACTGTATCGTTTGTGATATTGGTAATTTCTAAAATTCAAAGTATCAAACGAGAAAAATACCGTGCAGAACGTCAGCAGAACAGAATGAAACAGCGTATGGAAAGAGATGCCAGAGAAAAGAAGGAAGCCGAACAGGAAGCTGCCGCAGCCGAATTGAAAAAGAACGAACATGCAGAGGAAAGCTCAAAAAGTGAATCAACTGTAGAAGATGAAAAATCAGCAAATGAAAACAATTCCAAACAATCGGAACAGCAGGAAGAACAAACAATTACAGAATCTGTGAACTCTACCGACAATATAAATTCGGAAAAAGTTTCTGAAAATACGGTCAAGCAGGAATTTTCGATAGATTTAAACGCAGCTATAGCCAATTTCACAGACTCATCGGAAGACAGACAGGAACGAAGAAACAGCAATAAGAAAGAAAAGAAAATTAAATTGCCTTTTGGCGGCAAATAAAAAATTTCTACCTGTACGGTTGAAATCCAATATACACTATTCAGCTTTTGCCTGCTGCTCGGCTTCTTGGGGTGTTCCGTCGCCCGCAAGCTTGACCAAACTTTAACAAGCTTAGGAACTGTCAGAAAATAACTTGAACATTTATACTTGTCTAATTTGCCCTGTGTGTCGTTACACAACACCTTGAAATACGTCAGTATTATGTCCATACTGCAAAAGTGATGATGTTGTAAAATACGGAAAGAACAGTACAGGAAAACAAAGAATGCTATGTAGGAATAAGGTTGAGTACAGAAAAGCTGCTCTTGATGAAGCCGATAGAATATGCTACATCGTTCAGCATACTAAAGCGGAGATATATCCAGATTACTACACACAGGCGGTAGTTGACTTTTTCAGCAGACTTCACAGCATTGACAACATTATAAAAGATATTGAGCATAAAAGAATTGACGTTTTAACAACAAACGGGGAAATTATCGGCACCGGCAGTCACACAGATAACCATATTACAAGGGTTTATGTATTGCCCGAATATCAGGGGCAAGGCTTTGGCAGTGTGATTATGAATGAGCTGGAAAAGGAGATTTTCGCAAGCTATGATTACTGCGAACTTGACGCTTCATTGCCGGCCTGTATCTTTTATGAAAACAAGGGGTATAAAACCGTAAAGCACATCAAATACGATATTGGTAACGGTGCAGTCAAAACTACTCTTATCAAGCTGATATGCGGTTTGTATACTCCTACAAGCGGATATGTCAGAGTTTTCGGAGAAGAACCGTTTTTCGGTAAAACTAATCGACATAATATAGGACTTGTTACGGGGCAAGTTATAACCGATGGATATAACTACCATTTCGGGCACAGTATCTCCATGTTGGACGATGAACTTTCATTGGAACTTAATCTGGAACTGAGAGGCTATTTTTGTTACTGATCATCGGTCTATAGTCCTAATATTTGGGAAACTTTATATAAAATATGAATAAACAACAATTTCACGAGGAATCAGGAGCAATTGATGATATCATTCAGCCTGTTTGTCTTTACTCGGAAACTGTTTGATATTTTCAATGGTGAGCAAACATTGGGTTGCAAAATAAAAAAATTGGAACTGTTCGATGTGTAACAGTTCCTTTTTTACATATTTTTAGCTGTCATTTGAACTGTTCAGAAGAACAGCAGAAAAAGTACTGGGCGAAATGGGGATATCAGAAAAACATATCAGATATAAAACAATAGCTATGTGGTCGTTGGTTCATGGACTTTCGGCTATATCAGCTATGCCGGATATTAATGTGGACTGGGAATCAGAAGTCAGGGAAATAATAAATTCCGTTGATTTTTCAGATACATATTAAAGGATTGTGCTAATATATGCTCGGAGTCTATTTGAGTGGAACGGGAAATACAAAACACTGTATTGAAAAATTAGTAAAAATGCTGGATATATCCGCAAAAATATTGCCTTTGGAAAGTGAAAATGTGATAGATGAAATAAAAAGCAATGATACTATTGTTCTGGGCTATCCCACCCAGTTTTCAAACGCTCCTTATATGGTCAGGGAGTTCATAATATCTAATGCGAATATATGGCGGGGAAAAAAGATACTATGCGTTGCTACTATGGGAGCTTTCAGCGGTGATGGTGCAGGCTGTACGGCAAGACTTTTGAAGAAAAAAGGTGCGGTTATATTGGGTGGACTGCACATTCGTATGCCTGATTCCGTATGCGACAGTAAATTGTTAAAAAAGACGGTTGAAGAAAACAGAAAAATCACTGTTGAAGCGGATAAAAAGATAGAAAAAACAGTTCAAAATATTCAAAACGGTAAATATCCTAAAGAGGGAATAAACTTTCTTTCACACATGATTGGTCTATTTGGTCAACGGCTGTGGTTTTATAGCAAAACAAGTCATTACTCAGACAAATTGAAAATAAGCGATAGTTGTATTGGTTGTGGGGTGTGCAGTCAAATCTGTCCGATGAAAAATATTGTAATAGATAATCAAAAAGCCGTTTCAGGAAGTAAGTGTACGATGTGTTATCGATAATGGAATGTATATGGACGAAAGCAGAACAGGTATGTCTTTTCGGAACTATAATAATCTTCTGTTCATTGGCGGTAGCGGAGAACGCACAGGTAAAATCGGAGGTAACTGGACAGAACTCCGAAGCTTTGCGAAGGAACATTATCCCAATGCAAAAGAGAGGTACTTCTGGGCAGCACAGGACTGTATGAGCCTTGATGACATACCGTATATCGGTTCATATTCAAGAAGTACAACAGATTTTTATGTTGCAAGCGGTTTCAATAAGTGGGGAATAACGGGAGCTATGGTTTCAGCGATTATTCTTAGTGATATGATTGCAGGAAAATCTCGTGATTATGCAGATGTTTTTAGTCCGTCAAGAAGTATCATCAAACCGCAACTTTTTGTGAACGGATATGAAGCCGTCAAAAACCTTTTAACGATTTCCAAGAAAAGATGTCCCCATCTCGGCTGCACTCTTAAATGGAACAGTGTGGAACATTCTTGGGATTGCCCTTGTCACGGTTCACGTTTTGCAGAAAATGGAAAAGTGCTTGATAATCCAGCAAACGGGAATCTTTCTTAAAAATCGAAAAACGGATGTACCAAAAAATAAAGTGCACCCTATGTCAAGACAAAAAAAGCAAAAATTATAATAGACCTGTTCGATACACGGAAATCAATTTTCAAAACTTGACAAAATATGCTATAATAAAATTATGAAAAAGAACGGAATTACAGAATATTTTGAAGAAGTAGAACTAACAAAAGAATATGATGGATATTACTAGGAACTGTTGCAAAATAAGTTGTGCAATTTAAGCGAAGGATAATTTGTTCTGTGCTAGGCACACTTCCGCAGGAATACTGACGTATTTCAAGGTAGTGTAACGACGCACAGGGCAAATTAGACAAGCTTAAATGTGCAAGTTATTTTGTGACAGTTCCTTAGGCA
>CACWTQ010000004.1 GCA_902763835.1 uncultured Ruminococcus sp. | reverse complement strand
ACACCTTGAAATACGTCAGTATTCCTGCGGTGTTGTGCCTAACACAGAACAAATTATCCTGCGTCTAAATTGTTCAACTTATTTTCCAACAGTTCCTTATAAAAATATCCGAGCGAAATTTTAAAAAAATATTCTTAAATATTTAAACTTACAGATACTTCACCATATCCGAAAGCTCTTTGGTTTGCTCATGCCGCACCGAAGGTTCGGCATCCTCCGCACGATATCCTATCGGCATAATAAGAACAGAATGCTCATTTTCGGGAATATTAAAAACTTTCTCCAATTTTGAATTTGCAAACACATTACACCACGTTGTGTCAAGACCAAGCTCAACGGCACGGAACATAATATGTGTTGCCACAATGCTGACATCTTCCACACCTGAATGAACTCCCACTTCGAGAGGATTTTTCCATTCCTCGTCCTCGTTATAGGTAAACAGCAGAACCGTATTTGCACCGTAGGCACAATGCGTAAGTTCGTTAAGCTTTGCAATAGAATCTTCACTCTGCAAAACATAAATTCTTTGCGGTTGCTGATTTTTTGCCGTAGGGGCAAGCTTTGCCGCTTCAAGCACGGCTTGAAGCTTTTCGGGTTCAATGAGTTTATCGGAATACTTACGCACCGAAAATCTTGCTTTTGCAAGTTCTGTAAATGTCATAATAACTCTTCCTTTCTGTAAATTTAGCATTAAAACAAAATACATATTGAAAATATTATAACATAAAGCAAATACAAATTCAAGTGCCTCAAAAACTGTACTGTCGAAATAAAATCGCACATCATCTTTCTTTGACGGGCAATTCGGCAGACAACGTCCGCAGGAAACAGACGGTTAATATATTTTTCCTACCGGCTTGTTAATGGTAGTCGGCTTTTCTGTACGTTAGAATTCTTTGAAAAGATTGACCCAAACTTTAACAGGTATTGCAACAGACAATTATAAAAATTTTACTACACAAATTTCTTCAAATCTTACCGATTTGATGTTGATTATTATAACACAGTTTGTTATAATAAATTTGTATGCTATGTTAAGGAGTAATTTTACTTATGAATAGAAAAATTAAAATCACCGCAGACAGTACCTGCGACTTGAACGAAGAACTTATCAAGCAATTTGACGTTGAACTCATTCCTCTGCACATCGTTTACGGTGACGAGAGCTTCGAGGACGGTGTTAATATTTTCCCGTCCGACATAATTGAACGTTACAGAACAAACAAGCAGCTGCCCAAAACTGCCGCCGTAAGTATGTGGGAATACACGGAGCGTTTCAAAAAATACATTGATGACGGCTATGACGTTATTCACATCAGCTTAGGTTCGTCGATTTCTTCGTCACATCAAAACAGTGTTGCTGTTGCCGCAGAGCTGGGTCACGTTTACCCTATCGATTCTCAGAGCCTTTCAACCGCTTCGGGACTTCTTGTCGGAAAAGCGTACGACCTTATTAACGAAACCGACCTAACCGCCGAAGAGATTGCCAAGGAGCTTAAAAAGATTGTGCCGAAAATCAGTTCCAGCTTTGTAATCGACAGTCTTGAATTTTTGCGTGCGGGCGGAAGATGTTCAATGCTTACTATGCTCGGTGCGAATCTTCTGAAAATCAAGCCTTGCATTGAGGTAAACAATTCCGACGGTGCGTCTATGACTATGGGAAGAAAATACCGTGGCAAGTTTGAGAATGTCATAATTCAGTACACAAGAGAAAAGCTTTCGCAGTATTCGGGTTTTGATACTAAAAGAATTGCCCTTGTAAGCTGTGGGGTTTCAGATGAAATTGTAAACAGTGTTTACGAGATTATCAAGAATTTGGGAATGTTCGAGGAAATCTGGATTACAAATGCAAGCTGTACCATTACAAGCCACTGCGGTGAAGGTACTCTCGGAGTTATGTTCATTACAAAATAATTTTTAAAATTATCGGCATACAAACCCAAATATTTCACACAGGGTGTATGCCGATTTTTCACACACGGAGTGATTATATGGTATGCTTTGGTTATTATATTAAGGAAAAGATTGTCAAGCCCGAATGGTGCAATATCGAGTCAGAATACATTCTCAGTTTAGACGAAGAGTTCGGCGATTTGCACCCCGACTTGACAAGATGTTATTTCATTAACTATTCCGACGCTCACCGCAGGGAATATGCAAAGTTTCTGAATTTATCGGAAGAAGAGTACAAACAATTCTGTGATATCGTTTCGGATATGATTGAAACAAAAAGACTTTCCGTAAACGGAAAGTTCCGTGATTTTGAGGACGCTGTGAAAATATACTCTTATTTTAAAGATTACAAATCCATTAAGATTGTATCAATATGCACCTCGGAAAAGTATGCCGAAATGCTTAAAGAGGGTGATGGTTTCGGTACTGTCGAAATCTCGAAATTTAATGACAGCGGAAAATTTTTAGGATATGAAATTCTCGGCACTGAGCTTATAAATGAATGGTGTTATAATTTTGAAAGCTACCTGACAAGTAATTTTCAAGAGGAACTCGCAGAGCATTATGATTTAAAAGTATCCCGTGACAACGGATTAATACAAAACAGCTTTGAAGAAGCCGAAGAATTTGCCGAATTTATTCATAATATTGACGGTTTGTTTTATTGGATTGTTTATTCCGTTTACGAATATGATATATAAGAGGTTGAACTATAAAATGATACATTTGAAAAAAGCAGACTTTACCGACTGTGAAGAAATTCACAGTATGCAAGTTGAAGCATTTACCGAACTTCTTGAAAAATACCGTGACTATGATACAAGCCCTGCCTGCGAAACCTTGGATATTATCCGATACAAAATACAAAATTCAGACTATTATTTTATTACGAATGATACGGAAAAGGTCGGTGTTATCAGAATCATTAACCGTGATGACACTTGCAGAATTTCCCCGATGTTTATTCTGCCGAAGTATCAAAACAGAGGTTATGCACAGACTGCACTTATTGCAGCTGAGAAATTATATCCGCATATTAAGCATTGGGTACTCGACACTATCAAACAGGAAAACAAGCTGTTTCATCTGTACACCAAAGTCGGTTACAAGCCAAACGGCAGAGAAGAAAACATCAAAGACGGTATGACAATTATATTTTTGGAAAAGCGGGCAACGCCCGCCGGAGATACGTGAAGATAGTTTTTCTGTGACTAAATTCACGCACCCGACCAAAAATTCATTTTTATAATAAACTATCGGTCGGGTACATGACGTAAATATTTTCAAAAAGTTTCTTCACGTGTTAAAAAAACTCCGCAAAAGATGCGTCACTTGGCATTCTCCAATCACCTCTCGGACTGAGCGAAACAGAACCAACCTTTGGCGAATCGGGAATACAGCTTCTTTTAAACTGGCTGATGAAAAATCTCCTCAAAAATACATTCAGCCACTTTTCGATAACTTCCCTGTCATAAACACCCTCAAAGGCTTTTTCGGCAATTTTCAGAAGCTTATCCTTTGACGAACCAAACCTGATAAAGTGATACAGGAAGAAATCGTGCAGCTCGTAAGGACCTATATTATCCTCGGTTTTCTGGGAAATCTTACCGTTTTCATCGGGCGGAAGAAGCTCGGGAGAAACAGGTGTATCGAGAATGTCAAACAGTGTCACCTTAGTATCCTCCTCGCTGACTGTCGCAACGTACTGTACAAGATATTTCACAAGTGTTTTCGGAACACTCGCATTCACACCGTACATACTCATATGGTCGCCGTTATAGGTACACCAACCCATAGCCAATTCGCTCAAATCGCCCGTACCCACAAGCAGGCAGTTTTCTTTATTCGCAAGGTCAAACAGAATTTGCGTTCTCTCCCTCGCCTGAGTGTTCTCGTAGGTGATATCTTTAATGTTCTCATCGTGTCCGATATCCCTCATATGAATCAGACAAGCTTCCTTAATATTGATTTCCCTTATCGTAACTCCAAGCTGCTGCATAAGCTTTAAAGCGTTGTTGTACGTTCTGTCGGTTGTGCCGAATCCCGGCATAGTAACCCCGATAATGCTTGAATTATCCTTACCCAAAAGCTTCATACTCTCAACCGCCACAAGCAGTGCAAGCGTTGAGTCAAGTCCGCCGCTTATCCCTATAACGCAGCCCCTTGAACCGACATGTTCAAGACGTTTTGCCAAACCGCTCGCTTGAATGGCGAAAATCTCTTTGCAGCGTTCCTTGATTTTATCCGAATCACTCGGAACAAACGGGTGCGGGTCAACAAATCTGTATTCAAGGTCATTGTCATTATTGGAAACATTACATTTTAAAATTCTGTAATTTCCGTTATATGATGTATTGTCACTGAAAGTTATATTATTTCTTCTGAGTGTATTTAATTTTTCGATATCTATATCTGCGACAGTGAGAACATTTTCCCTTTGGAAACGCTCTCCCTTTGCACAAATACCGCCGTTTTCGGCAATCACTGTTGCACCGCTGAAAACAAGGTCTGTCGTACTTTCAAAGACAGACGCTCCCGAATAAGCATATGCACAGATACATCTTGCCGACTGATTTGCAATCAAGTCTTCCCTATACTGAGCCTTTGAAACATACTCGTCACTTGCGGAAAGATTACATATAATATTCGCACCGCAGACGGACATCTCGCTGCTCGGCGGAATGGGTGACCACAAATCCTCACAAATCTCAATGCCCAGAACTGCACCGCTGCCCAAATCAAACAGACACTTTCCGAACGGAACATCACGGTTCAGAACGTTGATACTCTGCATTGCAAGACCCTTACTCATCGGAGCAAACCAACGTTTCTCGTAAAACTCGTTATAATTTGCAATATATGTTTTCGGAACAATGCCGATAATTTCACCCTTATTGATAACCGCCGCACAATTGAAAAGACACGTACCGCTTGCCAAGGGTAAACCTAAAATGACAGTCATATCTATATTTTTTGTACTGTCGAGAATTTTCTCAAAGGCTTTCAGACTGTTTTCCAAAAGTGCATTGTTAAAGAACAAATCCGCACAAGTATATGACGTAACGGAAAGCTCGGGTGTAACCAAAACTTTCACATCTTTTTCCGCTGCCTGTGCGATAATTTTCAAAATTTCTTCGCTGTTAAATTCGGGGTCGGCAACCTTAAGCTTCAAACTCGCTGCCGCAACCCTAAAAAATGAATTGCTCATAGCTATCAACTCCCTAATTATATAATATAATTATAATCCCGATAAAAATTTATTTCAATAATATTTTGCCTCAAATCGGAATTTTTTATAAATTGTACATTAATAAAAAAAAAATACCCATTAATTTTACTGTTAGAATATTGACCTTAACCGCAATAAGTAGTATAATTTTTATAAATGGAAATTTCATCTAAGGAGAATAAATATGTCACTTCCAAACGACCCGATTATTCTTTTATCCTACATCAACACTCAGCTTCGTGATAATTATTCATCGCTTGACGACCTCTGCAAATCACTCGGTGTAAATTCGGAGGAAATCCAAAATAAGCTTTCTTCTGTTAATTATGAATATGACAGCAATCTCAACAAATTTGTATAAAATATTACCTACCTACTGCAAAAGCTCGGTGATAAACCGAGCTTTTTGTTTTGTATATTTTTGCAGTGATTATTTTACCATTTTAAATAAATCATTTTCCGATATAATTGTAATGCCGAGATTCTGAGCCTTGACAAGCTTGCTTCCTGCTTCCTCCCCTGCAAGGACATAATCCGTTTTCTTTGATACACTTGAAGAAACCTTTCCGCCGTTATCCTCGATAATCTTAGCTGCTTGACTTCTTTTTAAGGTTGGAAGAGTACCTGTGAGTACAAACGTTTTGCCTTTGAAGATATCATTCTTTTTCTCGGCAACAGGCTCTGTGAGCTTCAATCCCAAAGCTCTAAACTCGTTAATCATTTCGGCAGTTTTCGGCAACGCAAAATACTGTACAACGCTTTGTGCCATAACAGAACCAATACCGTCAATTTCGACTATAGAATCGATATCCGCTTTCATCAAGTCGTCAATTGTATTGAACTTATCGCACAGTAGCTTTGCCGCTTTCTGTCCCACCAATCTGATTCCAAGACCTGTAACAAGTCGGCTCAAATCATTGTGTTTTGATTTCTCGACCGAATTCAGAATATTGGCTGCGGACTGCTCGCCCATTCTCTCAAGGCTGCTGATATCCTCCGATTTCAGTTTATACAAATCCACAGGAGATTTCACCAAATCATTTGAAACAAGCATTTCCAGAACAGCGGGACCCAGACCGTCAATATCCATTGCATTCCTTGAAACAAAGTGAATAAGATTCCTCATAAGCTGTGCGGGACAAGCCGTATTCGTACATCTGACAGCCGCATCGCCCTCTTCACGGCTCACGGGTGAACCGCATGACGGACAAGTTTTCGGCATTTCAAACGGCACTGTATTTTCTCCACGCTCTTTAAGAGATACAACCTCGGGAATAATTTCGCCTGCTTTTCTGAGAATAACCTTGTCACCGATACGGATATCCTTTTCTTTAATGAAATCCTCGTTGTGAAGTGTTGCACGGCTTACAGTAGTGCCTGCAAGCAAAATCGGGTCGAAAATTCCCGTCGGGGTCAGCACACCTGTTCTTCCGACATTTATTTCGACATCACGGAGTACAGTTTCTTTTTCCTCGGGCGGATATTTATACGCTTCTGCCCAGCGTGGAAATTTCGCCGTACTGCCAAGCTCCTCACGGTCGGAAAAAGAATCTACCTTTACTACCGCACCGTCAATAGGGAAATCGAAGTCACCTCTTGTGTTTCCGATATGCTCAATTTCTTTGATAACGTCCTCGATATTATCGAACTTATTGTAAAACGGTGCAGTCGGGAATCCCAGTTCGGCAAGAAAATCTATCGACTGTTTATGACCGTCAAGCTCTACTCCCTCTATCTGCTGAATATTGAACACAAAAATATCAAGATTACGCTGTGCCGTGATTTTTGAATCTTTCTGACGAAGTGAACCTGCCGCCGCATTTCTTGGATTTTTGGACGGTTTCTCCTCGTGTTCCTCCTGATATTTCAGCAAGTTCAGAAAACTCTCGTTAGACATATAAACTTCGCCCCTGACCTCCAAATAGTCAACAGGCTTTGAAAGTCGATGCGGAAGAGATTTTATCGTTTTGAGATTATCCGTAATATCCTCGCCTACTCTGCCGTCACCTCGTGTTGAACCACGGACAAAAATACCGTTTCGGTACTCAGCCGACACGGAAAGACCGTCAAACTTCGGCTCGACAACATAGGCAGGATTATTCACAATATCACGAACCTTGCGGTCAAAGTCACGAAGCTCTTCAACCGAAAACGAATCGTGAAGACTTTCCATCGGAACAATATGCTCCACAGGTGAAAACTTTTCCGCTCTCTCACCGCCGACACGCTGAGTTGGGGAATCCTCCTTAATGAGGTTAGGAAATTCGTCCTCGATCTGCTCAAGCTCTCTGAGCAGCATATCGTATTCATAGTCGCTTATTTCGGGTTCATCTTGGTTGTAATATCTGTCATTGTGGTATTTAAGCTCTTTTGAAAGCTCTTCTGCCCTTGCTTTCGCTTTTTCAAAATCCATATCTCTCACCACACCTTATTATTTCTTATTCACTACAGAAGTATTCTTTTCTCTTAAATATGTTGATTCCAAATCTGCGAGATGAAGCTTCACGGCAAGCGGATATTTTTCAAAAGTCTGACTGAGATAATAACCGTTCGGGTCGTCAAAACTGCCCATATGCCAACGAATTGCGATAGCCTCGGCAGGCTTTAATCTCATAAAACGCTCGATTAAAAATACCGATTTTTCGCCGTGACCGTAAGGGAATTTATCCTCGATAGCATAATAAGGAACTTTCTCCCATTTGCCTGTTTCATCGTTCTTGACATTACGGGTTGACGTTTTGTAAAATTCAGCCTTGCACAAATCGTGAAGCAACGCACAAATTGTGAAGCTTTCAAGGCTGTCTTTACCCTCCTCGAAATGCTTTTCAACCATAGTATTAAACACACTAAGGCTGTGCATTACAAGCCCCTCGGGGCAGGCACAATGATATCTTGTACTTGCGGGAGCTGTGAAAAAATCTGTTTTCAGCATCCAATCCAGAAGCTCCTTTGCCCCCTGACGGTTGACGTTTTCTTCAAAAAGAGATATAAATTCTTCCTTGTAACCCATTATAACCTCCGTAAAATTATATTATTAGAAGGCACCCTTGCGGATGCCTTCCGTTATAATAAGAATATTAATTTACTGTAGTTAAAAATTACTCGGCAGCCTCTTCAGCTACAGGCTCATTATTGAGCAATGCCTTGATAGAAAGAGAAACTCTCTTCTTCTCGGTGTCAATTTCTGTAATCTTAGCCTTTACAACCTGACCAACCTTAAGCTCGTCCTGCGGCTTCTCGATTCTGCGGTTAGCAATCTGAGAAATATGGATAAGACCTTTAACGCCCGGAATGATAACAGCAAATGCACCGAATGTACTCATACCATCGATTGTAACATCAACGATATCATCAACATTAAAGTTAGATGTGAACTTGTTCCACGGATTATCCTCGTCTTTTCTGTAGCCGAGAGAGATGTTACCCTTTTCGGTATCAATGCCCTTAACGTAAACCTCAACTGTGTCGCCAACGTTTACAACCTCCGACGGGTGCTTGATTCTTGTCCAAGAAAGTTCGGAAATGTGAATCATACCGTCTACACCGCCGATGTCAACGAATGCACCGTAGCTTGTAAGTGACTTAACAGTACCTGTGTACTTCTTGCCAACCTCAACAGAGTTCCAGAATGCTTCCTTTGCAGCCTTCTCTTTCTCTCTGAGAACGGAACGGATTGAGCCGACAGCTCTTCTTTTCTGCTTGTTGATTTCCAAAAGGCGGAATTCAACGTCCTTCTTGAGCAAGTTCTCCAAAGGCTCGCCTCTTGTTGCTGTTGCCTGAGATGCGGGAATAAACACTCTGATTGCGTTTGAAACAGCGATTACGCCGCCCTTAACAACCTCTGTAACTGTACCTGTGAGAACCTCTTCGTTCTCGAGAGCCTTCTCGAAAACGTCCCAGCCCTTAGTTGCGTCCACACGCTTCTTGGAGAGCATAATCATACCCTCTTGGTCATTGGTACGCATAATGAGAAGCTCAAGCTCGTCACCAATCTTAACAACATCTTCTGGTTTAGCATTGGGGTCGTTGGAGAGTTCAGCGGCAGGAATGTAACCTGTCTGCTTTCTGTCAAGGTCAACATAAACGGCATTAGGCTCAATGCTTACAACAACACCGTGTACCCTATCGTTTGTATTTAAATTTTTGAGGGACTCTTCCAACATTTCCTCAAAGTTCTGCTCTGCTGCGTTTTCAACTACTTCACCGGATTTAACACTCATTCTATCCAGTACCTCCTTAATTATACTTGCCGGTGTTGATGCCCCGGCAGTAATGCCTATTTTATCGTCCTCCCGGAAAGAAATGTGCTCAAGCTCGGCAGCAGTTTCAATCAGATAAGTTCTTTCACAAAACTTACTGCATATTTTATACAGCTTGTTCGTATTGGAACTGTGATGTCCACCAATTACAATCATTAAATCAGATGTATTTGCCAACTCATACGCATCAATTTGTCTTTGTGAGGTCGCATTACATATTGTATCAAAAAAATTCGACTTTGTACATACTTTTTCCAAAATTTTTAAACATTTTTTCCATTCCTGAATATCAAAAGTAGTTTGAGCAACAACACAAACTTCCTCATTTTGCAATTCGGGAAATTTTTCTGTCAATGCCATTAACTCCTGTTCGTTCTGAAAGGTATAAACCTTGCCGTTACAATGTCCCATAATGCCTTTAATTTCGGGGTGTTCACTGTTGCCGGCAATCAAAATGGTTTTACCCTCTTCCGATTGTTTTGAAACTATCTTATGAATTTTCGTAACAAACGGACACGTGGCATCAACATAGTTTATATTTTCCTTTTGAAGAAAATTGTACACATCACGGCTCACACCGTGAGAGCGAATTACAAGCGTTCTGTCTTTTGAAGCTTCAACAGGCTCGTTTACGACAGTAACACCTTTTTCCGCAAGTTCGTTTACAACCTGCGTATTATGTATTATCGGTCCGAGGGTGCTGACTGCCTTTTCGGAGTCAACAAGGTCATTAACCATATCCACGGCACGATTAACACCAAAACAAAATCCTGCACTTTCCGCAACTTTTATTTCCATTTAAAATCAACTCTTACCTTCAAATTCTGCCGTATGCTTCGCACGAAGCTCGGCAATTTTTCCCATTACAATTTCTCCGGCAGCACGATACTCTTTTATGTTACCCTCAATCAAGCCTAAGTCTTCACAGGTAAGCGGCTTGCCGTAAGAAATTTTTATCTTTTTAAACGGTTTCACAAACACCGATTTACATGTAATACAACATGGTACAATCGGTTTCTTTGTTGCAAAAGCTATACGAAGTGCACCGGAATGAGGCTTACCGAGATTTCCCGTTTTTGAACGTGTTCCCTCGATAAAGATACCCAAACAGTTTTCATCATTTAAAAGCTCCTCCGCCGTTCCGACAGCCTTACCGCCGTCATGACCTCGGTCAACGGGAAATGCACCGCACTTTCTGATTATAGCTGCAAAAAGTTTATTTTTAAAAAGCTCCTTTTTTGCCATAAAATGCAGCAGACGATTTTGAGTTGCGTTAATCAGAACAGGGTCGAGATTGGAAATGTGATTACTGCACACAATCATACCTTCGTTGTCGGGTAAGGAATGTCCGTTTTCAACCTCATAGGGATAAAAAATTTTCAGAAAAACCAAACCCAATGTCTTTATAATATGATAGGTGACAGGTTTCTTTTTCATAGCTTCGCCTCAATCACTTCCGTAATTTTTTGAACGGATTCATCAAAGTTCAAATCAGAAGTATCCACCAATACGGAATCCTCTGCCGGCTTAAGCGGAGCAATGTCACGGTGTTCGTCCTGATAATCCCTTTTGATTATATCCTCTATTATATCATTATACACTATATTTTCATTTTTTTCAAGTAATTCTTTATATCTTCTTTCGGCTCTTTTTTCGGGAGAAGCCGTCAAAAATATCTTAACATCGGCATTCGGAAGCACCACAGTGCCTATATCTCTGCCGTCCATAATGACGTTGTTTTCAGCGGCGATTTGTCTTTGCAAACCCAGTAGAAAACTGCGTATAATCGGCATTTTCGAGATATTTGAAGCTCCCATGGAAACCTCTTCCGTGCGAATAAAACCGGTAATATTTTCATCATTTACGAAGACGGATTGAACTCCGTTAATGTGCTTAATTTTCACATTCGTCATTTTTAACAAATTTTCAATCGAAATTTCGTCACCTAAATTTATGCAGTTTTTTATAAAAGTATATGCCAAAGCACGGTATAAAGCACCTGTATCAACGTGGATAAAACCAAGCTTTTTAGCAACTGTTTTTGAAATCGAACTCTTGCCCGCACCGGACGGACCGTCTATAGCCACTGATATCATAATATCACCTCTGTTTTTTAATCATAAATCAAATTGATTTTCCTGCAAGATAGCCTGTCGAAAAAGCTATCTGCAAATTAAAACCGCCTGTATACGCATCTACATCAATTACCTCTCCTGCAAAATATAAATTTTCCAGAATCTTTGACTGCATAGTTTTGGGGTCTATTTCCTTGACCTTTACTCCGCCCGATGTAACAATTGCTTCAGCTATCGGTCGAAATTCTTTAAACGTAAGCGTCAAATTTTTAATTACAGCAAGAAGATTTCTGCGTTCCGTTTTTGTGATTTCGTTGCACTTTTTATGCGGTTCTATCTCCGCAAGCTTAACCGTAACGGGAATAAGCTTTTTCGGCAGCAAATCTCCCAAGGAATTAATAATATCTTTATTGATATATTTTTCAAAATCCTTTTGAATACGCTTGTCAAGCTGTTCGTCTGTCAAGGCAGGCTTCAAATCTATGGTAAGGGTATACTCCGTGCATTTTTTAAGATTCATATGTGAACTTGCACTGAGAACTATAGGACCCGAAATTCCGAAATGTGTGAAAATCATCTCACCAAAATCCGAAAATATCTCTTTGTTCTTATTATTTTTAACTTTCAAAGAAACATTTTTCAGTGACAATCCTTGAAGCTCGCTGCACCACTTTTCATTCACAACGATTGGAACAAGCGATGGCACAGGCTCAACTATTGTATGCCCTGCCTGTTTTGCAAGTGTATAGCCATAACCGTCCGAACCTGTTTGCGGATACGAACAGCCTCCGCAGGCTATCACCACGGAATCGGCACGGTATTCCTTGTTTTCGGTTTTTACGCCCAGTAACGTTTCATTCTCAATTATTAAATCCTTAACGTTTTCATTTATCAATCTGATGTGAAGATTTCTTATCAATTTAAAAAGTGTGTCGATAATATCCATAGATTTATCGGACTGCGGAAAGACCCTGTTGCCACGTTCGGTTTTAAGCGGAACTCCGTTTTCCTCAAAGAAAGCCATAGTATCCTGCGGTGTAAAAGCTGCGAACGCACTGTATAAAAAACGACTGTTTGTAGGAACAGAAGACATAAACATATCACGGTCGCAATTATTTGTAACATTGCAGCGACCCTTACCGGTGATTAAAATTTTCCTGCCAATCTTGGGGTTTCTGTCAAAGAGTGTAACATTCATACCTCTTTTAGCTGCTGTTATTGCAGCCATACACCCTGACGCACCTGCACCTACGACTATTACGGTTTTGTTATTATTCATCGGCTTTTATCTCTCCGTTTTTTATATATAAATCGTATCTGTCCCAAATGCTTTCAAGCTGTTTGAATGTTTGAGTAACCTCGTCACGCTTCTGTTCGACCGTCGCAACAATAAGAGCGTTAATCAGACTGAGCGGTGCGACAAGCGAATCAACCACAGATGCCATATCGCTTTTAGCAATCAGAACACAATCCGAAATCTTTGTAACGGGTGAAGTCATACTGTCGGTTATCGCAATCACATATGCCCCCTGCTGCGAAGCAAACTGCATTGCTTCCATAGTAGAAGACGAATATCTTGGAAAACTTATGCCAATCATAACATCTTGTTTATCAATTCTGAACAATTGCTCATACATTTGAGTTTTACTTGTAGTTTCAATAATTTTCACATTGCCGAAAATAAGTTCAAAATAGTAGCCTAAAAACCTTGCAAGTGCAAACGAACTTTTCACTGCAAAAATGTAAATTGTCCTTGCATTCACAATCGAATCAACGGCACGCACAAAGGAATCACTGTTGTTTTCCTCCATAGTCTTTTTAATAAGCTTAATATCCTGATTCAGAACGCTGGAAAGAACATCACCGTAATCGATTCTGTCGGAAGCGACATCAATTCTCTGCACCGAAGTAAGCTTATCTCTAATCATTTCCTGCATAGCCTTTTGAAGCTCGGGATAGCCGTCATAGCCTATTTCGCTTGCAAACCGCACCACTGTGGATTCACTCACCCCCACGGTTTCACCGAGCTTTGAAGCCGTCATATAAGCGGCTTTGTCGTAATGACTAATTATATATTCGGCAATCAATTTCTGCCTTTTTGAAAGTCTGCCAAGTTCGGAATCTATTCTGTCCAATAAATTTTGTATCATATCAACCTCGATACTATAAATTATTATCTGCTATTCGTCTTCATAAAATTCTTCGTCATCGTCTTCTTCATCAAACAGCATATCGTCCTCTTCATAATCATCTGCGATAATATGACCGTCCTCATACGCAACCTTTGGCAACGGGTCAACCCGAACCGTCTGAGCGGTTGCATAGCCAAGACGAACAAGCCTGTCATTAACTTTTTCGCCGAGAAGAAGATAAATAACCGCAAAAATCGGCACACTTAACAAAAGTCCCATAAACCCAAAAAGACCTCCGCCGACAAGAACCGAAAACATAATCCAGAAACCCGATATACCAAGCTGATTACCGAGGATTTTCGGGCCGATAAAATTACCGTCGAGCTGCTGCAATATTATTACGATAATTCCAAAAACAAGAGCCTGAATCGGGTCAATCATAACAAGAAGAACCACTCCCGGCACAGCACCGATTATGGGACCGAAAAACGGAATAATGTTGGTAATTCCCACAATAACGCTCAAAAGCACGGCGTACTCTATGTTACAAATTTTTATTGAAATGAAACACAACAGTCCTATAATTGTAGAATCAATTATTTTACCATAAAGGAATTTACCTACCTTGTTATTGCACAAATCAACTATTCGCAGAACTTTACCCAAATATTTCTGCGGAACAACCGAATAGGTAATCTTTTTAATCTGGTTCATCAGGGTTTCTTTGTTTGCCAAATAATATATAGAAACAATTACGCTGAGTAAGCTGTTATATACAACATTATATAAGTTCTTTGTAAAGTCAAAAATATGAGGAAAAAGGTAGTCGGTGATACCCGAAAAAATTGTATCTTGACCTATAACGCTGTCGCCTGAACCGACTGTGTGCTGTGCGATAAAAGAATTTATATCGGCAAAAATATCCGACATAAATTCATATTCAAAACCGAATTTAGCCGCAATTTTAAATACCCAGCCTTGGAAAGATGTATAATATACACCAAAATTGTCAACTACGCCTTGTATACTGTTGGTTATCTGAGGAACCATAATACTCAACAAAAATATTACTACAGCAAATAAAATAGCGTATGACATAATTAAAGAAAGAGGTTTTCTCAGCTTGGCAAAAAATTCATCAATCCTGCCCTTGCGTTCTTCGGGCGGCTTATCCATAAATTTGAAAGCTCTGTTCATAAAGAAAAGATACGGAATATTCAGCACATATGCAATGATAAATCCAACTAAAAACGGAGTTAGCACCGCAAATATATCTTTAAATGCAGTAGCTATAAATTCAAGTCTTGTCAGCAGCAAAACAACAATACCTGCAAATGTTATAAGCAACACAATAGATTTGAATACATTTTTTGACAAACGAAAACCCTCCTTTCACATCTTACTTCAAGCTTCGCAAACTTATATAGATATATAATAAATCAAATTTTGGAAAATGTAAAGGGAAATAACAAATTTAATACTTATTTAGTAGAATATTAATAAAATATTCTAAAATATTTCAAACTTTTTTTAAACATCAGAACAGCGACATCTGATTTGATTCGGGCAAATCTCCGAATGCACCTACTCCCTTGAGCATTTCAATAACTGTCTTTGAAACCTTTGATTTTACCTGAATATCCTCAATAGAAATGAAATCGCCTGTTTTTGCAACCTCTACCAAACTTTCGGCAGCCGCCTCGCCCACTCCGGGCATTGACGAATACGGAAGTCTTAAAGCACCGTCCTCAATCAGAAACTTTTTGGCTTCCGATTTATAAATGTTAATCGGCAGAACCTTAATACCCCTTGCGAGCATTTCATTCACAATCTGCAAGGTTGCAAGGTCTGTTTTTTCCTTTGCGGTAGCGGAATTGCCTTTGTTGTTGATATCCCTCATTTTCTCCATAACGGCTTCTTTGCCGGCAAGTGCGGACTCGGCATCGAAGCTTTCGCCACGAACCGTAAAATATGCAGCATAGTATGCGAGCGGTTTATGAACCTTATACCAACCCAATCGGAGAGTTGAAATCATATAAGCGGCTGCGTGGGCTTTCGGGAACATATATTTAATTTTCATACAGGAATCAATGTACCATTGAGGTACATTATGTTCTTTCATTGCGTTGATATGTTCTTCTGTGAGCAATTTTGTCGCCTTGCCCTTACGGACAATCTCCATAATTTTAAAAGCCATTTTCGGCTCAAGTCCCTTATGGAGCAAGTACGTCATAATGCTGTCACGAGTACCGATAACCTCCGAAATTGTACACGTGCCGTCTTTAATGAGGTCGGCGGCATTGCCAATCCAAACGTCTGTACCGTGAGAAAGTCCCGAAATCTGGAGCAGGTCGGAGAATGTTTTCGGCTGTGATTCAACAAGCATTTGACGAACGAAATTAGTACCCGATTCAGGCAGAGAGAACGTACCTGTCTGAGAGTCGATATCCTCGGGTTTGACTCCGAGAGCCTCTGTCGAGGTGAACAGCGACATAACTTTTTCGTCACTCATTGAAACGTCCATAACGCTGATTCCCGTAAATTCTTCCAGATAATGGTAAATTGTCGGAACATCGTGACCAAGCTCGTCAAGCTTACAAATTGTATCGTGAATGGAATGGAAGTCGAAATGCGTTGTGATGTTGTCGGATTTCATATCGTTTGCAGGGTGCTGAATCGGACAGAAATCAAAAACGCTCATACCCCTCGGCACAACAACCATTCCACCGGGGTGCTGACCCGTAGTTCGCTTAATTCCGGTACAGCCTGCGGCAAGTCTTTGTTCCTCTGCTTTGTGGAAAACTTTGCCCTTTTCTTCTGCGAATTTCTTCACATAGCCGAGAGCCGTTTTATCTGCGACAGTCGCAATTGTACCGGCTTTGAACACGTTTTCCTTACCGAAGAGAACCTCCGTATAGCGGTGTGAATGTGATTGATACTCACCCGAGAAGTTAAGGTCGATATCGGGGACTTTATCGCCGTCAAAGCCGAGGAACGTTTCAAACGGAATTTCGTGACCATCACGGTGATATGGAGTTCCGCACTTTGGACAATTCTTTGCAGGCAGGTCAAAACCCGAACCGTAGCTGCCGTCGGTGATAAACTCGCTGTTCTTGCACTCAGGATTCGGACAGATATAATGCGGACACAGTGGATTAACCTCCGAAATACCCGACATCGTTGCAACGAACGACGAACCTACCGAACCTCGTGAACCGACCAGATAACCGTGTGCTTCGGAATCCGCAACAAGCTTTTGAGCCGTCATATAAAGAACCGAGAATCCGTGCTTCGTGATTGAACCCAATTCACGGTCAAGCCTTGCTTTAACTATTTCGGGAAGCGGGTCGCCGTACATTTTCTTTGCACGCTCCCACGTAATTGAGGTAAGCTGTTCCTCCGCACCGTCGATAAACGGCGGAAAATTACCGTCGGGAATGGGCTTGATTTGTTCAATCATATCGGCGATTTTGTTGGTATTTTCGACAACAATCTCATATGCCTTTTCCTCCCCCAGATACTCAAACTCTTTCAGCATTTCCTTAGTAGTTCTCAGGTAAAGCGGAGCTTGCTGGTCTGCATCTGTAAAACCTTTGCCGTGCATTATGATTTTACGGTACTCGGACATATGAGGGTCAAGAAAATGAACGTCACAGGTCGCAACGACAGGTTTACCGAGGTCTTCGCCCAATTTAATGACAGTTTTATTAAAATTGATAATATCGTCAACAGACTGTACGGTATTATTTCTGACCATAAACATATTATTGCCCAATGGTTGAATTTCAAGGTAATCGTAGAATGACGCTATTTCTTTTAGCTCTTCGTACGATTTTTCACCCTCAACAATTGCATGATAAAGTTCACCTATTTCACAGGCACTTCCCAAAAGAAGACCCTCTCTGTGCCTCATAAGCACCGACTTGGGTATTCTCGGTCGTCTGAAAAAATAGTTGAGGTGACCGTAAGAAATAAGCTTATATAGATTTCTCAATCCGGTAAGATTTTTCACAAGAATAATCTGATGATATGTTTTAAGCTTTTTAAGCTCCTCGAACGGCATCATTGAACAGTTTTCGCATATAACGTCCTCGCCCTCGTAAGGCTTGCTGAAATCAGATTTTGTATCGTCAACAAAGTAAGCTTCAGTACCGTAAATAACTTTGATGTTACCGCCTTTTGACTGTATAGCGTTCAAAGTGTTCATAGCTTCGGGAAAAGCCTGTGCGACACCGTGGTCGGTAATTGCAATCGCAGGCATACCCCACTCGTACGCACGGTTGATTAAATCAGCGGCAGGGGTAACACCGTCCATATCGGACATATTTGTATGCAAATGTAATTCACAACGCTTGACAGGTGCTTTATCTACTATTTTTACCTTTTCGCCCGTAGATATACTGTTTGCAAACATAACAATTTCATTGTCATATTTATCGTACTGAACATCACCTTTTACAATTATTGTATTTCCCGATTTAAGAAGTTGAATAGGTTTACATTTGTCGGTAGTTTCAATTACCTTAACGGACATTGAGCCTGTATAATCTGTAATCAAAATAGTAATTATATACTTCTTTCCGTCTTTTGTCAGACGAAAATCTATAGAGAAAATATCTCCCCAAATCATAGTGCTGCCCGTATCGGCAGACAATGTATTAATAGGTACTGTATTCACCTTAGTTATTGCTCTGCCGAAAAGAGGTTTAGATGTTTTATCTGCGAGAACAGGGTTAAGTGAATCACCCTCACGGACTTCGATTTCCGGTGCAGCCTTTGCGATTTTCTCACGGCGGTTGTCAGCCGACTGCATAACGTCCTCGTGGTGTTCAAGCTTTTGTTCGTTCTCAATGCGAGCCTTTTCAATTTCCACATTCTGCTGCATTTCCACATATGCTTCGTTGTCAACGCTCATAACCGTGACACCCGAAAATTCAACCTTATATCTTAGTCCGAACATATCAAAGATAGCATTTGAAATAAGTGCCGCAGCATTCTGCCCCTTTATAACAGCTTCGCCGCCATGGTAAAGCGTGATGATAAAGCGGTCGTCCTCTATTTTTGCTTCGGCATCTTTAAAAGTTCCGTTCAGGGTTCTGTTGTCACGTTTCAGATGAACTACTATCTCTTGAAAATAATCTGCTGTGAACAGGCTTGCCGGAAAGGTTGAATTTACTTTCACGCTTGAAAGTTCTAAACTCTTCACGAGTTCACGCTCGAGATTTAAAATATCACTCTGCGACACGAGAGTATCAAACATAACAGAAACAGTCATCGACTGTGACTGTTTGTTAATGTTTATTCCCGTTACCGTTCCGATTTTTACTCTTTCCATAAGCTGTTTGGAAATATAGCTACTGAAAATATTGAATATTGTACTCAAAAAATTACCCCTTTTTTTAATCAAATATACCTATGGAACTGTCAGAAAATAAACACCTTGAAATACGTCAGTATTCCTGCGGTGTTGTGCCTAACACAGAACAAATTATCCTGCGTCTAAATTGTTCAACTTATTTCCCAACAGTTCCTATGGTATATGAAGTATTTCCCTATCAAAAATTATCATGATAAATCCAATGTTCTTATGCCTACAGCTTCAAGCTGTTTCTGAAAATTAACAAAGTTCTTTTTATTTATATTTTTTGAAGATTCATCAAAAACAAGCTTAAGTTCTATGTACGGTGATTTAAATACGAAATACGGGGGTTTTGCCGAAATATCTCTTTTTCTTTCTTCAAACTGATTCCAGAAAAACATCGAATAATCATTAAAAACTATTTTCTGTTTATCGACACTTTTGATATCCAAATATTTCTTCTCAAATGGAGTCCAGTACTTAAACTCATAACCATTCTCGGGTTCTCCGACATCATAGCCGAGAACTTCCGTAAGTTTTGTTTTAAGAGTACTGTACCACTCGTTCCAGATATTTTCCGGCATTTCGCCCGATATCTGTACTCCGCCCGGTTCAACTGAGGCACTCATGTCTATTCCTTTTCCAACCCAATGCGGACAGCCTTTTGATTCCGTCCAATAGGACATATTTCTATACACATTGTCTATTTCTGCCCATATTTCCTCAGGTGCGGAATAATGAATATTTAAGTTTACATCATAATACACAATGACTTTCCTCCCGAACACTCTCGATTACATTTTATCTATCTCTTCCATAAGAGCATTTATAAGTTCATCTTCGGGAACTTTCTTCACAACCTCGCCTTTCTTGAAAATCAAGCCTACTCCGTCGCCGCCTGCAATTCCGATATCGGCTTCTCTCGCTTCGCCCGGACCGTTTACAACACAGCCCATAACCGCAACCGTGATATCCTTGTTGCACTTTTTAAGTCTTTCCTGAGCTTCATTAGCAATTGAAATAAGGTCAATTCTCGTTCTTCCGCAAGTAGGGCAGGATATGAATTTTACTCCGCTTGTATCAATATCTATAGCTTTCAGAATATCCTTTGCGGCATATACTTCCTTAACGGGATTATCCGTAAGCGAAACTCTTATGGTATCTCCGATACCTTTCAAGAGCAATGACCCGATACCTGCGGCAGACTTGATAAGTCCCATTCTCTCTGTACCTGCTTCGGTGACACCGAGATGAAGAGGATAGTCACATTTCTGTGCCGCAAGCTCATAAGCCTTGACCATTGTCGAAACTGTTGACGATTTCATTGAAAGAATGATATTGTTAAAATCAAATTTTTCAAGCAAAGATGCGTGATACAACGCACTTTCGCAAAGAGCTTCGGCAGTCGGCGAACCGTACTTTGCGAGGATATGTTTTTCGAGCGAACCCGAATTTACGCCAATTCTGATAGGGATATTTTTGGCACTGCAAGCTTTGACAACAGCGTGAACACGTTCGTCACTTCCGATATTGCCGGGATTTATTCTTACCTTGTCGATACCTGCGGCAACGGCTTCAAGTGCCAGACGGTAGTCAAAGTGGATATCCGCAACGATAGGCACTTTAACCTCCTTTTTAATCGCTTCAATCAGACTGATAGCTTCTTTATTCGGAATTGCAATCCTGATAATCTGACAGCCTGCTTCTTCAAGCTCCAAAGCCTGCTTAACACTTCCCTCAATGTCTGTTGACGGAATATTCAGCATTGACTGAACCGTAATGGGTGAACCTCCGCCAATCTCGACATTTCCTGCTTTAACTTTAATTTTACTGCTCACAATAAATCACCTCTAACCGCCTATTCCCGAGCCTGTTACAAGTCGAACTATATCATTAAATGTTATAACAACGATAAATCCCAGAAGAATAAAGAAACCTGCCGCATGAATCCACGCTTCATATTTCTGCGGAATCGGTCGCCTTGCTATAACCTCAATGAGCATAAAAAAGAATCTGCCGCCATCAAGTGCGGGGAGCGGCAAGAGATTGACGATACCGAGGTTTACCGTAATTATCATCATCATATAGAGAATATTATTCACCGCATCAAGGAAGCTTGTTTCAAGACCCACCTGTGCCGCCTGAGTTACAACGGAAGCCGCACCAACGGGACCTGCAACGTCATTCATACCGAATCTTCCTGTCACCAATCCGGCAAGACTTTTCCAAATCATTCTGACCACGGAAACTGTACCCTTAAAGGATTCTGTAATAAGTGTTCCAAAAGTTTTGTCAATGGCGGTAACACTGAAATCGAGTGCCACTGTAGGTTCGTCATTTTCGCCGAGATAGGTGTAAAAATCGACATTCTGAATTGTTTGTTCTGTGCCGTTTCTGAGTACTTTTACGTCAGTTCTGTAACGTTTGCGTTCGGGCATATACTCACGCTCTTCGGGTTTATAGTCCGTTTTGGCAAGGGTATTCACTTCGGCTAATGTTTCTTCCGTGATTTTATCGGCTTCTTCTTTAGTTGTACAGGTATTGATTTTCTGAATGCCGTCATTGAAAGCCTGTGTGATTTCAAGCAATTCATCTTCGGTATAGTCCTCTGCCTTAAGCGAAGAATACTGACGGAGCAAGGTATAACCGCAGTCCTCTTTGTAAACGGAGAAGTCGTCACCGTCAACAGTTTGAAGCGGAAGCATAGCTATCGCAAAGCCGATATCTTTTGACGAGCTTATTTTATAGCCGCCGATATCTAGAAGCTTATCACCGACTTCAAGACCCGATTTCGAGGTAAAAGCCGCCTGAGCAAAATTAGCAATAGCGGTAGACGAAAAAGCGTCGGACTGACCCGTTAAAATCATCATCATAATAAGACCAAGCACGATATTATTGAACGCACCTGCAAGAACGATAATCATTCTCTGCCAAACAGGTTTATTTCCGAATGCTCTTTCACTGTCACTTTCGGTATCTTCGCCCTCCATTGCACAGAATCCGCCAATTGGAAAAAGTCTTAGGCTGTAGAGAGTTTCGCCTTTTTGGAATTTAATAATCTTAGGTCCCATACCGAGTGCAAATTCATTTACTTGAACTCCGCATTTTTTCGCTGTAATGAAGTGACCAAATTCGTGAATGAATATAATCAATTCAAAAATAAGCACTCCGATAATTATTAACGCAATAGTAGTAATAAAATCAGCTCCCTTCGCCGGAACACTCCGGCAGACGACAATACATATCGCAAATTTATTTAAAATTTATAATATTCTTTGCAAATTATTCTCCAGACACCGCAATTTCTATCTCGTATTTCACCCACTCAATATATTCTTCAAGGCAGTCATTTTCCGAGTGGTCACTTAACCAACCGCTTTTTCTGTCAATTTCATACAGCTTTTCATATCCGTAATAATCAATCAGAAACTGCCAGCCCTGCTTTGTAATGTATGCTTCAAGAATTTGACAATAGTCAAAAACTTTCTCAACCGTTTCGGAGTTCATCAGCTCTTCTTTTGTGTACTCTCTGTAATTCTGTTTGTTACCCCAAGGATAAAGATAATATGCAAGCTTCACAGTTATTCTCCTGTCAAATCATTTTCATAATCGACAACTCCGGTAACAATCCATTCGCCGTTTTGCTTCTCTGCCGTAAGTCTTGATTTAAGCGGTTCTTCCTCCGAGCCAACAGTGTATGTTAATTCTCCTGTGGAATTATACTCTTTTTTCCGGTAGCTAAACCACATATACGCACTTTCGCCGTCAACCTTTCCGGTGAGAAATTCAATGTTGTGTTCTTCTTTCGCCGTTTCAGGTTTGAATTGAGTAAAACCGCAGAGGTATTCTCCCCACTCCGCTTTCGCTTCCTCACGGCTGTCATAAACAGTGGAAAAAGCTTTTTCGACATCGTCAAGAATTGGCTGAAGCTCCGCTCTATCTTCCTCAGAGCAAGGTGTATTCAATTCATTAGATAATTCTTCACCCAAGACAATATCGGGTACTTTTGTTTTGGAATCTGCACTATTTCTGCATGAGGAAAAAGTAATGGCAGCTATGAACGTACAGATTATACACAAAATTATTCTTTTCATTTTGCTGCTCCTTTTTTATCAATAAGTTACTTCATATTCTTCGTCCGAAGACCACGCTCCAAGACCCATAGGTTCTCCCACATAAAGCACTTTATCATCACGGATAATCAAATCAAGACCGTGTTCGGGTTCCCATACACATCTGACTCCCACGTTATAGCCGATTCCGTCGCCCTTGGGAGGAAAAACAAACAAATTCGGATATGAAATATATTTGAGGATATCTCTGCCGCTGACATCTTCGGGAACAGTATTTTTTATATCATCTACTATATCTTCGTAGATATCTTCAAAATGTCCCAATTCTTCAAACATAAATTTATAGTATGCGACGGCTCTTTCGCAGAAATCGTCAATCATTTTATCGTTCAGATTCACAAGATGTTCGGCACATTTTTCCGCATAGTCCAAATCAACGGTATCTTTAATCCAAACCTCTATTTCCTCTTCAAATAAAGGTACATATAAAGTACCTTTTAGAAAATAAACTATCCTCTTGCTTAATATATTTAATAATGCTCATAGTAAAATATCTGTAATATTTTATTTTGAAACTGCCGACCGAACAAACTCCCTAGCCGCCAAATCCGCATCAAGAACATCTTGAAGAGTGTTAATCTCCCGAATCTCAACAGCCGACATCGAATCCCACACAAGGTCACCGATATCCGTAAATGAAATCTTTCTGTCAAGAAACAGCTTAACCGCCGCTTCATTCGAACCGTTTGCAAGAACAGGGGCAATGCCGCCGAGTTCCATAGATTTTTTACAGGCTCTAAGACATTTAAAGGTAGCGTAATCGGGTTTGTAGAACGTAAGTGAGGAAAGTTTTGTCAAGTCTAACTGTGCCACATCGCATTCTACTCTTTCGGGGTATGTCAGTGCATACTGAATAGGTATCTTCATATCGGGTACACCCATTTGAGCAATAACGGAATTATCCGTATACTCAATCATAGAGTGAACAATACTTTCACGGTGAACAACTACATCTATTCTGTCAACAGGCATATCAAAAAGCCATCTAGCTTCAATGACTTCAAGACCCTTATTCATCATACTGGCAGAGTCAATAGTAATCTTTGCCCCCATACTCCAGTTCGGGTGCTTGAGAGCCTGCTCGACTGTAACTGTTTTCAAGTCCTCATATGTCTTTCCGAAGAAAGGTCCGCCCGACGCTGTGAGAATCAATCTCCGCAGCATTTTTTTATCGGGGCAGCCCTGCAAACACTGGAAAATAGCGGAATGTTCGCTGTCAACGGGGTAAATTTTAACTCCGTTCTCCTTTGCACTCTTCATCACAAGACTTCCGCCCGTGACGAGAGTTTCCTTGTTTGCAAGGGCAATGTTTTTCTTAGCATTGATAGCCGTCAAAGTAGGCTTCAAACCTATCATACCCACAACAGATGTAAGAACCGTGTCGGCTTCGTCAACCGCTGCCGCTTCACAAAGACCGTCCAAGCCGACCGACACTTTAGTGTCGGTATCGGCAAGACGGATTCGCAGTTCTTTAGCTTTTTCCTCACTACCCATAACGGCAAGCTTTGGTTTGAACTTTCTGACCTGCTCTTCGAGCAAATCAATATTGCTGTTGGCGGTCAAAGCGGAAACCTTTATATCAAGCAGTTCGCAGACTTTCAAAGCCTGAGTACCTATTGAGCCTGTCGAACCTAAAATTGAAATATTTTCAGTCATTATTATTCACCTGTGTTATTAAGCGTTGAAACTATCTATAATTTCGATAATCGGTAAAATCATATTAAATATCAATAGCAGCGGTGCTGTGAAAATTACGCTGTCGAAACGGTCGAGCATTCCTCCGTGACCCGGAATCAGCGAGCCGTAGTCCTTAATGCTGCAGCTTCTTTTGATAAGAGAAAAACTCAAATCTCCCACTATCGAAACCAACGCACCAATTAAACCAAAGACTGCAAGCAATATGTAATTAACATAGCAGCTATCGAAAAAGAAGAAATTTTCAAAAACAACTCCTACCACAAGCGTCATAAGCATTCCGATTATTACACCCGAAACTGCACCCTCAACCGTTTTTTTAGGACTGATTTTCGGGCATAGTTTTTTCTTTCCCATAAAAGTACCGCCGAAATATGCACCGCCGTCGGCAAACCACGGCGTAGCCAAAGCCGTAACCACATAGAAAATACCGACTACACTTTTCCAGTCATTATACAAAGCGATTACAGACCAAAAACCGAGCGTACAGAGTGCCGTCATTGTGAAAGCAAACGCAAGGTCGGGAAATTCAAGATGCTCGTGATTAAAAATCATAGCCAAGAACAGAGCCACAATAAAAACAAACGTAAGTATCGGGGCAACAAAATCAATCGAATAGAACATACACATTAAAAATGTAAATGCCACACACGGAATAACAATTGAAAATTTCTTGTTAAGACCTTTTGCGGAAAGACCCTCAAACAGACACATAGACGCAATCAGAGAAAGGCTTAAATCTATTACAATACTGAAATACGAGCCTAATATGAGCAGACCTATTGCGAAAGCAATTCCCACAATCGCAGATAATATTCTTGTTTTCACAGACTATACACCACCAAATCTTCTGTTTCGTTTGGAGTACTCCAAAAGTGCCTTGTTTAGATGCTCCTTTGTGTAATCGGGCCATAAAACGTCGTCAATGTAATATTCGGCATAAGCAGACTGCCAAAGCAAAAAGTTTGACGTTCTGTATTCTCCGCTGGGTCGAATTATAAAATCGGGGTCGGGCTGACCTGCCGTATAAATATTATTGGAAATCATTTTTTCGCTGATATCCTGAGGAGAAATTTCACCGCTTGCAACTCTCTCCGCAATCTTTTGAAAAGCCGTCACAAGTTCCGCACGACCGCCGTAATTCATAGCAAGGTTCAAAACCATACCCGTGCGGTTGGCGGAAACTCTCTCGTTCTCAATCATAAGCTCCTGCAATTCTTTCGGGAATGCGGAAATATCGCCTATAAACTTAACCTTGACGGTATCGTCGAGGAAATCCCTCAAAGCTTCTTCGAGGTAGTCCTTGAAATATTTCATCAAGGAACTGACCTCCTCAATCGGACGATTCCAGTTTTCCGTGGAAAAAGCATACATAGTAAGATGCTTAATGCCTATATCACTGCAATAGCGAGTGATAGTTCTGAACGTTTTTGCACCCTCACTATGCCCAAGACTTCTCGGAAGTCCACGTTTTTTCGCCCACCTGCCGTTGCCGTCCATAATAATTCCGAGGTGTTCGGGAAGCTTTATCTTAGATATATCAATATCCTTGTCGGCTGAATTATTAGAAAAAATACCCATAAGACCTTATCCTTACTGTCAGATAGACATAACTTCCTTCTGCTTTGCTTCGGAGAGAGAATCAATACTCTTAACATACTTGTCGGTCAAGTCCTGAACTTTCTTCTCGGCATTCTTCAAATCGTCCTCGGTGATATCGCCGTTCTTTTTGAGCTTCTTCAAATCGTCGATAGTATCACGGCGGATATTTCTCACGTGAACCTTCTTAGCCTCTGCCATTTTGGCGATATCCTTAACAATCTCCTTACGTCTTTCCTCGGTAAGCGGCGGGAAGATAAGACGGATAGTCTTGCCGTCATTCTGGGGATTGATTCCTATGTCGGAAGTCTGTATAGCTCTTTCGATACCCTTAAGCACGGTAGCGTCCCAAGGCTGAATTGTGAGAGTTCTCGCTTCTGTAACGGACACAGCCGCCAACTGGTTAATCGCAGTCGGAGCACCGTAATAATCAACGGTGATTCTGTCGAGAATGTTCGGGTTGGCACGGCCTGCTCTGATTTCCTTGAACTCTACCTCAAGGTGGTCAACTCTCTTAGTCATACGCTCTTCGCATTTTTTCAATGTTTCTTTCATGGTGAAACTCCTCCATTTTTTTATTTTATTAATCCGACACTGTAAAACATACAGTATCTAAAGTTCTAGATAAATAAGTATTATATCAGTTTGAAACAACAGTACCGACATTCTCTCCGCAGACAGCCTTAACAATATTCTCGGGGTCATCAAGGCTGAACACAAGGATAGGCAGATTGTTATCCATACAAAGCGAAGCCGCCGTGCTGTCCATAACTGCAAGACCTTTGTCGAGTACATCGTGGAATGTGATGTTATCGAACTTGACTGCATCGGGGTTCTTATGGGGGTCGCTGTCGTAAACGCCGTCAACCATAGTAGCCTTAAGCATAATGTCGGCTTCAATCTCAGTGGCTCTCAAAGCCGCACCGGTATCTGTCGAGAAGAACGGATTGCCCGTACCGCAGCCGAAAACAACCACACGACCCTTTTCCATATGTCTTATAGCCTTATTTCGGATATACGGCTCTGCAACCTGCGGCATAGAAATAGCCGTCTGAACACGAGCTTCAACACCGAGATTTTCGAGTGTATCTGCAACACCGAGTGCATTGATAACAGTAGCGAGCATACCCATATGGTCGGCTCTTGTTCTGTCCATACTGCCGCTGCTTCTTCCTCTCCAGAAGTTGCCGCCTCCCACAACGATAGCCACCTGAACACCCATATCGTTAAGCTGCTTGATAGGCTCACAGTACTTAGTGACGATATCAAAATCGATACCTGTTTTCTTATCGCCTGCCAAAGCCTCGCCGCTCAATTTCAATAACACTCTCTTATACTTAGGTTTCATTATTTAATCAATCCTCCGACCTGTTAAATTTTAAATCTCTCTATCTATTTTATAATAAAAATCCCAATCTGTAAACCCTTTTTTTAATACGTGAAGATAGTTTTTTTAATCAATACCTTTGTGTACCCGACCGAAAGTTAGTCTAATGCGGTAGTTTCAGACCAACTTTATTTAAAAAATAACAATCGCACCAATACTTTTTGGGGTAACACTACCGTTTACAAAACAAAGTAAAATATACTCACAGTCAAAAGATTTAGGAACTGTTGGGAAATAAGTTGAACAATTTAGACCACCGCAGGAATACTGACGTATTTCAAGGTGTTGTAACGACACACAGGGCAAATTAGACAAGTATAAATGTTCAAGTTATTTTCTGACAGTTCCTTACCCTCGGACGTTGTTCGGTAAATTGCCTATCAAAGAAAGACTAACTTCCGCCTATCAAAATTATAGCAATTCAACAAATTAACAAGACTCACAGAGCCGTCTAAATCAATTCTTTATTTTACTCTGTTTGTCAATAGTATGTTTATTTTATTGGATTGCTATAAAAATTCAGACTTCCCACTTTTTATACTTACATAAAGGCAACTTGGTTCTTCTTCACCAAACTTTAATTATTTTTGATAGTCTTTCTGCCCTCTGTCGCTGAGGAGAGGTTTACTTTTTAAATCAATTTGATTCGATGATTGTAAAGGAAACTTCATTCTTCTTCACCAAACTTTAATTATTTTTGATAGTCCTCTTGCCCTCTGTCGCCGGGCGGGCGACTTACTTTTGGTGCACCCCAAAAGTAAGCAAAAACGTGCTTAAGAAGGGGGCGAAAGAAGTGGTAAGGAAACTTCGGCTTTCGCCCCCCTCTTAAGAATCTCCCCCTATGGTCGTTCTATCATACTTCTTTTGTTTTCGCCCACGTTCAGTATTTATTACTTTCGTATCTTACTATACTTTTTTCTAAAAATATTATCGCTTTTGTTTCTTCACTGTCACTTTCGTGGGCGTATAGTTTGTGCAAGTAGAAATAAACTGCTTCGGTCGGGTAATAAAAGTTATTTTTTTTTAAGACTATCTACTCGTGTTTTCAGCGGGCATTGCCCGCCATTGCCCGCCGTTGCCCGTTTTTGAAAATAAATACATTAATAGCCAAAGTATTATTGCATCGGATATTGCCGTGATTATCATATATACATCTATATAATTCAGAACAGATGCCAACCCGAAAAATCCTGAAAAGAAACTGAATGCAAGCACAAATCCGCTTATCGACACTGTTATTACAAATATCCTCAGCGGTGTGAGCGGTTTGTATATCTTTATTATCAGCATTATTCCCGTCACCGCAAGGGCAGTCACGCACAAAGATGACACTTCAAAATTGTTGAACCTGCCTGTTTCTGCCAGTAATACTATAGTCAATACTGTGGCTATATTCGTAACGGCGGCAGGCACGGAATTGTTTATCACGCTCTTTAAAAAGCTTCCGCTTATGCGTTTGTTGTTTTTCAGGAATGACAGCACAAAAGACGGAAACCCGATTGTAAGACAGCTTACCAATGTCATTTGAATAGGCTCGAACGGATAAGGATAATTTATAAACATAAATATCAATGTCATAACTGCCGAGAAAATTGTTTTCGCAAGAAACAACGATGCACTGTTTTCCAGATTGTTTATTGAACGTCTTCCCTCGCCGACAACCTGCGGCAGCGAGCTGAAATCCGAATCCAGCAGTACAAGCCGTGATATGCTTCTCGTGGCGGCACTGCCGTTTGCAAGGGCAATTGAACAGTCACTCTCTTTAAGTGCGAGAACATCATTTACACCGTCACCGACCATTCCCACAGTATGCCCTTTGCTTTTCAGTGCAGAAATTATCAGCTTTTTCTGTGTGGGTGTGGCACGTCCGAAGATTTTATTTTTCTCAACGATATTCGGGATATCCTCGTCACTCACTGTTGACATATCAACACAGCCGCAGTCTTTGTTAAAAACTGAACCGCAAAGCTTTTGAACCGTAACAGGGTTATCTCCCGAAATAATTTTCAGCGTAACATCTTCCTGTTCAAAATATTTGAAAGTATCGGCAACACTTTCTCTAACCTTTTCGGACATCAGCACAAAACCCTTTAACTCTATATCATCGGGTAAATTGAAATCGTTAATATCACTGTTTGTTACGGCGACTGTAATAACTCTGTACTTCTCCAAATCGTCACTGCTCAAAGCCGAATAGTCCGCACCCGATTTGAAAATCATCTCAGCCGAACCAATTATGACATTATGAAACTCATTCGTACAAATTGCCGACCATTTTCTGTCGGAGGAAAACGGAATTTTTTTAGTTACGGTACAGTTAATGTTTTCGGAAAAAGAATTTTTAATCGCCGTAATTGTTGCATTGCCGTCCTCTGAATTGTTGGCAATCACTCTTATAAGGTTGTTAAGCTCCTCGTTATTTTCGTTTACCGCAACCGTTTTTTCAAGGTTCATCTCACCTGTGGTGACGGTTCCTGTTTTATCAAGGCACAGCACGTCTGTTCTCGCCAATGTTTCAAGGGAATATAAATCCTGTGATAAAACATTCCTCTTTGAAAGACGTATAACACCCATAGCAAAAACAGTTGTTATAAGTAAAACAAGACCCTCGGGAATCATTCCTATAAGTGCCGCCGCCGAACTCTCCACAGCTTCTTTTAAAGTATTGTGAGAAAGATTATACTGATTATAAAAAAGCAACGCTCCGAACGGAATTATGATAATACTAATCACAACTATAATTTTTCTGATAACGTCAACTATCTCCGAACTTGACTTTTTGACGTATTTAATCTGCCCGAGAAGTGAATCGGCATAGTTCTCACTGCCCACGCCGACAATTTTACAAAGACAGTTTCCGCTTACAACAAAACTTCCCGACAGCAGCTTTTCGCCCTCGGGCTTGAAAACGGAGTCGGATTCGCCCGTCACAAGAGATTCGTTCACTTCGCAGCTGCCGTTTACAATAACGCAATCGTTAGGTATTTGACAGCCGCTTTTCAGTTCAATGATATCATCTTTTACAAGCTCGTTTATGTCAACGCTTCGGCTTTTACCCGAACGAATTACCGTCACTTCGGACTGATTTACTATCGAAAGCTTATCAATCACACGTTTTGAACGTATCTCCTGAATAATACCTATAAATGTATTGCAGATTACAACAAGCATAAAAAGACAGTTTTTAACGGAACCTACTTCCAGCAAAACTACTGCTATAGCCGCATTTATAAAATTAAAAAGTGAAAATATATTTTCAAAGAAAATATGTTTGTATGATTTTGTGGTTGATTTATTTTTATGTCCGTGCTTAGTGAGTTTAAGTTTTTTTTCCGCTTCTTCCTCACTAAGACCCGATATATTAATATTATCCATTTTGCACCTGTATTTAATAATTTAATTTATATGTAAAAAAGGATTTTTTAAGCAAAACACCGCTTTTAATTAAGATTTTCTCGCTATTACTGCCAAATTAATTTTTAATCGTTCGATTTACCAAATTAGAAGATTTCAAAACTGAAAAACTAATATCAATGCGTAATTATGCAGTTGCGAACCTTGTTAAAGCTTGATCAAACTTTAAAATACTAATTATTTTAGATTTTGAGTATAACAGAAAACAATAAAATAAAAACACACATTAAAAAATACCTTCCGCCCATACAAAAACAGGCAACAGCACAGCGAATTGCCATTCTGAAAAAGATAAGCTACAATTTAAATTCAACCGTACAGATATAAAAATTTGATATATAAAATACTTTAAATTTAAAAATTCAAATTTTGGAGGTGAGTTTTATTATTAATAAAAAAATTAACGTACGTTGTTCCTATACTATAAAATGTATATCTGTAATTTTAGCCGTTGTTTGCTGCGGAATTTTCGGTGTTTGCGAAAAATACGTAAAGTCCTTTCCCGACGATATCACGGTTTACGGAAATGAAAATATTTCCTATAATCATTCTATCACAATTTCGTCCAATAATCAATCCATAAAAGAAATAAAGGCTAATGCGGATATAGGCGAAATTTCGCAGGTTAAAAATTTAACTCTTTTTAATATTATTCCCATAAAAGAAGTAAATGTTCACACTGTCGAAAAAAGATTTGTAGTTCCGTGCGGTAATCTTTTCGGAATTAAATTTTACACAAAGGGTATCAGCGTCATAAATTGCAACAATATCGAGCTGGGTTTTAAAACAGTCAATCCCGGTGCGGAATGCGGACTTCGTTCGGGAGATACAATTTTAAAGATTAACGGCAAAGATATGACAAACTGTGAAGATATGCAATCCGAGATAACATCAAGCGGCGGCGGCAGTCTTAATATAGAATGCGAACGTCAGGGGGAGATTTTCCATACCGTTATTACTCCCGTGCAGTCGGACGGAGAATACAGGGTTGGTTTGTGGATTCGTGACAGCTGTGCCGGATTGGGTACTATGACTTTCTATGACCCCGAAACAAACAAATTCGCCGCACTGGGTCACGGAATATGCGACAGCGACACAGGCGAGCTTCTTCCGCTTGACAGTGCCGAAATTACGCAGGCGAAAATCAGCACAATCACAAAAGGCACGAACGGTTCGCCCGGAATCATAAACGGCTACTTCGCAAGCGACGAAACAAGCGGCAGAGCTTTACTCAACAACGAAACGGGACTTTACGGAATTCTCGATAATCCTACTTCTTATTTTGAACCTATTGAGATAGCAAATATTCAAGATATCCGCAAAGGCGAAGCACAAATTTTATGCACGCTTGACGACGGCGAACCCAAATATTACAGCATTGAAATCACGGGTGTAAACTATGATGAAAAAAATAAGACAAAAAACCTACAAATAGTGGCAACAGATAACAGACTTCTCGAAAAAACAGGCGGTATCGTACAGGGAATGAGCGGCAGTCCGATATTACAAAACGGTAAACTTGTAGGGGCGGTAACTCACGTTTTAATAACAAATTCCGCAAAAGGTTATGGTATATTCGCTCAGAATATGTTTGATGAAATAGATAAAAAACTAAATTAGGATTTTAATTATTACTATATTGTAATCAAAAATGACGAAATTATCATCAAGAAACTATTGCTATTTTTACCAATTTATGGTAATATATTTACAACAAACCACTTAAAAACAAAATGGAGGAACAAATTTATGGAAAATCAGATTAAGTTGTTGATAACAGAGGAAAGCACAGCATTTACTGCTGAGGAAATCGGAGCGTTCAGCTCTAACGGAATCAACGTAAGCTTTTGCATTAAGGACGGTAATACCGTTCTTGAAGAGATTGCAAAACAGAAGCCCGACGTTGTAATACTTGATATGTTTATGACAAGAATTGACGCAATCGGAGTTTTGAAGGCATTCAAGGGTATGAAAACGGAATACAACCCGATTTTCATTGTTGCTTCGTCGTTCGACAGCGACGTTTTGCAGAAAGAGGTTATGAACTGCGGCGGCTCGTATTTTGTTTTGAAGCCGTACAGAACAAGCAGTCTTGCCGTGAGCATTGTGGAGTTTTACAAAACGAAGAGGAACAAGGTCAGACCTATGCCTGCCGTTGTGGTGGACAATTCGGCTACTATGGAAGTTAAGGTGACGCAGATTCTTCACCAGATTGGTGTACCTGCACACATCAAGGGTTATCATTATCTTCGTGATTCGATTATTATGTCGGTAGAAACACCGGAGATTATCAATGCCGTTACGAAGAAGCTTTACCCCTCTGTTGCGAAGAAGTACGAAACAACCTCTTCAAGAGTTGAACGTGCAATCCGCCATGCCATTGAGGTTGCTTGGGACAGAGGCGACATCGACATTCTCAATTCTTACTTCGGCTACACAATCCACAACGGCAGAGGAAAGCCGACCAACAGCGAGTTTATCGCAATGATTTCCGATAAGCTGAGATTGCAGATTAAAACCGCATCGTAATATCCAACAACAAAAACACCAAGTATGTGCGTAATATCATTAACATATGCACATACTTGGTGATATTTTATAAAAAAAACAACTTTTCCCCACAGAAAAATCTACTCTCCGCTTAAGGAACTGTTGGGAAATAAGTTGAACAATTTAGACGCAGGATAATTCCGCAGGAATACTGACGTATTTCAAGGTGTTGTAACGACACACAGGGCAAATTAGACAAGTATAAATGTTCAAGTTATTTTCTGACAGTTCCTAACTTCATTTGCCGCTATGCGGCATACTTTATGTTGCTATAAGGCAAACACTTCATGTGCCTGCACACTTTCTAAATAAAAATTTGCAAGCAAATTTTTATTTACTGCTTACGTTCCCATTTGTTGCAAAGTTCGTTGATTTGGTCGGTGAATTTCGCAAGGTCTTTGTTTGCACAGCCTTTGTTCTGTTCGATAACTTCCAGAAGCCTTTGCCCTGCTTTGAGAAGTCTTTCAAATACTGCCTTAGATTTCTTGTTGACCTTTGTTTTCAGCCTAACCGTATTTCCGAAACTAAGACATTTGTACTCAGCCAAATCATAGCTTGCACTGTTATACGGAGCTGTTGCCGGAATAGTCAATCTTCTTACAATGGTTTGTGCAAATTCATCACAAACCGTATCGTTGCCGTGATTCACAAAAACCATTTCGGGGCGGTTTTTCAGACTGTCAAGCCAATCAAGGAGCATATTCATATCCGCATGACCGCTTATACCCTCCATAGTTTCTATAGCTGCATTGACGGCTATTTCCTCGCCGAAAAGCTTGACGGTTTTCGCACCCTCGAGAAGTGTACGTCCGAGCGTACCCTCTGCCTGATAGCCTACAAAAAGAATTGTCGAATCTGCCCTCCACAGATTATGTTTCAAATGATGACGAATACGTCCTGCTTCACACATACCGCTTGCGGAAATGATAACTTTCGGAGTAGGGTCGTTGTTGATTGCAACGGAATCCTCACTAGTGATTGACAGATTAAGATTAGAAAACTTGATAGGGTCAATTCCTGCTTTTAAAAGTTTGAGAGTTTCCTCGTCGCAATAGTCGTACATATCTTCACTGTAAATTTCGGTTGCTTCTACTGCAAGCGGACTGTCAACCCACACAGGGAAATTACCGAACTTTCTGAGAAGTCCCTGTTCCTTGATTTCTCTGATAAGATAAAGCATTTCCTGAGTTCTGCCGACCGCAAACGACGGAATTACAACATTGCCGCCACGTTCAAAGGTCTGATAAATAATCCTCGTCAGCTGTCCTGCATAATCGGGACGCACTCCGTGAAGTCTGTTGCCGTAGGTCGATTCGATAATGACAAAATCAGCATATTCGGGTTTTTGAGGGTCTTTAATAAGCGGACGGCTGACGTTGCCCAAATCGCCCGAGAAAAGAACGGTTTTCGTAACATCGCCCTCGGTGATTTTCACCTCGATAGATGCCGAACCCAAAAGATGACCTGCGTCGATAAACTTCACCGTCACACCGTCGGCAATGCTGATGTCATTATTGTAGCGGCAGGGTTTGAAAAGCTTCATACAGTATTCGGCATCTTTGGCAGTATACATTGGTGAATAAAACTGACCGCCCGAACGCTTTGACTTTCTGTTCTTCCACTCCGCCTCCATTTCCTGAATGTGTGCGGAATCAATCAGCATAATGCCACACAGCTTGGTTGTTGCAACAGTTGTGTAAATTTTGCCGTTGAAACCTTGTGAAGCGAGAAGCGGAAGTTTTCCCGAATGGTCGATATGAGCGTGAGTGAGCAATACAAAATCAATCTCACCCGGAGAAACGGGCAGCTCACAGTTTTCGTAAATGTCTGTCCCCTGCTCCATTCCGCAGTCAACAAGGAATTTCAAGCCGCCTGTTTCAATCAAAGTACACGAACCCGTAACTTCGTGTGCTGCACCTAAAAATGTAATTTTCAATACACTCACTCCCCTAAAATTTGTAATATTGTGACACGGAGTGTCTGACAGTTATAACGCTGTCAAACACTCCTTTCTTTCGCTGCTTATAATAAGCTATAATATTAAATCCTGCCAAACTTACTTTTGATTTACTTTAACTGTAAATGTCTTTGTTGATGTTTTGCCTGCATTATCCTTTACAACTATCTTAATATCATAAGTTACTGCACTTGTCGGTTTTACACTTGAAGTTGTTGCTGTTCCAAATTCTGTTCCGAGTGTTGTCCAAGTTGTTGCTGTGCTTCTCTTGCAGTAGAAAGCGTATTTGTACGGAGCTGTACCTCCTGTTGCCGCACCTGTGAGCTTAAGTGTATCACCGAGGGTAAGTGTTGCTGCACTTATAGTTGATTTGTTTGTAATAGGTGTTACATTAACTTTAAATGTCTTAGGCTTTATTGCACCTGTGGTGTCCTTAACATTTATCTTAACATCATAATCTCCCTCTTCGTTAGGCTTCAATGATGCAGTTGTTGCTGTTCCGTAAGCTGTGCCTATTGTTGACCAAGATGAATCGGAACTCTTCTTGTAGTAGAACGCATACTTATAGGAATTTGTACCTCCTGTTGCCGCACCTGTGATTTTAAGCGTATTGCCAAGGGTAAGAGATGTTGTGCTTACTTCCGATGTGTTTGTAAGAGTTGTTGAAATAACGGTAAATGTTTTAGTAATTATTGTGCCAGTTTTGTCCTTAACATTTACTTTAATATCGTAGCTTGCTTCTGCCAGCGGCTCCAGCGATGCAGTTGTAGCTGTTCCGTATTCTGTACCCATTGTTATCCAAGACGACGCTGTGCTTCTCTTATAGTAGTAAGCATATGTGTAAGGAGCTGTACCGCCCGTTGCCGCACCTGTGATTGTAAGTGTTTTTCCGAGGGTAAGTGCCGTTGTGCTTACAGAAGAGTTATTTGCAAGAGTTGTCACCTTGACTTTGAATGTCTTTTCAGCTTCTTCGCCGTCGGTATCCTTTATTGTTACCTTTATATCATAGTTGGTAACTGCCTGCGGTGTAAGATATGCCACTGTCGGTTTCTTTGAATCTGCACTGAGTGATGTCCAAGACGACACTGTGCTTCTCTTATAATAGTATGCGTATGTATAAGATGCTGTGCCGCCTGTTGCTGCACCTGTGATTGTAAGTTTATCACCAAAGCTAAGTGTTTCCGCACTTATTGTTGAGTTGTTTTTAAGAGCTGCTTTAGTTACTTTTACAGTAAATATCTTTGTTGATGTTTTGCCTGCGTTATCCTTTACAATTACTCTTACATCATAATTTACCGCTGCCAAAGGCTTCAACTCTGCGGTTGATGTTGTGCTGTATGCTGTGCCGATTGTAGACCATACAGAAGCAGTGCTTCTCTTGTAGGCAAAAGCGTATTTGTAAGGAGCTGTTCCGCCCGACGCTGCACCTGTGATTGTGAGCGTATTGCCGAGAGTAAGAGATGTTGTGCTTACCTTTGAATTATTTGTTATAGGTGTTACATTAACTTTAAATGTCTTAGGCTTTATTGCACCTGTAGTGTCCTTAACATTTATCTTAACATCATAATCTCCCTCTTCGGTAGGCTTCAATGATGCAGTTGTTGCTGTTCCGTAAGCTGTTCCGATTGTTGTCCAAGATGAATCCGAACTCTTCTTGTAGTAGAACGCATACTTGTAGGAGTTTGTACCTCCTGTTGCCGCACCTGTGATTTTAATCGTATTGCCAAGGGTAAGAGATGTTGTGCTTACTTCCGATGTGTTTGTAAGGGTTGTTGCAATAACCGTAAATGTCTTAGTAATTACCGTGCCTGTTTTGTCTTTAACATTTACTTTAACATCGTAACTTGTTTCTGTCAACGGCTTTAAAGTTTCTGTTGTATTAGTTCCGTATTCCGTTCCGATTGTTGTCCAAGATGAAGCTATGCTTTTCTTGTAATAGAATGCGTACTTGTAAGGAGCTGTACCGCCCGTTGCCGCACCTGTGATTGTAAGTGTTTTTCCGAGGGTAAGTGCCGTTGTGCTTACTTCGGACTTATTTGCAAGAGTCGTTACATTGACTGTAAATGTTTTAGATATTACAACACCTGTGTTATCCTTAACATTTACCTTAATATCATATTTTACTGCTGCCAGCGGTGTCAGGGTTGCGGTTGTTGCTGTTCCGTATTCTGTGCCGAGTGTTGTCCAAGACGATGCTGTACTTCTTTTGTAGTAGAATGCGTACTTGTACGGTGCTGTGCCTTCTTCTGCTGCACCTGTGATTGTAATTTTATCACCTAGAGTAATTGCTGCTGCACTTATCTTAGACTTGTTTGTGAGGGTTGTTGCAGTAACAGTAAATGTCTTAGTCTTTACAGTACCTACGCTGTCCTTAACATCTACCTTAACATCATAATTTACTGCTGCCAAGGGTTTTAATGATGCTGTTGTTGCTGTTTCGGAATCTGTTTTTATTGTTGTCCAAGACGAAGCTGTGCTTCTCTTATAATAGTATGCGTAAGTGTAAGGGGCTGTACCGCCCGTTGCCGCACCTGTAATTTTAACGGTATTGCCGAGGGTAAGTGCTGTTGAACTTACGGTTGACTTATTTGCAAGAGATGTTACGTTAATTGTAAATGTTTTAGTCTTTGTTCTGCTGTTGCTGTCCTTAACATCAACTTTAACATCATAGCTTACTTCTGCCAAAGGCTTGAATGATGCGGTTGTTGATGTTTCGGAATCTGTTTCGATTGTTGTCCAAGATGAAGCTGTACTTCTTTTATAATAGTATGCGTATGTATAAGGAGATGTGCCGCCCGTTGCCGCACCTGTGATTGTAAGTGTTTTGCCAAGGTCGATTGTTGTTTCACTTACGGTTGATTTATTTGTAATAGCTTCTTTAACTTCAACTGTGAATGTTTTTGTATCGGAGTTAATTTTTTCATCTGTATTGCCGTTATCCTCAGCTTTTACAGTAACTGTATATGTTCCTGTTTTTTGGGGAGTAAAGCTGTAGAAAGTATCTGTTGTAGCTTTGCTTCCCGTATCGGAGTTTGCTTTATCATTATAAGTATAAGTATACTTATATTTACCCGAACCGCCCGATGCTTTGCCTGTAACAGTAACAGTATCACCTACGCAAACTTGGTCGCTGTCAACAGTTTTACCACCGCTTGATTTATAGCTAATTATGGAATTGTTTTTAATATCCGAATATTCTATATTTATTGTCAAAATTTTGGAATCTATATGACCTACACTGTCTTTAACATCAACTTTGATTTCATACGTTCCTTTATTTACAGGTGAGAACAACATAGTATTAACATTAGCAGTATACGGAGTTCCCTTTGTAGTCCAAGCTGTAGTACCTTTTAATCTGTAATAAAAAGCGTACAAATATCCGCCCGAACCACCGCTGGCACTGCCTGTTACGGTTACAGTTTGTCCGATTTTAATACTTGTCGGACTTAAGGTCGAGGTATTTGAAAGACCGGCTTTTACATTAACTTTAAAAGTTGCGGTTTTACCGCTGTACGATACTGTTATAGTTTTATCACCTATTGAGGTACTGCTAAAACCGCTGAATGTTGCGGAACTTGTAACATCTGCTGTTGTGCCGTTGTTATATTTTGCCGTAACAACCACACCTGTTTTATCAAATGTATCGCCTACATAATATTGAGTTTTAACATTAGTTGTATCAAGAGAAATACTTGCAACCGCTACTGCTATAACATTCACTTTAAATGTTGCAGTTTTTCCGCCATATGATACCGTTATAGTTTTCTTGCCCGCTGTTTTGCTGTCAAAACCGCTAAGACTTGCACTGTTTGTAACATCTGTTGTTGTCTCATCGTTATATGTTGCTTTAACAATCAATCCGCTTTTATCAAAGCTTTCTCCAACATAATATTCTTTTTTAATGGGAGCTGTAACTTTAAGCTCTGTAACGGTTTTTGCTAAAATTGTTACAGAAAAACCTGCTGTTTTAGTAATTCCATTTTCAGTATATGATACTGTTATAGTTTTTGTACCTACTGTAGAACTGTCAAAGCCTGTAGTTTTTACGTTGCTTGTAACATCTTTTGTACTGTTATTGTTGTATGCTGCCGTAATCTTCATACCAGCAGAATTAAAGCTCTGACCTACATAATATGTAGTAGTTGTCGGCTTTGTTGTAACTGCAATGCTTGAAAGCTCGATTGCTTTAATAATTACTGAAAAGCTTGCTGTTTTCGTAATACTGCCCTCTGTGTAAGAAACTGTTACAGTTTTTGTACCTGCTGTAGAGCTGTCAAAACCGGTAGTTTTTACACTGCTTGTAACATCTTTAGTTGTGTTGTTACTGTATGTTGCTGTAATTTTCATACCGTCAGAATTAAATGTTTGCCCTACATAATATGTAGTTGTAGTTGGTTTTGCTGTAACAGCAAGACTTGAAAGTTCAATATCTTTAACCGTTACGGAAAAGCTTGCTGTTTTAGTAACATTGTTTTCTGTATATGAAACCGTTACTGTTTTTGTACCGACCGAACTTAACGACGGAGATGAAACTGTGGTCGAGCTTGTAACATCTTCGGTAAAACCGTCACTGTAAACAGCATTAACAACCATACCTGTTTTATCAAACGATTCACCGACATAATATGTAGTTTTGTTAGGTGCTGTTACTTTAATTGACGAAAGTGTTTTCACGGTATCAGACGCATTAACATATCTGATTGATATTTTATTTGCTGAAATATCTTTCAAATCTTTATCATAAAATTCTTTTACAGTTAAACCATACGTAAAATTCGTTGCCGCACGAACTGTTCTGAAATTAAATTTAATGAGATCCGTTTTTTGATTAAACGTAACTCCTCCGTCCTTGAAACGTATAGCCGCCATAATATCGGTGTATGTATAACCTACAGGGCTTGAATTGACCTCTACAACTGCATTTCCAACGTTGCTGTCAATAGCCTCATAGCCTGTATACAGGAAATTGGAATAAGCTTTATCAAGATCCAACAAAATTCCCTGAACGTTGCTTGCGGCATCAATTGACACAATAACGCTGATAACGTCGCCGGCTGCCGCATTGATTGAAACGGTACTTGCACCGCTTGCATACTCTTCGGTTTCCGCAGCCTGAGAAGCAATCGGAAAGCAAGATACTGCTATCAATGCCGACAGTATCAGGCTCAACAATTTTTTAACCATAAATATCCTCCTAATACTAAAATATATAGTCTTATTTTATCATAAAACAATGATTTTGTAAATAAATAATAGACAATTCTCAATTACAATTTTCCCCTTAAATATTAAGTGATATTGCACAAAAATTTGAACACAAAAAGAGAGAAAGTTTCCTTCCTCTCTTTTTGTGTGAAATTTATTTAAGCAAAGATTTATCAATTAAATCAGAATCATACAATTTTTGAACCGACATCAATATACCAAGCTTCGCATGATACCACGTCAAGCCGCCCTGAAAATACACAGCATACGGTTCACGAATAGGTCCGTCCGCACTTAGTTCGATTGACGACCCCTGAACAAATGCACCTGCCGCCATAATTACCTCCGAATCATAGCCTGGCATTGCCCACGGCTCGGGAGTAACGTAGCTGTCAACGGGAGCAGCCGCCTGAATACCCTTGCAGAATGCCACCATACGTTCTTTTGAACCAAGCTCCACTGCCTGAATTATATCGTGGCGACTTTCTGTCGAATTTGGAATAACCTTAAAACTGAGCTTCTCATAACAGCGGCTTGCAAAAATCGCACCCTTTAAGGCACCCGATACTACAGTCGGTGACAGGAAAAATCCCTGATAGAAAGACGGCATAATGCCTAGATTTGCACCTACCTCCTGCCCCAGACCGGGAGCACTGAGTCTGTAGGCACACTTTTCCACACAATCCGCCGTGCCGCAGATATAGCCGCCAATCGGAGCAAGTCCACCGCCTGGGTTCTTAATAAGCGAACCTACTATCATATCCGCACCGACATTTGAAGGCTCGATTTTTTCAACAAACTCTCCGTAGCAATTATCAACCATACAAATTATATCGGGTTTAATGGATTTCACAAAAGCTATAAGCTCACCGATTTGTGTTACGGAAAATGTAGGGCGTGTCTGATAACCTTTTGAACGTTGTATGGTTACCATTTTTGTTTTGCTGTTAATGGCGGATTTAATTCTGTCATAGTCAAAAGTACCATCTTCAATCAAATCTACCTGTGAATATGTAATACCAAACTCCTTTAAGGAACATTTAGATTCACGAATGCCGATAACCTCTTCAAGAGTATCATACGGCTTGCCTACAGGTGAAAGAAGTTCATCTCCGGGACGTAAAATCGCCGAAAGTGCCACCGCCAAAGCGTGAGTGCCGCATGTTATTTGAGGTCGAACAAGAGCAGCCTCAGTGCCGAAACACGCTGCATAGACCTTTTCAAGGTTATCTCTTCCTACATCGTCATAGCCGTAGCCGGTAGTAGCCGCAAAACACGTGGCATTTACCCTGTTTTCCTGCATAGCCGAAATCACTTTAAGCTGATTATATTCGGCTGTTTCATCTATTTCTTCAAATCTTTCTTTAAGTTCGCCGAGTATTTTATTGCCGAAGCTTATAACCTCATCGCAAATACCCAGTTTATTATACATTTTATTATCCATATTAAATATCCTTGACATCAGTTTTGTTTTTGTACTATTTTATATTCGTCACCCATACGAAAATACGGACAGCTCTTAAACTGCCCCTGAATGAACCTATAATATTCGTCTTCATCAAGATTTACGATACACTCATGGCATTCATATTCTTCATTATAAGAGTAATTTACGCAGTAATCGCAATTGGATTTTCCGCTCATATTATCACCGCCTGTTTTATTATATCATATATTCGCCCCTTTAATGTAAATTTTTTGAAAACATTCAATAATTATTTTGCACTTAAAAAATTGTAAATCATCTCAATCAATTCACCATAGAGCGGAACTGCCAAAAGCAAAATTATCAGCTTACCGACAATCTCAATTTGCGAAGCAATCGAACCGCTTCCGTTCTCTTTACATATATCAACGGAGATTTGAGTAATATAACAAATACCCAGAGATTTTATTAAAACAGAAATATAGTTATTATTGATATTAGCGGTAGCCGTCAAGTCGTTGACCGAATCAAAAATTTGACTTAATGCCGGTAAAGCCGTGAAGCAGATTAACATTATAGCCGAAATAATCATTAATGCCGCAAGCTCACCGTTATATTTTTTCAGTGCAACGCTCCCAAGCACAGCGAAAATTCCCAGCACACATACAGAAATAACATCCATATTTATCACAATCCGAACAGAGATTTAACAGTTGTGAACAACGAACTCACCTGCTGCACAACCATTGTAAGCACAAGAATAAGTCCTACAAGTGCAGTCATCATAGCTTGATCATCTCTTCCCGCCCTCGACAAAACTTGATTCAGTACTGCAACTATTATACCTATTGCAGCAATTTTAAACAATAAATCTATATCCATTTTTACTTTCCTTTCTTTAGGAACTGTTGGGAAATAAGTTGAACAATTAGACAAGTATAAATGTTCAATTTATTTTCTGACAGTTCCTTATATTACAATAAAATTATTATTATAACCAGTCCGATATAAACTGAAGCTGTCATATATACCTTTGAATTTTTTCGTTTATCCTCAATCGCATTTTCTATGTAATAGTCTATTCGTTCAACCGCATTTTCAAGAAGAGAAATCTGTCCGTCTGTATCACTTGTTCCCAGCTTTGAAAGTGCATCCGTTATAAAATATTTTTCTTCTTTCGACAAAATTCTCACGCACGATGAAAATTCCACCCCATTTATAACGCTTTTTTCGGAGGTTAAACCGTTTTTTAGATTTTCGGAAATATTATTTGTTAGCTGTAATATACTTTCATCAGTATACTCGGAGAAAAGTTCTATCAAAGTCGGCATTCGATAAGCTATTTCTATTTTAAATTGTTGCAGCAATGATTTTACTGATTTTAAAATTTTAATTTTGTTATTTAGTTTTTCGTTGAACGAAAACCCTATCAATATCGATTCTATAAAAATAAATAACAATCCAATATATTTAATCAACTTTTATATCCTCCAATTTATAAATCTTATCAATTTTACAGAAAGATTTGCTTTCTAAAAATACTATTTCACCGAATGCATGAGTTTTCAGTAAACTTAAAATTGACGGATTTTTCAAAGCACTGTTAAGATTATCACAATGTACCGTGGCAATTAATTTCACACCGTAATTTACTGTATAAATTACACTTTCAATGTCATCGCCTGTAAGCTCATCACAAACTATCACATCAGGTGACATAGTACGTATTGCCTGAATTATACCTTTACTTTTAGTATAATTACAGTATACATCGCATAAACCCATATCAAAAATACTTTTTCCGTTGAATGTAGATGAAATTTCCGACCGTTCATCTATAACCGAAACTTTTTTACAATAATTTTTAGACAAACTTCTTGACAAATCACGGAGCAAAGTTGTCTTTCCGGTGGAAGGCACTCCGCAAATCAGAATCCCCTTTTCAATGTCGGTGTTTTTCAGAAATATTTCCGAACAACCTATGTATTGCTTTGCTATTCTGATATTCATACTTGTAATATCTATAACCGATTTAATATTGTCAGTGTTATTCACTGCTGTTCCGCAAATTCCTATTCGATGACCGCCACGAACTGTAATAAATCCGTTGTTTATGTCGTTCTGATATTTATAAATTGAATATTCGCAAAGTCCGGAGAAGGCATTTTTCAAAGCAGCAAACGTTACAATAACATAATCATTTATTGTTCCGAATTTTTCAAGAGGAATTATATCACTGTTTTTTGTAATGAAATATGGTTTATTTTTTATGTATATAACAACAGGCTTGTCACTTCGGATTCTAACTTCGTTAATATCGTATTTTATATTTTTCATTACAGTATAAAAAAATTTATCAAAACAGTTAAAAATATTCTCTAAGGTTTTGTCCATATTATCACTCCGTTTATGTCTATGTTAAATATATGCGTCAGCGTTAAGAAATAGAACACCTTTTGTTATTTTAAAATCAATAATTATGTATCAAAATATTATGTTCTTTTCTTAAAAAAAATATAAATCACGTCAAATTACTATTTATATTTCTCTAAAAGAATTTTACAGTACCGTGATTTATAAGAACTGCAATCAAGAAAAGCAGTTTTCAGTATTTTATATATTAAGGAGCATATATATGAGAATTGCCATATGTGATGATGATAATAATTTTATCAATAAGTTTAACCGTGTTTTAAGAGAATTTTGTTTATCTAATAATATTGAATGCACCACAAACAAATTCACATCGGGACGTGAATTATTAGATTGTTATCTTGATTATGATATAATATTTTTAGATATATATATGCCTAAAATTAATGGTTTTACCATTGCCGATAAGATAAATGAAAAGAGTAATGAAGTGAAAACACCCTACATAGTTTTCATCACAAGCCACGACAATCTTGTCTGGGACGCTCAGAAAAAACGTCCGTTTTACTTTATAAGAAAAAGCAAGGTCGATTCGGAGCTTTCGGACGTTTTTGCACTGCTTATGAAAGAAATTAACCGAAAAACTCAAACCTTAAACCACTATCTGGTTAAGGACTCGGGACGATATATTCACATCAATATTGATAACATTTGTTACATTGACCGTGAGGGTAACTATACGGTTTTTCATATGATTGACGGTGGAGAATATCGGGAACGTTCAAAGGTTGAGATTCACCGCAAGAAACTTTCAAATTACGGCTTTATCCAAATTGCTAAATGCTGTCTAGTAAGAATTGATAAAATTACAGAATTTTCCAACGACGAACTAAAGCTTGAATGCGGAATCACTCTGCCTATAAGCGGATCATTTAAAAAGCAAGTATCAGATGATTACTTTAAATACATTTCCGATACGCTTTAAAGGAGAAATTTTATGACATTAACGGCAGTTGACTTACTGGATTTATTCGCAGATTTATTAGAAGGGTTCTTGTTTACGGGTACTCTAACACTTATGTTTGAGCCAAAGTACAGCAAAAAAACCACAATCATTGCATACATAACAGAATCACTCACAATGTTCGTGCTTATTGTAATAACTACGTTTCACAAAAACACTATGGAAGTGGACATACCTAAAGTTTTTGTTGATTATGTGCTGTATATTTCCTGCTTTTTTATTTACTCTTTAATATTTTTTCACGGCAAAAAAATTATTATGTTTATTGCAACACTTATTCTTTTTGTAATAAACAGTATTTCAGCATTAATATGTGTTATTTTTGAATATGCGGTATTTGGTATTCTTTGGCAACAGGATTTTTCTGAAATTCAAAAAACTGTAATATTTAGAGTGATTTTAATTGTAGTAGCACATATTATAGATATATTTATATTCTGGAAATTAATTAAAATAACCTCAAAAAAGAAGTATTTTATAAAACAAACAGATTTTATGACTTTTGTAGTTATTCCGTTAATGAGTATAATACTAATATCATGTTGTGTAAATATATTAGAAATAAAAAACAATGATGTAAAATTATTAACTACATTGTTCATTATGAGTTTAATTACAATTGCAATAGCAATAATTTATGGTATAATGTTTTTGAGAATAAGCAAGGATAACCAGCTTAAAACTGAGTATCTTCTGACTCAACAGAAAATGAATCTGTACGAAGAAAGCGTCATTAAGAGTGGTAAACAGATTGAGAAAATGTCAAAAATCAAACACGATATGAAAAATTATCTTCTGAGTATAGGTACTCTTATTAATGACAAAAAGTATGAAGATGCCGAAAAACTTTGCACGCAGATGTCTGATAATTTACAAAGAGTTTACACCCCTATCAACACAGAAAATATTTTACTTAATGCAATAGTTAATGTTGAGCTTGATAAAGCCGAAAGTGAAAATATTGATTTTAAAGTTGAAATTTTGAACTTTCTTAATGAATTTTCGGGTAACTCCGATATAATTTCTGTTATCGGAAATATCTGCGATAATGCCATTGAGTACCTCAAAACTCAGCCCAGAGAGCGGAGAATTATGTCACTGAAAATAACTAAAGCAAATGATTATTATGCTATCGTATGTAAAAATAAAATAAGTTATTCCGTACTTGATAATAATTCTGAATTGAAAACAAGTAAATACGATAAGGAAAATAACGGGAAAGGTACGAATATTGTAAAGGAAATTTGTTATAAATATAATGGAAATGTTTCTTATAAGGAGAAGAACAACGAATTTATTGTCACCGTACTATTGAAACCACATCAAAAGGTTACTGTATGATACTAAGGAACTGTCAGAAAATAAGTTGAACATTTATACTTGTCTAAATTGTTCAACTTATTTCCCAACAGTTCCTAAATTAACTGACAGCGTATTTTATTATTCTAAATAACTTTATTTTAGATTTGCAAATAAAAACTTAACAGAATTTACAAAATCATTCTAGTTCAAATGCACCAGTATATAACTGGTAGTACTTGCCCTTTTCGGCAATAAGCTGTTGGTGATTTCCTCGTTCGATAATTCTGCCGAGTTCGAGAACCATAATAACATCTGAATTTTTAACCGTTGAAAGTCTGTGGGCAATAACAAACACAGTTCTGCCGTGCATAAGAGAATCCATACCTTTTGTAACAAGCGATTCCGTTCTTGTATCGATTGAAGATGTTGCCTCATCAAGAATCATAACCGGCGGATCTGCTACAGCCGCACGTGCAATAGACAAAAGCTGTCGCTGACCTTGTGAAAGACTTCCTCCTGTGCCGTCAATCATAGTATCATAACCGTCGGGCAAACGTGAAATAAAATCATGTGCATTAGCAAGCTTCGCCGCCTCAATACACTCCTCATCGGTCGCATCAAGCTTACCATAACGAATATTATCCATAATCGAACCTGTGAACAAATTTGTTTCCTGTAGAACCATACCTAGTGAGCGGCGAAGATCTGCTTTCTTAATCTTATTTATATTAATTCCGTCATAACGTATCTTACCGTCTGCAATATCATAAAAACGATTTATCAAATTAGTGATAGTAGTTTTACCTGCTCCAGTTGCACCTACAAATGCAACTTTTTGACCCGGCTCTGCATAAATTTTTACATTATGTAAAACTATCTTTTCGGGTACATAACCAAAATCAACGTCAAACAGTCTTACGTCACCTTTAAGCTCCGTATAGGTAGTTGTGCCGTCGCCGTGAGGATGCTTCCAAGCCCAAAGACCTGTTCTCTCCTCACATTCAACAAGTTTATCTCCCTCACGCTTTGCATTTACAAGTGTTACATAGCCGTCATCAACTTCACTTTCTTCGTCCATAAGTGTGAAGATTCTCTGTGCACCTGCAAGAGCCATAATGATTGAGTTAAACTGCTGAGAAACTTGTGCAATCGGCATTGAGAAGCTTTTCGACAATTGCAGGAACGATACAATAGCACCAACTGTAATTGTACCTATTCCCGAAAGTGCAAGAATCGCACCGACAATTGCAATTACAGCATATTGCAAGTTACCTATATTTGCCATAATAGGCATAAGCATATTTGCAAACTGGTTTGCATTGTATGCCGATTCGTACAATTCCTCGTTCAATTTGTCAAATTCTTCCTTAGCCTCTTCCTCGTGACAGAAAACTTTAACAACTTTCTGACCCGTAATCATTTCCTCAATGTAACCGTTTACTTTACCAAGTGATTGCTGCTGACCGATAAAATACTTTCCGCTTCGTCCTCCGACATTTTTTACAACAACCATTTGAATAAACACAAACAAAACTACTACAATTGTCAAATACCAGCTTGTATAAAGCATTCCGCAGAACACGGCAACTATAGTTATAATTGAGTTAAAAACCTGCGGAATACTCTGTGAGATCATTTGACGAAGAGTATCGGCATCATTTGTGTAGTAACTCATAATATCGCCGTGAGTATGCGTATCGAAATATCTTATCGGAAGCGACTGCATATGTTCAAACATTTCGTCACGAACTCTTTTCAGCACGCCCTGAGAAATCGAAATCATCAGTCTTTGATAGAGATACGCAGCAAAAATTCCGCAGGCATAAACGCAAGCCATTGTGGTTAAAGCCTTGGTGAGTTTGGCAAAATCGGGGTTGGTTTGTTCAACAAGCGGCATAATATAGCTGTCGATAAGTGTTTTCAAAAACATTGAACTGATAACATTTACCACAGAACTTACAACAATACAAATCAGTACAAGGAAAAATCTCATCTTATAGTGTGAGAAAATGTACGACAGAAGTCTTTTAACTGTCTTGCTGTCAATTTTAGGCATCTGAGGTTTTCCGCCCGGACCGCCTTGGGGAATGTTTTCCGATTTGCCGTTAGTTTTGGCAGATGTATTTTCTGTTACCTTTTTAGTATCAGGTTTAGCTTTAACAGCGGCTTTACTCATCGTCATTTCCCCCTTTCACCTGTGATTCATAAACTTCTCTATAAATCTTATTGGACTTCATAAGCTCGGCAGGTGTACCGAAACCGTTCACTTTACCGCTGTCGAGGACAATAATTTTATCGGCATCTTCAACGGAAGATATTCTCTGAGCAATAATAAATTTTGTTGTATCTGGTATTTCCTCCGCAAATGCTTTACGAATAAGAGCATCTGTCTTTGTATCAACGGCACTTGTGGAATCGTCGAGAATAAGAATTTTCGGCTTTTTGAGCAACGCTCTCGCAATACAAAGACGCTGCTTCTGACCACCGGAAACGTTGGTACCGCCCTGCTCGATATATGTATCGTATTTATCGGGGAATTTCTCGATAAAGTCATCAGCTTGGGCAAGCTTACAAACTCTCACGATATCCTCGTCGTTAGCTTCGGGGTTACCCCAGCGGAGATTTTCCTTGATAGTACCCGAGAAAAGGACGTTCTTCTGAAGAACCATTACAACTTCGTTTCTGAGAGTTTCGAGGTCGTAATCACGAACGTCAACACCGCCGACAAGAACCTTACCCTTAGTCGCATCATAAAGCCGTGGAATAAGCTGAACCAGACTTGATTTTGATGAACCTGTACCGCCGATAATTCCGACTGTTTCACCCGACTTAATATTTATATCGACATCACTAAGACAGAATTTATCACTGCCATTATAACTGAATGATACACCATTAAACTTAACAGAGCCGTCTTTTACTTTATAAATCGGATTATCACCGTTCTTAAGGTCTGATACCTCTTGGAGAACCTCGTCAATTCTCTCCATAGATGCTCTTGAAATAATAATCATCATAAAAATCATTGAGAGCATCATCAAGTTCATAAGCATCTGCATAAGGTAGGAAATCATACTTGTGAGCTGACCTGTCGTCATACCGAGTGCGGGGTCATTGTGAGCCGATACAATAAGGTGCGAACTAAACCACGCAATCAGAATCATTGAAATATAAATTACAAACTGCATAAGAGGCATATTGAAAATAATTATTTTTTCAGCTTTAATAAACAGTTCATAAATTTCCTGTGAAACATTTTTAAATTTCTTATCCTCGTGTTCTTCACGAACAAACGATTTAACTACTCTGATACCGTGAAGATTTTCGCCTACAATATTATTTAGCTTATCATAGGTTTTGAACACTTTCTCAAAAATCGGGTGAGCGTTTGAGAAAATCAACACAAATCCGATTGCCAACACGGGGATAACTCCAAGCAGCACCAAAGCAACTTCAGAGTTAATTCTGAATGCCATAATCAAGCTGAAAACAATCATAGCGGGGCTTCTGAATGCTGTTCTGACTATCATCATATACGCATTTTGTACATTGGCAACGTCTGTTGTAAGACGCGTAACAAGGCTTGATGTCGAAAATTTATCGATATTCGAGAAAGAAAAATTCTGTACATTATAGTACATATCTTTCCTCAAATTCTTTGCAAAGCCTGCGGCAGCCTTAGCAGCGAATTTTCCTGCCAATGCACCGAACGTAAGCGAGCAAAGACAACATACAACAAGCGTTACACCTATTTGAATGATATACGGCATATTGCTCTTATTTATGCCGTAGTCGATAAGATTTGCCATAAGCATTGGTATAATAACTTCCAAAATAACCTCGCATACTACAAAAAGCGGTGCTAAAAAAGAAGCTGTTTTATACTCTCTGACAGAGGCAAGAAGTCTTCTTATCATTCTTTTCACTCCTTCTTTTGTATATTATTTATATTATCAACTATTTTGTCTAAGACAGAATAGAAAATTTTCAATTCCTCTTCGGTTATTCCATTTTTGAGAGTCTTTTCAAACTCCATTGTATTTGTTTTTATAATGTCACAAACCTGTAATGCTTTATCGGTTAAAACAAGTTTTTTAAGCCTTGCATCGTGTGCAACCGAAACACGTTCAATATAGCCTTTTTTTTCCATTAAAGAAATTACGCTAGAAGATGTAGAACGGCGAATTGAAAATTCGTTTTCGATATCCTTTTGGAAAATATCCTCCTCCCTATGATGATAAAGATACATAATAATTCTACCATTGACGGCAGTCACATCTTCATCATTACATATTCTAGGGACTGAGTGCCGCATGCAGTTTGACAATTTTCTGATTTCCATACCTAAAAGCCTATCATTTTCCGACACAATACATTCACCACCTTAGAAACAAATGTTAGCAAACGAATTGTTTTATACCTAACAGTTCGTTCACTAACATTATAATACACTGAATGAAATTTGTCAACCCATAAAGTGAAATATTATTTATAAAAATTCTCAATCGCCTGTGCAAAAAATTCGGAAGCACCTTCACCGTATTTTTCATCTATGCTCATCACATCATCATTGCGATAAGATTGTGCAAGAGAAAGCATCATACCCGTTTCGTCCTTAAGTTGGTAAAGTTGTTTTGTAACAAAACCGTACTCACCAACAACTTCTTTTACTTCAAAAGAATTAATTTCAAAATCTCTTCTGTCAAAAAGCTTTTTGAGAATTACGTCAATGCGTTTCAAATAGCTCTCTGCAATTTCCTTGCTAACCGGATTTTTCACAGACGACACATACTTTTCTTTTCCTCCAAACCACTCAACCATTTTAAGATAACACTTCTGCACATTCTCACCGGAAACAGTTTCAATATAATGCTCTTTCCACTGCTCCATTCCACCGAACTCCTGAGCGGCAGTTTCTCTCAATTCATCGGGCATACAGTTCCTAACCATTATGCTGAACAGCTCCTCAATTTCTTTTTTATTGAAAACTTCAAAATCCATTTTGTCCTCTCCTTTTAGAATATCATCGATTCGGTTAATCAAGCGTTCGATACGCTCTTTCTTCGCAATAAGCATATTTCTTTGCATTTGAAGTATATAATTGCTGTCAAGAGCAGGATTTTCCATAACAGATTTAATTTCTTTTAAAGGTATATCAAACTCACGAAAAAATAATATCTGCTGCAACTGTTTAAGTGCATTATCATCGTAAAGACGGTATCCGGCTTCGCTCTTATCTGTTGGTTTAAACAATCCGATTTGGTCATAATAGTGAAGTGTTCGTATGGTGATACCTGTAATTTTCGATATCTCCTTTACTGTCATCATTCCGCTTTACCTCCTGTTCTCGGTAAAACCATTTTAATCTATGACGTTACGTTAAGGTCAATAGTTTTTTGAAATTTTTTTGAAATTTTAAAAAGTTGAAAAGAAAAAAGTTAGTATACAAACCGTTATGTATCTAACAGTTCGCACACTAACATTATAACATACTATGTAAAAATATGTCAACAGATAAAGTTACATAGAATAAATTCTATGATATAGTGAATTTGCACAGCAACAAGATATAAAATTTGTGCGTTACAGCAAAATTGTTTTCAATTCCTCCGCACTATCCAAAACGGTTATACCATGATGCGAACGGAGAACCTCCGCCCCTTGATGTCCTTTTGCAATTAAAATGCAGTCCGCACCTACCTTACAAGCCGTTTCATAGTCGTGGTACATATCACCGATAAATAATGTTTCTTCGGGCTTGAAGCCGTACTTCTCAACAACCTTGACCGCACGTTCGCTTTTATCGCCTGCATCTATATCATCTGAACCCGACATAAATTTAAAATACTTATCAAGATTGAATATCTTAAGACTGTTTACAAGCCTTGTAGTTTCAAAACCGGATATTACGCCTTGATTATATCCGTTATTGTACAAGTATTCTATCATTTCACGAACCTCGGGAAATATATCCGCAGTTTTAAAAAGTTCATCGTAATGAGTAATAAAATGTTTTGCTATCTCCGCATAATCATAATCATTCAAATCGAATATTTTCTTATAGAAATTAATAAGCGGCATTTCACATTCTTTCAGATAATATTCAAGTGTTATAGGCGGTTTGCCGTATGACTGCAAGACAAGATTTTCCGCATCTACCGCAAGCTGTGCATCATTAATAATAGTACCGTTGTAATCCCAAATTATATTCCTATATTTCATTTTTAAAAACCCGTAAATAAAGTTCTCAATTAATATTCGTCCAAAGCTGTTATTTATCCGATTTCTCCGACGGTTCGTCAAACGGCACAAGCTTTTTCTTAATCGACATACCGTTATAATTAATTTTGAACTTAACTTTTCCTGTCATTTCTTGTTTACATTTTTCACAATAAAGCGTTGCAGTAAATGTTTTGTTTCTCAAAGCCCAATTGTTTACGGTTTTCATCTTCTCGCCGCACTTGTCGCAGGTGAAATTAAACTCATTCTTATTGACAAGAGGGTCGTTTATATCCGTAAGATAATACGATTTAAAAGTTAATCTGTAATGCAAATCTTTAGATGTTTCAATATACTTTTGAAATTTATCAGGATAGTAAAGATTCTTGAAAATCGACATTGAAAGCATACTGTCCTGCAAAGCACGATGCTGAACAATATCCGACAAATCAAGACCGATAAGCTCTGCCGCAGGTGCAAGACCCAACTGCTGACCCGCATTGTAAACTCCGAGCATATCGGCACAGTAGTACTGCAAATCGCAGTAACGGTCGATAAAATCAATGCGGTCGTTTTTTTCGTAATACTTTGTGTTCTCCATAATTGCAAGAATATCACACGTTCCCCAAGTCATCAATAAATCTTTTCCGAGAAATTTCTTGAACTTACTCAGAACGTGTGTGTATGTAGCACCGCATTTGGCAAGCTCTTCGTTGCTTATGTTTGTGAGTTCCTTAACCTTTCCCGTAAGTTTTTTGGCAATCTGCGGTGCAATCAACATTGAAAAAGTATCAACAATCTCGAATTTATCGTTAAACTTCACCGCACCGAACTCAATAATTTCACTCATAAAGCCTTTGTACTTTTTACTGTAGGAGCTGTTCCATTCTAAATCAAGTATTACGAAATTCATTAAACTTATCAATCCTCATATCTTACAGTATTTACATCTTACTTCAATAACATTTTTAATCATTTCGTCATCGAATATTATTTCAATACCGACAACCTTATCATTCGATATACTTACAGATAACCAATATTTACCTATGACCGTATACATATATCTAAAAGTATCAATAAGTACATCATCAACCTTATAATTTTAGCCGAAAGCATTAATCATATCCGAAAAACTGTCGCCTATACCGATAGGGAAATTTATACTGTTTAAAACGATATCGGAAATATTAAGAAGATAGGAATTATCAATATCCATCATGGAAATCGCAGCCACCACACTAACCGTTTTCCGTCTAAAAATAGTGATATTATAACCAATTAAATCGGCAATCCCGTCAATGTCCGTATAAGATAAATTTTGAGTAACAATATTTCTTTTTTATATCATTGGTAGAATTACTTTCGCTATTCGCTATTCTATATTTATACATAATTATAGAAAGTTCTCCAAATTCTCATATTCGTCACGAGAGAATTTCTCAATAAAATCCGTAAACCTGTCCTCTAGCTTATAGACGAATTTTCGAACGTTTTCATATGTAAACTCATAATCTTTGTCGGATAATTCGCTTTTATCAACATAACTCGGCAAGTTTGCAATTTCACTTCCGTCTTCATCGCAATATAAAAAGTTTTTGTCAATAATCAAAATACAAGGGTCGCCATTCTGTATACAGTTTGTATCTATACAAACCGAATTACCTCCGATTGTTACAGCGAACACAAAAATTCCCAGCTTAGACAAATATGCTCCCGGGGCAAGCTCGGTATTCTCTTCAATAATATGTTTAATATCGCAAAGTGAAGTATAACAACTCATCATCGGTAAATTTAAAGGCTGTAAGTTTGAGTAAAAGTCAATAAACGCAGCGACATTATCTCCGATAAGATTTTTTAATGCGTCAAGCTGTTCGTCTGTTGCCTTATTAAACAACTTTTCGACGTTATATTTGTCACCGATAGAGTTTTTAAAATTGTTTTCTATATTATCATAGAAACTCATTTTATTCATTCTCCTTAGCAATAACAATAGAAAAATATCCTGTCTTATCGGGTATTTCATCAATATTGTTATATATTTTCTCCGAACTCATTCCACAGTTTTCGACCGCAAACACTTTACAATCACTGTATTCGAGGGTTGATTTAATATCGCTCATATATCTGCCCGATTTCATAATCACGCACGTACCAATAGTATTATTAAAATCCGATTTACTAGGAACATTCGGAAACACGTGAAGTTCTTCGTCTTTTTCAACGAGTGGAACACCACTCCGTGCAGCCGCTGCACAGAATGATGTAACACCGCTTACCAATTCAACTTTATAGCTGTCACTTTCAAGAAACCTTTGCAAATAACTAAAGGAACAATAAACAGTCGGGTCACCCAACGTCAGATACACAACGTTCTTCCCCATATCAAGGTACTTTTCTATAAGTTCGACACCCTTTTTATGCTCGGCACTGAGAATATTTTTATCCTTAGTCATTGGCATATTTATAGCAAGTAAGGTCTTCCCCGCAAGCTCCGGAACATTCTGCACCGCAATTCTATAGGCAACGCTGTCTTTTGCAGACTTGCCCGGAACGGCTATCACGTCATTTTCACGGATAATCCGAACCGCTTTCAAGGTCATAAGCTCGGGGTCGCCTGTTCCGACCCCCACTCCGTATGCTGTACCTTTCATCATTACTTTTTAAACTGCTTCTTCATTCTCTGCTCTTTGCTGAGAATTGTCTTTCTGATTCTGATACTTTTCGGAGTTACCTCTACAAGCTCGTCCTCTGCAATAAATTCAAGACACTGGTCAAGACTGAGCGTAGTCGGCGGAGTAAGCTTCAAAGCCTCGTCCGAACCCGACGCACGTGTATTTGTGATGTGCTTCTTCTTGCAGACATTTACAACGATATCCTCAACTTTCGGACTTGCACCGACAATCATTCCCTCATAAACAGGAACACCCGGACCTATAAACAAACGTCCTCTGTCCTGTGCGGCAAAAAGACCATAGCCTGTTGAGTCACCTGTTTCGTGGGCAATAAGCGAACCTTGATGACGAGTTGAGATGTCGCCCTTGTACGGCTCATAGCCGTCAAAAACGTGGTTCATAATGCCGTTGCCGTTTGTGTCGGTGAGGAACTCGGAGCGGTAACCCATAAGACCTCTTGCAGGAATTTTGTACTCAATGTGAGTAGTACCGCCGTCACGTGTACCCATATCGATAAGCTCTGCTTTGCGTGAACCAAGCTTTTCCATAACAGCACCGACATAGTTTTCGGGAACTTCGATAATAAGATACTCTATCGGCTCGTAAATTTCACCGTCAATTTTCTTGTAAATAACGGTCGGTCTTGACACCTGAAATTCGTAACCCTGACGACGCATTTGCTCAATGAGAATAGAAAGGTGAAGCTCACCTCTTCCCGACACTCTGAAAGTATCGGCGGAATCCGTTTCCTCAACTCTCATTGCAACGTTCGTTTCAACCTCCTTGAAAAGTCTTTCACGGATATTTCTCGAAGTAACGAACTTACCCTCTTTTCCGGCGAAAGGACTGTTGTTTACAAGGAACATCATTGAAACTGTCGGCTCGTCAATCTTGATGAACGGCAAAGGCTCAATACAGTCAACGGAGCAAGCCGTTTCACCGATATTCAAATCGGAAATACCGCTTACGGCCACGATATCGCCGAGGGTTGCACTTTCTGCTTCAACTCTTTTAAGCCCCTCAAACTGATAGAGCTTAACAATTTTAACATTTCTTACACCGCCGTCTTTCTGACAAAGAGCAACCTGCTGACCAACCTTTACATTACCTCTCTCAACTCGACCGATACCAATTCTTCCGACATAATCATCATAGTCGATATTTGAGAAGAGCAGCTGCAAACCGCCGTCGGGGTCGCCGCTCGGAGCAGGAATCTCTTGAAGAATCTTATCAAAAAGCGGCTTCATATTCTCACCCGGCTCGTTCGGATCAAGCGTTGCGTAACCGTCACGTCCCGAAGCGTACACAACCGGGAATTCAAGCTGATCTTCGTCTGCACCAAGTTCGATAAAGAGGTCAAGAACCTCGTCAACTATCTCCTCGGGTCTTGCACCGGGGCGGTCGATTTTATTCACAACAACAAGCGGTTTCTTGCCAAGACCGAGAGCCTTTTTAAGAACGAAGCGTGTCTGCGGCATACAGCCCTCGAAAGCGTCAACGAGAAGCAAAACGCCGTCAACCGTCATAAGAATACGCTCAACCTCACCGCCGAAGTCTGCATGACCGGGAGTGTCTACAATATTTATCTTAGTGCCGTTGTACATAACGGACGTATTTTTTGAAAGGATTGTGATACCTCTTTCACGTTCGAGGTCGTTGCTGTCCATAACACGCTCGGCAACTGTTTCGTTCTCTCTGAAAGTACCGCTCTGCAAAAGCAGCTGGTCAACGAGAGTAGTCTTGCCGTGGTCAACGTGTGCGATAATGGCTATGTTTCTGAGATTTTCTCTTGTACTCAAATTTCTTACCTCTTTTTCTTTAAAACATATTTTTAAACATTTAACTAATTTATTATAGCATACAAAATTTGTGTTTTCAATGGATTTTGGCGGTGTAAAATCAAATTTGTCATTTGATACAAAAGCCGTGAATTTACGTGAAATTTTGTATTGTATTTGAGAGTTTACAAAAAAACGAACTGTCTGACTTTAAAAAAAGTATTTATTATACTCAAAATCTAAAAGAATTAGAGCCTGTTTAAAATCTGAGATATGCGGATTTTTGAGCATAATTTTTCTGATAACAAGGAAAAAGGACACAGGCATACTGTCTTGTGTCTTGTTCTTTTGACGCAGTTATCAGGAAAATTTGCCAAAAAGACGTGTATCGCTAAGATTTTAAACAGGCTCTTAGCATTTTAAAGTTTGGTCAAGCTTTTCAAAGCTTGCAGATTCCAAAGGCAGAGCCTTTGGTCGCTGACGAAACAAAGCAGTGTAGAGAAATAAACTACCCTCAGCGAAACTAAGGAACTGTCAGAAAATAACTTGAACATTTATACTTGTCTAAATTGTTCAACTTATTTCCAAACAGTTCCTAAATAAACTTTCTGTAGAAAGAAATAAATCAAAGCAACCCTTAAAATAATATCTTTCGGTAAAACTAAAACAGGCAAAAGCTTGCGAATTGCCTGTCTGAGAAAGAAAAGTGCTAAATCTTAATGCTTGTGAGTATAACAAAAAATCGGTACTTGACATAGTGTGTAATATATGCTAAAATAAAAAAGTAAGTTTTACACTTGAAAAAACAGGGGAGCTTGTGAGCAGGCTGAGAGGAAGTAATCAACTTCGACCCTTTACCTGATACGGATAATGCCGTCGTAGGAAGTCATATTTCAGTTATTCCGATATTTTGTAATGTGTCGGTTCTGCTGTTTTTTTTACAGGGGCATTGTACGTGTGCGGTGCTGCCCTGTTTTTTTGTATTTTAACAAAGAAAGGAATTTAAACTATGGCAACAATGACCAAAAGCAAAGAACAAACAACAGTAAAACCCACAAATAAGAGCAACACAAAACGCCTTGTATTAACAGCAGTACTAATCGGACTTGCAACGGCACTCAGTATGATTAAGGTTTATCAACTCCCCATGGGTGGTTCAATCACATTGCTTTCCATGCTCCCCATTGCACTGATTTCAATTGAATATGGAATAAGCTGGGGAATCACAGGTGCATTTGCATATTCGCTTATTCAGTTCGGATTCGGCATCGCTGACGGAATATTCGCTTGGGGTCTTTCTCCCGCCGCACTTATAGGCTCTATCTTATTTGACTACATTCTCGCATTCTCTGTTCTAGGTCTTTCGGGAATATTCCGCAAAAAGGGTACATTTGGAATTTGTGCAGGTGTATTCATCGCCGTATTTTTAAGGTTTATCTGTCACCTTATTTCGGGTGCGGCAATCTTTGGATCCTGGGCTCCCGAGGGTTGGAATAACGTATGGATATACTCCCTTGTTTATAATGGTTCCTATATGCTTCCCGAGCTTATTTTCACAATGATTGGTTCTGTAATACTCTTCAAAACTCCACAGTTTGCAAAGCTTGTTGAAAGCAATCTTGAAAATTAATTTCATATATAAAGAAGTAATAAGCACTCTCCCAATGTAATATTCATTAAGAGAGTGCTTTTTTGTATTGTTAAAATTTATTCTGCATTCTTAAGTGCTTCATCCATTGGGATTTTCCTAATCTTCATAAATTGCAGCAGAGCAACAATAAAGTAAGAAAGAATGGCATAAGCAGGAATTTCTATCCAAATTTTTGGAGCAATGTAAAGGTCTATCCACGCATTGAAGCTGCTCATCATAACTGTGAATATTTTTTGAAATACAATGTCACAAATCGGCAGACATATCAAAGCTGAGAATACTACCACAATACCTGTAACAACTAAGTACAAATTAGAAATTTCACTGTTTTTAAATCCCAAGATTTTTACAAGTGATACGGAATTTGCATTCTTTTCAATAATTATCTTTGAAAGCAAATATATTATAAGCGTTGAAAGTACTACCGCAAATACTGTCCATATTCCGAATATACCGCTCATTGAAGACGTAAGCTGGTCGGCAAGAACAGTAGAATCTGCTATCGTTACGGTTGTAAGAATAAAGTCATCATCGATATCGTCAAGCTCAACATTGGACAGATAACCTGTAAAGTAATCATCGTCCAAATCGAATTTTTCCCTGTAGCTGTCTATATTCATAAACACCGCCATTGATGTGGGATAATCAAAACCTTTGTATATCTTAAAGTCGTATGTATCGTCTGTGAACTTCTTTTTAAGCGTGATTGTATCGCCCTCTTTAAGCTTATACTTTTTCAGAACACCTTCGGATACATATATCCTGTCACTGTCATCACCGAAATTAAGTGTTGAAAGATAAAGTGAATTATCCTCAATGCCGTAAACAGAAATTTCATTTACATCGGTATTTTCAAAAGTAGTTTCAAGTGAAGTCATTGTGAATTTCTCAGCTTCTTCAAACTTTGTTTCCACAGGAATTTTAAGGATATACTGATAATCCGAGAAAGCATGCTCGACAGCTTCAGCCTTGTAATTTTCAAGCCAAGGGTTCATCATCAGACCGAACAGCAGCAGGAAGTTTGCAAAGAAAACTCCGACGAACATTACAATATATGTCGGGAAATTCTGCATAAAAATTCTTATTCTGAAACGCCGCATGAACTTGAAATTAGGGAGTTTCACCGCTTTTTGGTTTTTCTTCTTTTTGAGGTCGGAACGCAGGAATTTAAGCGGAGAAAGAGAAAGCTTATTACTTATGATAAAGAAGTTCACAACAAACATAATTACACACGGAACAACCGTTGTATTAACAAATGCAAACGAACTCCAAAGAGTTTCATACGGGGGAAGGCTGTAGCTTGCGTAATATACATCTGCAACGAAATCCTTAAATACAGTATAGCCTAAAATATTACCAATCAATGCACCGAGAAGAGTTACGAAAACAGGAATTACAATGTAATGTAAAGTAAGCTCACCTTTTGTGTAACCGCTTGCACGGAGTGTGCCGATAACCTTTGATTCCTTTTCAATAGTATTGGAGGTAGTTACCGCAAAGATGAATGCCATAATCACAATAATAATATACAGAAATGTTATCATCATAGATTCATCACCGCCGATATCATCGCCAGCAAAATGAATTGCCTGATTGTTCGGTTCTGTAATAAATTCTGTCATCAAGGCATTTTTTGCAATTTCCTTTTTTAGGTCGTTGGACTTTTCAAACTTATCGTTTTCGCTTAGGCTTTCATCATTGAATGTCCAAGCATAGCAATATGTAGTGTGCGAATCGGGAAGTCGCTCAAAACCCTCCTCTGTGACCAGAGCGATCGTAAATGTCTGTGCATTGAACATCAAGCCTGTGCTTTTCTCAAAAAGTGAGGTGTAGTCGGGGAGTGCGACTGTGCCTGTCACCTTGAATTTTTCGCCG
>CACWTQ010000003.1 GCA_902763835.1 uncultured Ruminococcus sp. | reverse complement strand
CCGCAGGAATACTGACGTATTTCAAGGTGTTGTAACGACACACAGGGCAAATTAGACAAGTATAAATGTTCAAGTTATTTTCTGACAGTTCCTTATACTCGAAAGCATTAAGATTTAGCACTTTTCTTTCTTAGACTGGCAATTCGCTACACTGTTGCCTGTTTTAGTTTAAACCGAAAGATATTATTTTAAGGGTTGCTTTAAAAAAGTTTATTCTCTGCCCCTGCTGGTACAAGACCACTAGGAACACCGCCAAACGGCTTGACTTCTTGGGGTGTTCCGTCGCCCGCAAGCTTTGAAAAGCTTTACCAAACTTTAAAATGCTAATTCTTTTAGATTTTAAGTATATTTATTATTACAGTTTTATACGGCATTAAAATGCAGACAAAGATTTCCGTCAATAATAAAATCTGATGTGCGTATTTCCGGAGGCTTGACGAATATGTATTTAAATGTTATCATATTATTAAAATAAGCATTGATTAACGATTGGGTGATGTTATGAAAAAATTGATTACAACGATTGTATTTTCACTGCTGTTTATTTTGAGTGCAGCTTGCGGAAATGAAAACAATACTACAGAAAATATCAAAGATATTACGGAAAGCAAAACAGTTGAAGAGGTGAGTACTTTGAATAACGGAGAGTTTACAAAAAACACTAAGGTTTTGGACGTTATAAACGATCCTGCATTTGACGGATACGGTCGATTGATTTTCCCTGTTGATGTTTCAATTAACGAAGATTTGAAGCTTGAAAACGTAGATGAACTTTTAAAGTGGTACAATTGTATCAATCCCGATAAAACGGTTGAGATTGTTAATTATATGAAATCGAAGGCAGAGAACGGCGAAGTTATTTTCTATGATATTTACACGGACGAAGAAAAAAAGGAAGACCCTAAAAAGGCTAATACCGGACTTTTCTTCTTTAAGGGGAATTCCGGCGAGAAAACGGCTATAACCACAGCAGGCGGCGGTTTTGAATATGTGGGAGCTATACACGACAGTTTTCCGCTTGCATTGGAACTTTCCGAAAAAGGCTATAATGCGTTTGCGATAATTTACCGTCCGTCTGCCGAAACAGGATGTCAGGATTTGTCAAAGGCAATTGCATTTATTCACGAGCATTCGGGCGATCTTGATATCAGCGTGGATAATTATTCTCTTTGGGGCGGTTCTGCCGGTGCGACAATTGTTGAATGGGTCGGTGCTTACGGTACGGCACAGTTCGCTGCGGGGAAGTATCCCAAACCCTCGGCGGTGATTATGCAGTATATGGGTATCAGCGGATTTCCGCTTTCGGGCGACGAAGCTCCGACATATGCTTGTGTGGGAACTGCCGATACTGTTTTAAGCTATACGGAAACCGTGAATAAAATCAACGCTATAAAGGAAAACGGCACAGTTGCGGAGGTTGAAGTGTTTGACGGTTTACCTCACGGATTCGGACTTGGTGAGGGTACGTCTGCCGAAGGCTGGGTTGATAATGCAGTTGCGTTCTGGGAGAGTATGAGCGAATAATATTTAAAATTCCTGTTGCAAATTTTCAGTCATTGTGGTAAAATAAACTTAATAATTTTGGAAATTATATGCAATATGAAAAATCAGGAGGATAAATATGCCAAGGAAAGTTTTAATCACCGGTGCAAGCTCGGGTATAGGAAGAGATATTGCAAGATATTTGGACTCTTTAGGCTGTGAGCTTATTTTAGTCGCAAGACGTGAGGACAGGCTGAAAGCTCTGGCAAGCTGCCTTAACGGCACTCCGAAAATAATTTCTATGGATATAGGAAACGCAGAAAAAGCAAGAAAGCTTTACGAACTTACCAAAGACGAAAATATTGACATTCTGATTAATAATGCAGGCTTTGGAGTATGGGGAAACTTCACCGAAACAAGCGAAGACAGAGAGGTTGAAATGATAAGGCTCAACGTTGAGGCTATGCACATTCTGTTCAAGCTGTTTCTAAAAGACTTCAAAGTAAGAAACAGCGGTAAAATTCTGAATGTCGCATCGGCTGCGGCTTTTGTTCCGGGTCCGTATATGGCGGCTTACTATGCAAGTAAGGCTTATGTGCTAAGGCTTACAGAGTCGGCTGCTTACGAGTTGAAAGAGGAAAATTTAAAAGTTACCGTTTCCGCACTTTGTCCCGGTCCTGTTGATACGGAGTTCAATCAGGTGGCAGGAGTGCATTTCTCCGTAAAACCGCTTACAAGTAAGTATGTGGCAAAATATGCCGTGATTAATTTGATTAAGGGTAAAACAGTTATTGTTCCGGGATTATCAATAAAGCTTGCGGCAGCAACATCTAAGATTGTTCCGTCGGGTGTTGCTGCAAGCGTAACAGCGAAAATTCAGAAGAGAAAAGCGAAGTAAGTATATTTGATATTTGTGAGATATGCACAAAAAACTGTAAAGCTATTATCCAAATTACCCCTTTAAAAATTTTTTTGTTTATAGTATAATATATCTGTATATAAAATTTTTGTAGCTGTACGGCGAAGCTTGTTAAAATTTGGTCAAGCTTTTTAAAGCTTGCGGGGTGCAGGGGCAATGTCATCAACTTAAGAAAAAACAGATTAAGCATAATATTGTCTTTGATACTTTTTTATCCGCTAAAATTCAGTCGTTTAGAAAAACGATATTAGTGTATATTACACTAAGGAACTGTCAGAAAATAACTTGAACATTTATACTTGTCTAATTTGTTCAACTTATTTCCCAACAGTTCCTAAGTTGATGACGTTGGGGACACACGGGGTTAGCTCGCTGATACTGTACAGGCTGCTGTACTTGAACGAGAAGCCCCCGCCGAGATGTTCAGCGTAGGCGGCGGGAGTATGTCACCGGTCTAACATTATAAATTATAAAAAGGGGTAGGTAATGAATTATGGGTTTTACAGTTTCACTTGGTAAGATAATAAAAGATTTTTCCCTCGATATTGTTTACACTCCGAGAGATCCCAACGATTTGCCCGTGAGTGTTCCCGATTACAACAGACCCGGTCTTGAGTTTACGGGTTATCTCGATTATTTTGATAAGAACAGAATTCTGATAATCGGAAAGAAAGAGTATTATTTCTTTGAGAGAATGTCTTCGGAGGAAAAAATAGAATCCCTTGACAGATTTCTTTCGCTTGCACCGCCTGCAATGATTTTCTGCCGTGGTCTTCAGCCGTCGGAGGAGATTAAAACCGTTGCCGCAAAGTATGGTGTTGCAATTCTTGTTTCGCAAGAGCCTACTTCAGAACTTACTGCATCTCTCGTATCGTTTCTGAACGTTGAGCTTGCTCCGAGAGTTACACGTCATGGTGTGCTTGTGGAGGTTTACGGTGAGGGTCTTCTCCTTATGGGTGACAGCGGAATAGGTAAAAGTGAAACGGCAGTTGAGCTTATCAAGAGAGGTCATCGTCTTATAGCTGATGATGCTGTTGAAATAAGACGTGTTTCCGCCAAAACCTTGGTTGGTTCTTCACCGGCGAATATTCGTCACTTTATTGAGCTTCGTGGTATCGGAATTATCAATGCCCGCCGACTTTACGGTATGGGTGCAGTAAAGATGACCGAGAAAATCGATATGGTTATTAATCTCGAACTTTGGGATAACAATAAGGTGTACGACAGAATGGGTATGGATACGGAGTTTATGGAGATTCTGGGCAATAAAGTTCCCACGATAACCATTCCCGTGAAGCCGGGTCGAAATCTTGCTGTTATTATCGAAGCTGCGGCTATGAACAACAGACAGAAGAAAATGGGTTACAATGCCGCTAAAGAACTGCTTTCAAATCTTGGTATGTCCTATGATGTTGACGAGAACAGCGGCAAAACGAATATTAGTTGGGAGTGATTTGTAATGAAGCTTATTGCTGATACTCACACCCATACTATCGCCTCAACTCACGCTTACAGTACTGTTAAAGAAATGGTAGAAGAAGCGGCTTCACTCGGACTTTATGCGATAGGAATTACTGACCACGGTCCGAATATGCCGGGGTCACCCCGTGAGTGGTATTTTAATAATTTGTGTGCAATTCCGTCAACATATCTCGGTGTTCGTGTGCTGAAAGGGGCAGAAGCCAATATTGCGGATTTTGACGGTAATCTTGACATCGACGAGGGTACTCTTAACTGTCTTGAATGGATTGTGGCTTCTCTTCATAATCCTACGCTTGATACAAGTGTTATTAAGCCGACTGTCGAAACATGTACTCAATTGTATCTCAATGCTGCCGAAAATCCGCATATCAATGTTATAGGTCACTGCGGCACTCCCGAGTATGCTTTTGATTACGAAAAAGTTATACCTGTGTTTGCCGAAAAAGGTAAACTGATTGAGATTAACGATTCAGCTTTTAAGAGAAAGAAAGGCTCTGTGCCGAACTGCATTAAAATTGCTAAAATATGTAAGAAAGTCGGTGCTCCGATTATTGTAAATACAGACGCACATTTTATGACGGAAATGGGCAGATTTGACGGCTCTCTTCAAATGCTTAAAGAGATAGACTTCCCCGAAGAGCTTGTGGTTAATTCTTCGGTGGAACGCTTTGAAAAATATTTAACCGAACACAATATATCTTTAAGGGATATTTAATACATACAATACCCCGAGAGAACAAACGGAGGCAATATGGATATAAACGAAAATATCAGCAAGATTATTACTTTGGCTTCAGGAAAAAATTGTAGGGTTCTGGAGCAGGAATCTCTAAGTAAGTATACTACCTTTAAAATTGGAGGAAATGCAGCGGCTTTGATTGTTGTTGACAATGTAAGCGATATGGCAGAGCTTATAGCAAAGTGTACGGAATTCAATGTTCCCAACTTTGTTATCGGCAACGGCTCGAATCTGCTTATTAACGATAACGGCTTTAACGGCATAGTGTTTAAGCTTGACGGTGATTTCAAACAGATTTCCATTGTCGATGAAAACACTATAAAATGCGGCACGGGTACTACTCTTGCGAAGCTTTGTAAATTTGCCCTCGACCATAATCTCAGCGGTCTTGAATTTGCGTGGGGTATACCGGGGTCTGTCGGCGGTGCGGCATTTATGAATGCTGGTGCTTACGGCGGTGAAATGAAAGACGTTCTTGAAGCTTCAGCATATATTGCTCCCGACGGTACTCTCGGAACTTTCACTGCCGAGGAGATGAACCTTTCCTACAGGCACAGTGTTTATTCCGACAATAAGTACATAATCACAAGTATTACGGTTAAGCTCAAACCCGACAGCTATGAAGCTATCAGAGGTCGAATGGACGACTTTATGGGCAGACGCAAGGATAAACAGCCGCTTGAATATCCGAGTGCCGGAAGTGTTTTCAAACGTCCCGAGGGGTATTATGCAGGCGGACTTATAGAGGAGTGCGGCTTGAAAGGCTGTCAAATCGGCGGTGCTCAGGTGAGTGAAAAACACGCAGGATTTATTATCAATAAGGGCGGTGCTGCCTGTGAGGACGTTTGCGGTCTTATAAAGCACATTCAAGATACCGTTTTCGAGAAAAAGGGAGTTCTGCTTGAATGTGAAATCAGGAAGATTTGAGAATTTATGACCTCTCATGAAATCGAAAATATCTTGTCAAAATTTTAGGAAAAGTATGATGAAGATTTCAATATTCCGACAACCGAGGATTGGAATAATTTGAGAGAGTATTTTCATACCGAATTTGACAGTGATTTTGTTAAGTTTATAAATCTTATGTCTGTGTGGTCGTTTCCGGGTGAAATATATAACGCATCCGATAATAACAGTAATGGTAATGATATGATCAAAAAATGTTTATGATTTTGAAATGAAATACAGTGAATTGAATAAAAAATATGATACCATTTTACGGAATTGGTAACGGTGATTATTTTTGTGTTCATTCCGATAATGAAAATGTTTGGTATTTTTATCACGATAGGCAAAAGTTTGAACTTTACCGTGATGATTTTGAAGAGTGGATAAGAAATCTGCCCGAGTTCATTTGTCGGTAAGTTGTTTTATGTAGTATGTATTGATGAAAATAATCAATAGGGAATATTGATAAAAAAGAAGGCGAAACTATGGAATTTATAATTGTCAGCGGTATTTCTGGAGCAGGAAAAACTTCGGCACTCCACGCAATGGAGGATATCGGATTTTACTGCGTGGATAATATTCCGCCTGCATTGCTGTCAACCTTTTACGAGCTTTGCGACAAGTCAACAGACGAGAGAATGAAACGTGTTGCGGTAGTTCTCGATATCCGTGTCGGAAATTTTTATGAGGAGTTTTCGGCAGCTGCGGCTAAACTGAAAAAAGAGAATTATCAGTTTAAAATACTTTTTCTTGACGCAAACAATGATGTTTTGGTGAGAAGATTTCGTGCTACAAGAAGAAAGCACCCGCTTTGTCCTGATACAACAATTTATACGATTAACGAAGCTGTTAACCTCGAAAGAGAACTGCTGATGAAATTAAAGGCGACGGCCGACTATCTTATCGACAGTTCCTATCTTTCCACAAGTCAGCTTAAAGAGCGTATTTCAACGCTGTTCCTTGATAACGATATCTCCGCACTTGCGGTTACTTGTATGTCGTTTGGCTTTAAGTACGGAGTTCCCACAGAGGCGGATTTGATGTTTGACGTTCGCTGTCTGCCAAACCCGTTCTATATTGAGGATTTGAAATACAAGAACGGTCTTGACAATCCCGTTAAGGAATATGTTATGAAGTGGGAACAAACACAAGGTGTTTTACGCAGAATTATAGATTACATAGATTATTCGCTTCCGCTTTATGCAGATGAGGGAAAAAGTCAGCTTGTTATTGCAATCGGCTGTACGGGCGGAAAACATCGTTCGGTTGCATTAACTCAGGAGCTTTACAATCATTTGATTGAGAATAAGCATAAAGTTAGTGTTCATCATCGTGACGTAGGCAAGGCTTAAAGAGGTGGCAAAGTGTCTTTTTCATCAGATACAAAAAAAGAGCTGTGCAAGGTTCAGTTAAAGCTTGACGAAATGATAAAAGCCGAAACTTACGGAACGTTGCTTTTCTGTAAAAAGTTTTCAAGTGAAGAAATATCTTTTAAAACGGAAAGCAGCGAAGCGGCACGACGTTTTGTGGATATAATTACTGCGTGTACGGATTCGGTAGTCGAGATTCAAAAATCATTGTCCGCTCGCAAAAACGAAGCGTCTTTGTATAAAGTTAGTGTTCCAAACAGCAGTGACTGCAAGAGAATTTTTGGATATTTCGGACATGACAATAACGAAGTTTCGCTGAGAATTAACCGTGCAAATATCGAATTTGAAATATGTGCGGCTGCATTTCTGAGAGGAGCGTTTTTGACGTGCGGAAATATAACATCGCCCCAATCGGAGTATCACCTTGAATTTAACGTTGCACATAAAAATTTATCATATGATTTGTGTAAATTGATATACGAAACTACCGAATTTGTAGGCGGTCGTGCAATTATACCCAAGACTGTAAGCCGACGTGGCTCATATGTTGTTTACATAAAGGACAGTGAAGATATTTCCGATTTTCTTACGCTTATGGGTGCGGGTAATGCAAGTATGAATGTTATGCAGGTTAAGATACTCAAAAATGTCGAAAACGCCCGAAACCGTCAAATTAACTCACAGCTTGCCAATACGGACAGAATGCTCTCTGCGGCGGCAAAGCAGGTTAAGGCTATTAACGTTCTGTCCGAAAGCGGAAAGCTGAACACTCTCAGCGAGGAACTTCAGGAGGTTGCAAGAATTCGTAAGCAGTATCCGCTTGTATCTTTGAAAGAACTCTGCACATATTTTGAAAATCCGATAAGCAAATCGGGTCTTAATCACAGACTTAATAAATTGATAGAGCTTGCGGATATCAACGAATAGACAATAATAAATGCGTGAAAATAAAGCGGTTGGAAATTAGGAACTGTTTGGAAATAAGTTGAGCAAATTAGACAAGTATAAATGTTCAAGTTATTTTCTGACAGTTCCTTAATATCCTACCGCTTTTGTTTTGATTTATAAAAATTCGATATTAGTACTCTCCGAAATTTATAACAACAGGTTTTTCTGTGAATGACGAAATAACAGCAGTTCCGCTTGAAAAATAAAGCACCTCGGTGTTATCGTCGTCGGGGGAATACATAGCTTGTAGTTCGGGATAATTTTCAAGCATATGTGCCTTTGCTTCACGTCGGTCATCTCTTATTAAAGTGCCGCTGACCCTAATCCATTTTTCTCCGTTAAAAGCACAAATCTCTACATTAGGGTTATCACGGATTTGTTTTGAAACATCTTTGGACTTGCCTGTTTGAATGTAAAGCTTATCCTCGAAAATATCCACAGTGCCGAATGGACGAACTCTTGGTTGATTGCCGTCAATAGTTGCAAGATAGTAGGTACCCGAATTTTTCAAAAATTCGTAAACTCTGTTCATAATCAACATGTTCCTTTCTTGAATGTAATTAAATATAAAACTATCTGTAATAGTTTAGGAAAATTTTAACACAAAATTTTATATTTTTCGAGAATAATTTATGTACATTTTATTAATTATGATAAAGAAATTGTTTTTAAGGCATTACAACTATTTACAGTTTTTTAAATTTGTGATATAATATAGGTCAATAACCCTTACAGAAAGCGGAGTATGCGGTGAATATGTAAAAAGGAGAGGGTGAATATATTGAATCTTCAAAATATAGAATTTATTCTCGTAACAGTTTTGGCAGCGATATTTTGTTTTTTCACCTTTTTTCTTCTTGTGAAATTGATAAAGCAGAAAAAAGCTTACGAAAAAAGAATATCTCTTCTTGAAAAGGAACTTAGATTTGACTTTATGACGGGTACACTTTCAAGACGTGCTTTTATCGAGGATATGGAAAATTTGTTAAAAAGCGAGCCGAGAGGTACACTTTTGATTTTTGACGTAAACGGTTTTAAAACTGTTAATGATACCTTTGGGCATATTGAGGGAGATAATCTTATCAAGCGTTACTCGGTGCGGCTGAGCAAGGCTTTTGATAAAGAGTTAGTCGGCAGATTGGGCGGAGATGAATTTCTTGTTTTTATCTCCGGTGAATGCAATAAGAAAGCGATAAATACAAGGCTGAAAAAATTTGGTATTACCGAGTTCCCCGATAAGCCTACCAAGCTTACTCTGACATCGTGCTGCGGTGCGGCGATTGCTCCGAATAACGGGTCAAGCTTTGAGGATTTGTACAGAATGGCTGATAAGGCCTTGTACCGTTCAAAAAAAACAGCTCACGAAATAGTCTACTGTAAATAATTCGTAATTATTTTCAACGTTGTGAATATAATCGAATACATAATGGTTTTGTGTATAAATATAGAAAGCTTTCGGTTATGTGAACAAATTATCTTGAATTAAAACTGAATATTTGAAAAAGTTTTAGGCACTTGTTAAAAGTTTTCATATATTAAGGAACTGTCAGAAAATAACTTGAACATTTATACTTGTCTAATTTGTTCAACTTATTTCCCAACAGTTTCTAAAATAAAATTATCAGTCGGGTTCGCAAATTAACGGCTATAATAAACTATCTTCACGTATTTCCGGCGGACGTTGTCCGCCATCGTCCGCAAAAAATTCATAGAAATTTTACTGATGGTTAATTGTTAGGGTAGTTATTTGTTGGTAAAATATATAAGGTGTATTGTATATGTTTAAAAAAAGACAAAAGAAAAAGGAATATCATCAAAACAGAGTCAAAATTTCCAAGTCCGAAAATAAACGTAATTTAAAATTCAGCATAAAATTTAATACAAGATTTGCAAAATCTCCGGAGCTTCATTCCATAAGTAAAATTAAAGATGAAATTCCGTATCTCAGACTGTCGAAAAAAGTTCCTTATATAATCACTGCATCGGATAGCATACTGGGCAGCAGAAAGGAGCAGCAGGATAGTTATTTTGTGACTAAGTCAACTCCGCTCTCTCCGTTTAAGCTTACTCGCTCGTTTGCGGTGGTGTGTGACGGAATGGGCGGTCTGGAAGCAGGCGACAGGGCAAGCCTTACGGCTGTTTCTATGATGAAGCTTGCAGTTGACAAGCTTCCTACCAAAAAAGTTGACATTCCGCATTTCTATTCTCAAATGCTTGAATACATCGACTACGAAATAAATCATTGGGAAGATTTGAAAACCGACCGTGGCTCGGGTACAACTTTTGTTTCCGTTATAATTGAAAATAAACGGCTTTATTGGGCAAGTGTCGGTGACAGCTCGATTTTTTTGTTTCGGGGAAATATGCTAAAAAAAATCACCAGTGAACATAATTATAAAACATATCTGAACAGACTTGTCTTAAATGGCAAAATAACTAAATATCAGGCTGAACAAGACCCCCAGCAGAATGCACTTGTGAGTTATTTGGGTATGGGCGGTGTGGCTTATCGTGACATTAATCCGAAACCGTATTATTTAAGAAACGGTGATATTCTGGTTTTATGCACGGACGGTATTACTGGTTCGCTTAGTGAAGAAGAATTGAAAGAGATTATTAAAGAAAATATAGATGATATGTTTCAATGCTGTAAAAAAATTACAAATTCCGTTAAAGAAAAAAACATTGAAACACAGGATAACGCTACTGTAGTTATAGTGCATTACGTTGAATAATATAGAATGGAAAGAAATGTGAATTTTATGGATTTGTTGAAAGGAGCCTTTGAATGAAAAGATGCTTAAATTGTCGTAAAACATACGAAAAGGACTTGTCCGAATGTCCGTATTGCGGATATAAGCCACGTTCTAAGGCCGGTGCAAAGAGTAATCAAACCACACAGGAGTTTGATGCGGTAACCGATGCTCAAACTGACAAAAAAAATAAATCGGAAAAAAATGTATACGCAGCTTCAAATTATTCGGGTTCGTTCTATCTTAAAAGCGGAGAACGTTTAAATAAAAGATATTCCGTAATGAGTGTAATCGGATTCGGTGCGTTTGGCGTTGCGTATGAATGCTTTGACAGCTTTACTCAAAGAAATGTTGTAGTAAAGGAGTATATGCCGTCATATCTTGTTACACGCTCTCAGAACGGCAGAGAGGTTGAACCGCTTTCGGAAGAAGCGGAAGTTAAATTTTCAATTGGTCTGGACGCTTTTATTGACGACAGCAATAAATTAAGTACAAATGATGTTGAGTGCGTTCCGATAATGATTGAAAGTTTTAAACAAAATAATACTTCATATGTTGTGACGGAACTTGTTCACGGAGAGGCTTTAAGTTCGATTATCAAACGAAAGGGAAAGCTTTCCTATCACGCTACAATTACGATTATCACAGGTGTTTTGCAGGGGTTAAGGCAGCTTAATAAGGTAGGAATCATCCACGGTGATATCTGTCCGGATAATATCATTGTCACGCAAAACAGTGATATTTTTTTACTTGATTACAACCTTTCCGATTTTAACAAGAATGTGTATACTCAGCGTGATTCGGGTAAGTTGCGTGCAGGCTATAGTGCCCTTGAAATGTATTATATGAATATGGAGCAGGGACCTTGGACAGACGTTTATGCCGCCGCTGCAACTATGTACAAAATGCTTACGGGTATTACAGTTCCTTCGGCAATCAAACGTAATACAAGCGATACATTGACCTCGCTTTCAAAGCTTGGTGTTCCGATTACTCAGGGTGCGGAAAAAGCAATGTTCAAGGCTTTGAAAGTTGATTACGAGAAGAGAACCCGAAATCCGGAGGATTTCCTAAACGGCTTAATGGGTGACGGATTTGACAATATTTCTGTCGAAAAAGACGCAAAACAGCATACTCCGAAAGCTCCGTCAAAGCCTAAGCCGAGAAATCCCGAGCCGTCGGTAAGTTCCGCAAACAAGATTTTGAACGGTATTTTGATTTTCCTTATTCTGGCAATTATTGCGGTTGTGATATGGCTTTTTATTTCGGGAATTTTTACATTGCCTAAAGCGGTGTTGGGATTGTTTGACAAGGGCGATGATTTTATACCCGATACGACAAGTGTTTTCAGTTATCAAGATGATGAAGATGAAGACGATACTTCTTCATCAAGCTTTTTCTTTGGTAATAGAAGCAGTCAATCGGAAAACGAAGAGGAAAGTGAATTTGTTGATGATGAAACTTCAAGTGAAGATAGTAGCTCCGAAGAGGATACTTCGAGCAACTGGTTTGGAAACTGGGGCGAAAATATCGGAAGTGCAATTGATAATTTTATGTCCTCCGAGGAAGAATCGTCATACTCTGAGGATAATAATTACGATAATTACAATGACTATAACAACAATAATTACAACGGATATTATGACGAATACGGCAATTATTATCCGTATACTACCGATGAACAGGATAACTCCGATACGTCCTCCTCACAGAATTTCGGTGATACCGTAAGCGAATGGGCAGACGGACTTACAAACGGTTTCAGAGATATTTTTAATAATAGATAAAAAATATATTTAGCACCTCGATTTTAATATCGGGGTGCTTTTTATAACAAAAGCCCGGTAAAACATACCGAGCTTTATAAATATTTTTTAAATATAATAAATTATATTTACCTATAAATAAATTTACGACTATGATAATTACGAATTAAAATCTTAGTCTTCCTCTTCGGGGGTATCGTATTCCCAGTTGTGCCATACGTTCTGAACGTCGTCGTTGTCCTCAAGATTGTCAAGAAGACGCTGCATTTTTGTAATTTGCTCCTCGTCCTCGAGCTTTGTGTAGTTGCCCGGCACCATTTCGATTTCGGCTTCGATAAAGGTGTAACCCTTAGCTGTGAGTGCATCGTTCACCGTACTGAAATCCTCGGGTTCTGTGTAAATCTCAAATACACCGTCCTCAACCTTGAAGTCGGAAGCACCGTTTTCAAGTGCGTCTTCCATAACGGTATCTTCATCGAGGTCTTCGCTTTCCGTGATAAGAACGCCTTTTCTCTCAAACATAAACGATACGCAGCCCTGTGTGCCGAGGTTGCCGCCGAACTTGTCAAAGTAGTGGCGAACTTCGCCTGCCGTTCTGTTGCGGTTGTCGGTGAGTGATTCAACAATAACTGCAATTCCTCCCGGACCGTAACCCTCATATGTGATTGATTCGTACTTCGACTGGTCGCCGTCGCTTGCCGCTTTCTTGATGATACGCTCGATATTGTCGTTGGGAACGTTGTTAGCTTTTGCCTTTGCAATGCAGTCTTTGAGCTTTGAGTTTACGTTCGGGTCTGCACTGCCGCCCTCTTTAATTGCAACGATAAGCTCTCTTCCGATTTTTGTAAATATCTTAGCTCTTGCACCGTCGTTCTTAGCCTTTTTGTTCTTAATGGTACTCCATTTTGAATGTCCGGACATTCAAATCATTCCTTTCCTAAATATTCAATTTAAAACTGCTGTTTAAATACAACACTATCTTATTTAGTCTAACATATAATCGGAAAAATTTCAAGGATTACAAAATTTTTTCTTTGATTTGAAGATGTGATTTACAGTTTGTTCACAATTTCCTGACCGTATGATACACATATTTGTAAACTCAAAAATAAATTATTAAAAAATTTAAAATTAAACCCCATAGAAGTTGCAATTTATCACGATTTCTGGTAAAATATAATGATGATATAGATGATAAAATAGTATAGTTGTGTGCAGAAAAAATTCAAATGAACAGAGCAGTAAAAAAAGAGTACGAATAAAATTTAAACCGAAAGGACTGTACCCGAAATGGTCAGAAGTATGACAGGCTACGGCAGATGTGAAGCCGTAGTTGACGGAAGAGAAATTTCCGTTGAGATGAAGTCGGTAAATCACCGCTATTTTGAGGTTGGCACAAGAATTACACGAGGATATAATTTTTTGGAGGATAAGCTTAAAAAATATTTGCAGACAAAAATCAGCCGTGGAAAGGTTGATGTTTTTGTAACGATTGGTGCTGCGGAGAACGAAGATGCCGAGGTTGCTGTTAATCACAGCCTTGCGTCGGGTTACATAAACGCTCTTCGTGAGATTGCCGAAAAGTACGGCTTGCTCGATGATATCACGGTATCAAGTGTTGCACGCTACAGCGATATTTTCTCGGTTCATAAGCAAGCCGAGGACGAGGAAAAAATATGGAATGATGTTCTTCCCGTGATCGATTCCGCACTCAATGATTTTATTGCAATGCGTGAAGCCGAGGGCGAAAGAATGAAAGCGGACGTTCTCAGCCGTGCCGAAACAATAATTAAAATTGTCGGCGAGATTGAAGAACGTTCACCGCAAACGGTTGTCGAGTACAAGGCAAAGCTTACGGAACGTATTAACGAGCTTCTCGAAAACTCCACCGTTGACGAGGAGAGAATTGCTATGGAAGCAGCAATATTTGCGGATAAAATTGCCGTTGACGAGGAAACCGTGCGTTTGAGAAGTCATTTTGTACAGATGAATGATATAATGTCAAGCGGAGGTTCAATCGGAAGAAAGCTTGATTTTATCGTTCAGGAGATGAACAGAGAGGCAAACACTATCGGATCAAAAGTTACAGATGCGGAGCTTGCTCACAAGGTTGTTGACATCAAAGCAGAGCTTGAAAAAATCAGAGAACAGATTCAGAATATAGAATAATTTTAATACATGAAGATAATTTGTTGTATCTGTTAAAATTTATTTGGAGTTTTATATGAGCAATTTCAAAATTAATTTTAAATTTAAAGAACTCGATGAAATTAAACCGTTTGAGGGTAAATCTGATTTGGTTCTTCATTGGTTCGGTTTAACCGACGGTATTCAGTGGCTCAATGTCGGAGAATATACTATTTACGAATACAGCGACTATGCAAGATGTTTCTTTAAAGAAAATATCCGATATAACGATTATTATATTTCAAGATTCATTGAGGATTTTTCAAGTATATTCAAGTTTATTTCCGAAAGTGTTCCCGAGGAAATTTATCATATAGTTGAAGATTTTAAGGAAAATTCGGATAAATATGAAGTCGCTCATATGGATTATGATGACAATGAATTTGTCAAATTTTACTTTAACGAATTTTATCCGCTTGTTGAGTGGTATAATGAAAGGGCTGTTGATGCGGGACATCTTACCTTGGGGCAGATGATAGGATTTTTTAGATATAAAGACAAAATGAAAATTCTGTGGACAGCTCCTGACAATGTTCCGAATAATCTCAATTTGGACGGCAAAAAAATCTGGACTTCACCGAAAGGGTGCATTGAGATTCCGTACGATGAATTTGTATCGGAGGTTAAGGCGTTTTACGAAGAATTTTCCTTCGGTATGGATATTCGTGTGGAGAATGCAGTAAAGAGGGATTGGGGAGATATCCGGCTTGACAATCAAATGCTTGTTGAGGAGAACGAGGAACGTAAACGCAAATTTTGGCGTGATTTCGGATATCTTGAAAATCCCGAAAATAATACGGATTGGGATAATATTAAATATCTGATTGGAAAGATGAATGAAAAAATAAGGTGAATTGAGATGAAAGATATTTTAAAATTTCGAGGAGAATATTTTTTCTTGTCTAATTTTGCACCGTGTGAGATCGAGTACAACGGGGTAATATACCCGACCTCCGAACATGCTTTTCAGGGGGCGAAGATGTCGGATAAAGCCGACAGCGAGAAAATAGCGGCTTGCAAAACACCCGGTGATGCTAAACGTTTGGGCAGAAAGCTCAAAATGAGAGATGATTGGGAAAGCGTCAAGGAAAACGTGATGTATGAAATTCTCAAAATAAAATTTTCTAAGCCCGAATTTCGTTCACAGCTTCTCAAAACCGGTAATGCACATATTGAAGAGGGGAATAACCACGGTGACAGATACTGGGGTACTGTTGACAGAAAAGGTAAAAATCGTTTGGGCATTATTATTATGAAAATTCGTGATGAATTGAAAGATTAATAGCTTTGTGCCAATATATTTTGTGAGGTTTTCACTATGAGATTAATAAACATAGGCTTCGGCAATCTGATTGCGGTTGAAAGGATAGTTTCGATTGTCAGTCCGGATTCCGCACCTATCAAAAGAATGGTTCAGGACGCAAGGGATAAGGGCAGACTGATTGACGCTTCTTACGGAAGAAAAAGCCGTGCCGTTATCTTCACCGACAGCGACCATATTATTTTAAGTGCGATTCAGCCGGATACTATTAATTCTAGAATATCGGAGGAGGAAAACATTAATGAGTAAAGGAAATATCTACATTGTTTCGGGACCCTCGGGAGTGGGTAAAGGCACTGTTGTGAAACAGGTTGTCGAACAGAATGAACAAATCGTACTGTCCGTTTCCGCAACCACAAGAGAGCCTAGAGCAGGTGAGGTTGATAAAGTTCACTACTTCTTTATGACTAAGGAGGATTTTGGCAGAATAGTCGATGAGGACGGTTTTCTGGAGCATGCCGTTTATTGCGGCAATTGTTACGGCACACCGAAAAAAGCTGTTTTGGATAAGGTTGAAGAGGGTTTTGACGTGATTCTCGAAATCGATATTCAAGGCGGACTTCAAATTCTTGAAAAGCTGTCTGAGGCAATGGGAATTTTCGTTCTTCCGCCGAGCTATAAGGAACTTGAAAAGCGTCTTCGTGGCAGACAGAGTGAATCGGACGATGTTGTTGCAAAACGTCTTGATGCCGCAAAAGCCGAGATAAAGCAGTCGTATCTTTATGATTACTTTGTTGTGAATGATACTGTTGAACACGCTGTAAATAGTATTAAAAATATTATAGAAAGCAATAGAACTTAAATACATAAGTGATTTTTGATTGATTTATTATTTTCAATATGAGTTTTCACTCGGATAAATAAATTAAATTATATCTAAAAGTTATTTCAAGTATTAAAACAGGAGGAATATTTATTATGTATAAACCGTCAATTGATGATATGTTAGCAGGAAAGCAGAGCAGATACTCACTTGTTATAGGAGTTGCAAAAAGAGCAAGAGAGATTTCCGATGACTTCAACGAGCGTGGAGAAATCTGCGATGATAAGCCTGTTTTGCTTGCTGTAGATGATTTTAAAAATCATAAGTACGAGATTATCGAACAGGATATCAACGACTGATGTCAGTGCTTGTGGCGAGGGTGGCAGTCGATAGAACATTGTATAATTTCGATATGCTTTTCGACTATATTGTACCCGATTATTTAAGGCGAAAAATCGCTGTTGGTAAGCGGCTTTTAATTCCGTTCGGAAACGGCAACAAAAAACGTCAGGCTATGGTTATGGAGCTGTTTCCTACGGATAATCCCAGCCCAAAGCTTAAAAACGCTGCCGCTGTTCTGGACGACTATCCGCTTCTCACAACCGAAATGGTAAAGCTTGTTCATTCTATGAAAGAACGCTGTTACTGTACTTACTATGATGTAATCAGAGCAATGTTGCCTGTCGGAGTTAATTACAGAATATCTTCCGTTTATACATTGAATAACAGTGATATCTTAGAGAATCCCACAGACGAACAAAGAGAAATTCTGTCGCTTTTAACAAATAAAAGTAAAAGCATTAAGCAGGAAAGTCTTTTCAAAAAGCTTGATATCGATTGTGAAAGCAAGGCTTTAACCGAACTTCTCGAGATTGGTGTTGTCAAAAAATCCGAAAACGCTATGCGTAGGGTAGGCGATGCCTCCGTGAAAATGTTAAGGCTTCGTGAGGATTTTGACGAAAATATCAAGCTTACGGTACGTCAAAAGGAAGTATGTGACTTGCTGAGTTCCGTGGGGGCGGTGTCCGTTAAGGAAATAAATTATTACATAGGTGTTACTCAATCTGTTACGGATACACTTGTTAAAAAGGGTGTCTGCGAATACTTTGAACGTGAGGTTTTCCGTCTTCCCGAATCGTCCTACACAAGCGATAACAGGGATATTGTTCTTACCGAGGAACAGAAGAAGGCTTACAGCGATTTGCTAAAATTGTGCAAATCCGACAAAGCCGCAGTGTCGCTTTTGTATGGTGTTACAGGTGCAGGAAAGACTTCTGTTTTCCTAAAGCTTATGGAAACTGTTTATAAGCAGGGGAAAGGTGTTATTGTAATGGTTCCCGAAATTGCCTTAACTCCGCAGTTGATTTCTATTTTTAAAGGTCGGTTCGGTCAGAATGTTGCTGTTTTTCACAGTGCGTTGTCTATGGGAGAACGGCTTGACGAGTGGAAGAGGGTCAGAAAGGGTATTGCAAAAATAGCTGTCGGAACAAGAAGTGCGGTGTTTGCACCGTTTGAAAATATCGGTTTAATAATTATGGACGAGGAACAGGAGTACACCTATAAATCCGAATCCACTCCACGTTTTCACGCTCGTGAGGTAGCAAAGCTCCGCTGTGTCGAGCATAATGCACTTTTGTTGTTGTCTTCGGCTACGCCTGCAATCGAAAGCTTTTACAATGCTGAAAACGGAAAGTATTCTTTGTGCAGACTTACGAAACGTTACGGTAATGCAAAACTGCCCAATGTAATTGTTGCCGATATGAACGAGGAGAAACTTGCAGGGAACAATACAGGCTTCAGTAGTATTCTGATTGATTCGATTGCTGAAAATCTCAGAAACGGAGAGCAGTCTATATTGCTTCTGAACAGACGGGGTTTCAATACGTTTGTGACTTGCTCCGACTGCAAGGAAGTCGTTACTTGTCCGAATTGCAGTATTTCTTTGACATACCATTCGGCGAATAATCGTTTGATGTGTCATTACTGCGGATTCTCTATGAAAATTACGGATAAATGTCCGAACTGCGGCAGTCACAAACTGAGGTATTCGGGCAGCGGTACTCAAAGGGCGGAAATGAATATTTCAAGTATTTTTCCTAGTGCGAGAGTTTTACGTCTTGATGCCGATTCCACGCTTGCAAAGCAGTCGCACGAGAAAAAACTCACCGAATTTAAAAACGGAGAATATGATATATTATTAGGTACTCAAATGGTTGCAAAGGGTTTGAATTTTCCAAAGGTAACACTTGTGGGAGTTCTCTCCGCCGATCAGACGCTTTACAGCGAGGATTTCAGAAGCTACGAGAGGGCGTTCTCATTACTCACTCAGGTAGTCGGCAGGTCGGGCAGAGGCGACCGTCCGGGACGTGCGATTATCCAGACGTATACCCCAGAAAATCCTATTATGAGTATGTCTGCCGCTCAGAATTACGAGGAGTTTTACCGTTCGGAAATCCGCGTCCGTAAAGCTATGCTTTATCCTCCGTTTACCGATATTTGTATGATTGGAGTTACAAGTAAAAACGAAGATAAATGTTCGGCAGCAGCGACAAAATTCACAAAAAATTTATGCGATTTAATGAAAGAATGCTACAGCGATTTACCGATAAGAATTTTAGGACCTTCGCCGGCTTCGGTTTATCGTGTTAATAATAAATACAGATATAAAATAATTTTAAAATTCAGAAACTCCAAGCGATTTCGACAGATGCTTTCGTCTGTTATGGTTGATTTCGCAAAGGACAGAAAATTCGGTGATATTGCAGTTTACGCAGATATTAACCCTGATAATATTTTATAGAGGAGCTGTTTTAAATATGGCATTGCGTGAGATAGTAAAAGAAGGCGACAGAATATTAACTAAAAAATGCCGTCCTGTTGAAAAATTTGACCAAAAACTTGTATCACTTCTTGATGATATGGCAGAAACTCTTAAGGTTGCCGAGGGTGTGGGACTTGCCGCACCGCAGGTGGGGTTGCTCAGAAGAGTTTGTATTGTTGATATCGGCGACAAGGACGGTCTGATTGAACTTGTAAACCCGAAAATCATAGCCTACAGCGGCAAGCAAAGCGAGGCGGAGGGCTGCCTTTCATGCCCGAACGAGTACGGTATTGTTGAACGTCCTATGTTCGTTACGGTTCAGGCTCAGGACAGAAACGGCAATGAGTTTACAATTAAGGGAGAGGGACTTAAAGCAAGGGCATTCTGTCATGAGATTGACCACCTTGACGGAATTATTTTTAAACAAAAAGTACAAAGAATGCTTCGTCCCGATGAGATTCAACGTTCTTAATCAAGGGGGAATTTTGTGAATATAGTTTTTATGGGAACACCCGATTTTGCCGTGCCGTCGCTTGAAGCATTGGCACAGAGCGAAAAATATAACGTGAAAGCTGTTTACACTCAACCCGACAAGCCTGTCGGAAGAAAGAGAATTTTAACTCCGCCCGATGTAAAGGTTTGTGCGGAAAAGTATAATCTTGACGTGTATCAACCGACCACTTTTAAAGATGAAGCAGTGGTTGAGGAACTTAAATCTTTTAACCCCGATGTAATTGTAGTTATCGCCTACGGAAAAATTCTTCCCAAAACAGTGCTTGATATTCCTAAATACGGCTGTGTGAATATTCACGGCTCACTTTTGCCGAAACTTAGAGGTGCAGCACCTATTCAGCGTGCCGTCATTGACGGTGAAGAGGAAACGGGCGTTACATCTATGCTTATGGACGTTGGTCTTGATACGGGCGATATGCTTATTAAGGAAAGTGTGAAAATTCTCCCCGATGAAACGGCGGGCGAACTTTTTGACAGACTTTCGACCCTCGGAACTGAGGTGCTTGTCAAAACTCTCGAAAAAATAGAGGACGGCACAATCACAAGGGAAAAGCAGGATAACGCTTGTTCGACTTATGCGGCAATGCTTTCAAAGGAAGAATCTGTCATTGATTGGAATTTATCGGCAATTTCCGTGCATAATAAGGTAAGAGGTATGAATCCGTGGCCTGTTGCGGTGACAATGTTTAAGGGCAAGAAGCTTAAGATTTTCAAGACTAAGGTTTGTAAAGAGAAAGGTACACCCGGTAAGGTTATCTCGGTGAATCCCCTGATTGTCGCTTGCGGCAAGGGAAGTGTGGAACTTCTTGAAGTTCAGCTTGAGGGTAAGAAAATGATGTTGGCTGCGGACTTTTTCAGAGGTCAGAGAATTGCAATAGGTGATTTTATTGAGTAATTCAAAACAAGAGGTTATTGCGATTGAAACGGAACAGCTGGGAAAGTTTTGGGGACGTGACTGCATTTTCCTTGACCTTTTTTCTCAGAAAAATAATACGCTTACTTTAAAGGGTGAAATTGAAAGATACGAAGATATACTTGTTGATTATAAATATACTTTTGAATTTAAGAGTGTTATTGCGTATTTTACCTGTGAATTTGATACATATGAAAACATAGATAATTCGTATGTAAGCAGTTTTAATATAGTAAAAAACAGTGAATGGCTTTCATCATTGCCTGTCAGAAGTGATATCGACAGGTTGGATTTGAAACATTTTCAAGTATTTACATATGACTATGTTTTGAACATTATTGCAAAGTCATATAATTTTAAGGTTGAAAAGCAAACCGGTTAAGGGAAGTGGAGTTATGTATTATGATTTAAGTTATTTAATATTTATGCTGCCTGCAATTATACTGTCGATATGGGCACAGTTTAAAGTGAAATCGGCATACAGTAAGTATTCTAAAATTCCAAATTCCAAAGGATTTACAGGGGAAATGGCTGCAAGAGCCGTGCTTGGTTATCACGGTATTACCGATGTGAAAATTGAACATATCGGCGGTTCGCTCACAGATCATTTTTCTCCCCGAGAAAATATAATCAGACTTTCCGACGGTGTTTACGGGCAGGCTTCAGTTGCCGCTGTTTGTATCGCCGCACACGAAGCAGGTCACGCTGTCCAGCACGCAGAGGGATATGTGCCTAACAAAATCCGTTCAAGTGTAATTCCCGTTGCTAATATTACTTCAAGACTTTCAACTCCTCTTATCATTGCGGGATTTTTATTTTCGGATACTTTGATTTGGGTTGGTATTGTTGCGTATTCTCTCGCTGTGCTTGTGTATCTTGTGACTCTGCCCGTTGAGTTTGACGCAAGCCGCAGAGCGTTGGCTACAATCAAGAGTAACTATATTCTTGACGAGAACGAATACAAGGGTGCGAAAAGCGTTCTCACTGCCGCCGCTATGACTTATGTTGCCTCGGCTTTGTCTGCACTTATCCAGTTCTTGAGATTAGTTCTTATCGCAAACAGTAGACGTAGAAATTAATAATTATTAAAAATATATCAGGAGTATAAAATGCAAAATCCCAGATATCTTGCCTTTAAGGCTCTTTACAAAGTGGAAACGGAAAACTCTTATTCAAACCTCACACTCGATTCTTTTTTGAAAAACTCCGATTTGGACTCAAGAAATTCCGCTTTTGCTTCATCTCTGTTTTACGGAGTTCTTGAAAAGAAACTTTCGCTTGACTATATAATCTCGAAATTTTCGTCAATTCGCCTTAAAAAAATTGAAACGAAAACCCTAGTGATTTTGAGAATGGGTATTTTTCAAATGGTGTTTATGGATAAAGTACCTGATTCGGCGGCAGTGAACGAGGCCGTTAAGATTTGCAAAAAGGAAAAACTCTATCAGTCGAGCGGATTCGTGAACGGTGTTCTAAGAAGTATTACACGTTCCGAAAATCGTTTTCCTCTGCCCGATAAGAGGAACATTACAAAATATCTTTCGGTGAAGTATTCCTGTCCGGAGGAAATAGTTACTCTCTGGAATAATGATTATTCGCCGGAAATTACCGAGGATATTCTTGAAAGTCTTTCGGGCAGACCTCCGATTTTTGCAAAGGTTAATACATTGAAAATATCCCGAAATGCTCTTATCGAAAAGCTTAAAGCCGAGGGGGTTGAAGCAATTGCTGTTGAATGTCTTGACAGTGCAGTGGAAATAAAATATTCGGGTTCGCTGTCCGAGCTTGAAAGTTTCGCACAGGGACTTCTACATATTCAGGATTTGTCTTCTCAAATATGTTGTGAAATTTTATCGCCGAAATCGGGCGATGTTATATCCGATGTCTGTTCCTCTCCGGGAGGTAAAGCGTTTAATATTGCCGAACGTCTTGGCGGCGTGGGGAAAGTCAACTGCTGTGATATTCACGAACATAAACTGAAATTAATCAGGAGCGGTGCGAAACGTCTTGGAATAGATAATATTAACGTCTCTAAAAGAGATGCGGCAAGTGGTGAACTGCTTGAAATGTCCGATAAAATTCTGTGTGATGTTCCGTGTTCGGGATTGGGGATTTTGCGAAGAAAACCCGAAATAAGATATAAAAATGATTTAGGACTTGAAACACTTCCCGAAATACAGTATAATATTCTTAAGAACTCCTCAAAGTATCTGTGCAGCGGCGGTATTCTGATTTACTCAACCTGTACTTTGCACAGAGCCGAAAACGGTGATATTGTTGATAAATTTCTCAATAATCACAGTGAATTTGAAGCGTTTCCAATTGTACTTCCGCAGGGAATAAAACGCACGATTGACGAGCCTTCAAATCAACTGACTTTATTTCCGAAAACGAATAACACAGACGGATTTTTCATTAGTGCAATTAAAAAGAGGTGAGATTTTGAAAGATATTAAATCATATTCCTTGAAAGAACTTGAAGAAGAATTCAAGACTGAGCTTTCTCTTCCGAAGTTCCGTGCGAAACAAGTATATAAATGGCTTACATTAGGTGTGAACAGTTTCGATGATATGACAGACATTTCCAAGGAATTACGTAACAATCTTAGTAAACTTTATTACATCTCTGTTGCAACTATTGAAAAAAAACTCATTTCGGTTTATGATAAAACAGTTAAATATTTATTTAAATTCAATGACGGTGAATTTGTCGAAAGTGTTGTTATGAATTATCACCACGGATATACTATCTGCATTTCAACACAGGTCGGCTGTAAAATGGGCTGTACATTCTGTGCAACCGGAAAAAGCGGCTTTTCGAGAAATCTCACCCCCTCGGAAATGCTCTCACAAATTCAGACTTCCCAAAAGGATTTGGATATCAGAATTTCAAATATTGTTCTTATGGGTATGGGCGAGCCGCTTGATAATTACGACAATGTTGTGAAGTTTTTACGACTTGTTTCAGCAGACGAAGGACTTAATATCGGTATGCGGCATATATCTCTTTCAACGTGCGGTTTGGTGAACAGAATTTACGACCTTGAAAAGGAGAATTTTCAGCTAACTCTTTCGGTGTCGCTTCACGCTCCGAACAATGAAATACGAAGTCAGACAATGCCCGTAAATAAACGTTATCCGATTGAGGAGCTTCTGAAAGCCTGTCGGCATTATGCCAAGGCGACGGGGCGGAGAATTTCCTTTGAGTATGCGATGATAAGCGGAGTGAACGATTCCGATGAATGTGCAAGGGAGCTTGCGAAAAGACTTAAAGGAATTTTATGTCATGTGAATTTAATTCCCGTAAACTCCGTTGAGGGAACGGGATATATAAAGAGCAAAATCGAAAGGCAGAAAGCCTTTATAAATATTCTCGGCAAGGCAGGAATAACGGCGACCGTAAGACGAACTCTCGGTTCTGATATCAATGCTTCCTGCGGTCAGCTGAGGAGAAATACGATTTCATCAACAAAAACGAATCATAAGGCAAAGGAGGAGTAAAATTGCAGATATTTTTTAAGACCGACGTTGGTCTGGTCAGAAGCTGTAACCAGGATTCCTGCCGTTACGGGAAAATATCGGATACCTGTGCTTGGTCGGTGGTTTGCGACGGAATGGGCGGAGCAAACGGCGGCAGCGTTGCAAGTGCGGAGGCGGTAGAAGAGATCAGCAGAATACTTTGTGAGGGATTTAGTTTTGATTTAACCGACAATGAGCTTAGAGAACTTTTAGTGTCAGCAGTTCTGTCCGCAAACAGCAAGGTTTTCGCTATGTCTTGTGAACATGAAAATCTGAGAGGAATGGGAACAACCGTTGAGCTTGCACTTATCAAAGATAATAAGCTTCATGTGGTTCATGCCGGTGACAGCAGAGTTTACCTTGTAAGCGGAGGTAAAATTTCACAGGTTACGGTGGATCATTCCTTAGTGCAGCAGCTTGTTGACAGAGGTCAGATAACGCCCGAGGAGGCAAGAGTTCACCCAAGCAAGAATTTTATAACAAGAGCTTTGGGTGTTGAGGAAAAGCTTGAGGTTGATTTTATTACAAGACCGTTTGTGTTGGGTGATATTTTGATTATGTGCACAGATGGACTTAGTAATTATTTTAATATAGACGAACTGCTTGAGGTTATAGAATCCACACCTCGCACAGAGCTTGCGGAACAGTTTGTGGAACTTGCAAAAGAGCGTGGCGGAAGCGATAATATCACCGTGACGGTTTTGGTTAATGAGTAGTTAATTGAGTATGAAAAGAAAAGAGAAAAGGAGAGAAAGTTATGGCGGAGGATAAGTATGTCGGCAAAAGACTTGACGGTCGTTACGAAATCGGCGAAGTAATCGGCGAGGGCGGTATGGCTGTAGTTTACAGTGCCTGGGATATAGAAGATCAGATACCCGTTGCCATAAAAATTCTTAGAGATGAGTATTTGGGCAATGATGAGTTCATAAGACGTTTTAAAGATGAATCAAAAGCAATTGCAGTTCTGTCGCACCCTAACATTGTGAAAGTTTATGACGTTAGCTTTGGTGACAGAATACAGTACATTGTAATGGAGTACATTGACGGAATTACTCTCAAGGATTACATTGAGAAAAAAGGTCCGATAAATTGGAAAGAAACAATCCATTTCGTTCTACAAATTTTAAGAGCACTCCAGCATGCACACGATAAGGGTATCATTCACCGTGATGTTAAACCTCAGAATATTATGCTTCTGGAGGATGGAACAATTAAAGTTACAGACTTTGGTATTGCACGTTTTTCAAAGAACACAACAAAGTCAATGACTATGACTAATAAAGCTATCGGTTCTGTTCATTACATCTCACCCGAACAGGCAAGAGGAGAATCAACCGATGCGAAATCCGACTTGTACTCTCTCGGTGTTATGATGTATGAGATGCTTACGGGCAAGCTTCCGTTTGATGCGGATAATGCAGTATCTGTTGCGATTATGCAGCTTCAGTCCGACCCCGAACCGCCGAGAAAGCTTAACCCCAAGATTCCTGTAGGTCTTGAAGAAATTATCATTAAGACTATGCAGAAAGAGCCTAAGAAGAGATATCGTTCGGCTGCCGAGATGTACAATGACTTGGTTAAGTTTAAGAAGAATCCGTCAATTAAGTTTAATTTCAGTTATGACAATATTGATGATGAGTCTGTAAAGCCGACAGTTAATACAGTAAAAAAGATTGAAACGGAAGCTCCGTATAAGGAGGAAGACGAATGGGACGATGACCCCGAGGAACAGAGATCAAGTCCTATCGTTCAGATTATCGGCGGTTCGGTTATAGCGTTTGTTGCGGTGTGTCTGGTGTTCCTGGTGCTTGCTGTGTTCAAAGGATTCAGCAGCAACTCAACTACCGATGTTCTTGTTCCTAATCTTATAGGTCTTGATTTTAACACAGTTAATAAGGATAAGGTAACTTATAACTTTAAATGGGACGTTACAAACGTTTATGATGTGGATAAGCCTATTGATGTTATTCTGAGCCAGAACCCTGAGCCAAGTGAAAAGAAAATCAAAGAAGGTTCAACTATCCAGATTACAGTAAATTCCGAGGAAACAACCTTGAATCTTCCGAGCGTTGACGGCAGAACAAAGGACGATGCAGTTCAGAAAATTAAGTCTGTAAACCTTGTTCCCGAGGTACTTATGGTTCTTGATAATCAGACAGCCGAGGGCTACGTTAAGCAGACATATCCTACAGCCGGAACTAAGGTTACAATCGGTTCTTCTATTAAGATTTACGTCAGCAAGAAAGCAGGCGAGGCAAGAGTTGAAGTGCCTAATCTTGTAGGACTTACCCTCTCGGAAGCACAGGCTAAACTTAAAGAGGTTAATCTCAATTATGACGGTTATTCGTATATGCCGAGTACGGTTGCAAAGGATAAGATTGTTGCACAGAATCCGCTTCGTGGTGCTAAGGTAAATAAGGAAACCAATGTTAAAATAATCCTTTCCGAAGGACCGCCGAGAAGTGTTTCTCTTACTCAGACCGTTGATTTGCCTGAAGATGTTGCCTCCTCGGTTAAATTTGAGGTTATTATTAACGGTGAAGTTGATGATACGTATACAAAGTCAATTGTTCCAAAGTATTCAAAAAACTTCACTGTTACAATTTCTAGAATGAGTACAGAGGGTTCGGTCAGAGTGGTTATCGCTCTTAACGACAAGATGTATCGTGTATATAATTTCGATTTTGCAAACAATGCAGTTGAAACTCTCGAAACGTATCCGTTCACTGTTCCCGATTCTGATACCGATTCGGATGTAGAATCGCAGGAAGAGAATGAAGAAGAAGAGGAAACAAGCTCACAGGAAGAAGAGGAAAATAATTCTTCATCGGAGGCTGAGTTTATTGACAGTGATACTTCTTCGGAAATAACATCAAGCGAAGAAGTAGCAATTCCAAGCGAGCCGGCTTATGAGCCTGAAGAACCTGGAGATGAGCCGATCTATTTCTCGAGTTACGATGATGAGGATTATTAATAATGGGCGGGGGTAAAACCCTTGACGGCATTATATTAAAATCTATCGGCGGTTTCTATTATGTAGAAGCCGCCGATAATGTATATGAATGCAAGGCAAGGGGTAATTTCAGAAATAAAGGCTTTAAGCCTGTGGTCGGTGATAAGGTTAAGATTGCCGTACCCGAAAGCGGTTACTGTGCGATTGAGGAGGTTTACGAGCGTAAAAACAGTATAGTTCGCCCTCCGCTTGCGAATATAGATACACTTATTATTGTTGCTTC
>CACWTQ010000002.1 GCA_902763835.1 uncultured Ruminococcus sp. | reverse complement strand
CCTTGAAATACGTCAGTATTCCTGCGGTGTTGTGCCTAACACAGAACAAATTATCCTGCGTCTAAATTGTTCAACTTATTTCCCAACAGTTCCTAACAATTATTCCCCACCGTGGCAGTTTATTTTTAGCTGTTGTTGGTGGGGAATTTTTGTGTGAAAAATTATTTTTTTTTCTTTTTTTCGTGCGGCTTTTGCAGCTCTTCACCATAATGTTCTCCGTTTAATCTGTCAAACATAGTATACAGATATTGTGTACCGTTCTCGAGATGATAATAATGCACTATATACGGAAAAACAAGTGACATTTCAAGCACAAACAATATAAGCATAGGAATAGTCTTAAAGTACATCATTCCCACGAGAGTAACAATTGTAATCATAGCAAAAAGATGTGTTACAATAAGATGAATAATTCTCTCGTGCTGGAAAAACTGAATCTGAGTGAGAAGTTTTGCCGTTAAGGCTTTCTTTTGTTCTTCCGAAAGCTTTTTAAGATTTTCGGGTCTTGTTGCTTCTTCGATGTAGTCTATATAATCGCAAAGTCTTTTATACATGAAATTTCCCTCCTTTTTATATATTACGTTTCGACATCAAATGTAATGTTTTTCGAGCTGTTCCAAAAGCTGCAAAGTATGGTTTTATCCGTGCCGACTTCTTCCCGTAAGCTTATAATATCCGGTTCGGCTGTTTCGGATAGAAACGCACACCCTGCCCTATCTTTTAAAAAAGTAGAAACTGTAAACTTTCTGTTGTTAAATATGTCGGTGAGATTTTCGATAAAAAGTTCGTATTCCGATAAATCATTATAATAATGGTCGTGCCAATTACCGAAAAATAAAGTTATTTCCTTATTGTCGATATCAATATAGAGTTCATTGCCCACCAAATTGACAGCCTTTATATATTTAAAATCATCACCCGAAATCATATGGGCTGTAGGACTGTATTTTTTGACAATATCGAAAATTTCGTTCGATTTATCCATAGGATTATATTCCGATTTGCTTTCAAAACACATTATACACACCTCAAATTATCGTTATTCTTCTGTTAAGTCACATTCGAAAACTTCATTAATATTTGTGAAATCGTTTCTTTCGTACCAAGAAATTGATTTTTCACTGGGAAATACAAAAATCAGTTCACATTTCTGTTCCGTAAGATATTCTTTGATGTACTTCAACAGCTTTGTGCCGATACCCTTATTTCTGTATTCTTTAAGCGTAAAAACATTTGTGAGATACGCTATTGATTCGGCATGACCGTTTGGCTTAGGAACTTTCGGTATACGATACACAAACATTGCCGATATTACAACATTATTTTCCTCTGCAACAAAGATTTCATACTCCTTATGTTCCCTCAAAAACTCCGTAAACCGTGATACAAATTCACCCTTGTTTACACCGTCAAGATTATTTTCATTGTAGTAGATATCATCTTCCGCACCGTGAATCCATTTCATCTCGGCAAGCTGCGTATAATCTTTCTCTTCACCAAAACGAATAATCATTTATAATCCTCTCCTTGCCAACGAAAAACCAACTCAACAATTACGCATTAACCTACCCTTTGGCATCATACCATGTATCACCGATATTCGCATCGGCAGTAAGCGGAACGTTGAGCTTTACCGCATTCTCCATTTCCTCTTTCAAAATAGCCGCCGCTTTTTCGGCTTCGTCTTTCGGTGCTTCGACTATCAATTCATCGTGAACCTGCAATATAAGTCTTGACTTCATATTCTCGGACTTCAAACGGTTAAAAACTCTTATCATCGCTATTTTGATAATATCCGCCGCCGTTCCCTGAATAGGCATATTCCTTGCAACTCTTTCACCGAACGCACGCAGATTTCTGTTGCTTGCCATAAGCTCGGGGAGATATCTTCTCCGACCGAACATTGTGTCAACATAGCCTTGATTTTTCGCCTTTTCCACAACTGCATTCATATACGAATCAACACCGCTGTAATGTGCAAGATAAGCTTTGATGTAGCTGTCGGCTTCCTTGCGTGTAACACCGATATCCTTTGCAAGCGAAAACGCACCGATACCGTAAACTATACCGAAATTGACAGCCTTTGCCCTGCTTCGCATAGTTGAGCTGACCATATCAACAGGCATATTGAACACCTGAGATGCCGTAACTGTATGAACGTCCGTGCCGTCCTTGAAAGCTTTTATCATCTCCGTGTCGTTTGCTATATATGCAAGTACTCTTAATTCAATCTGAGAATAATCAGCGTCTACCAATGTGTAATTATCCTCGGCAATAAAGAATTTTCTGAGTTCTCTACCCACTTCCGTTCTCACGGGAATATTCTGCAAGTTGGGTTCGAGTGAAGAAATACGTCCTGTTCTCGTTTCGGTCTGATTGAAAATAGAATGTATTCTGCCACTGTAGTCGGTAACTTTCACAAGACTGTCGCAGTAGGTTGATTTGAGTTTCGCAAGTGTTCTGTATTCAAGAATCATATCGATAGCAGGGTGAACATTTCTGATACTTTCAAGTACATCGGCACTTGTCGAGTAACCGCTTTTTGTTTTCTTTGCCCCGGGCAGGTCGAGTTTTTCAAAAAGTGCGACACCAAGCTGTTTAGGGGAATTGATATTGAACTCATAGCCTACCGACTCGTAAATATTCTTTTGGAGCTTCTCGATTTTCTCACCAAGCATAGTTCCGTATCGTTCGATTTCGTCCTTGTCAACCTTAAAGCCGTAGTTCTCCATACTTGCGAGGACATTCGCAAGAGGAATTTCAATATTCTTAAGCAAGTCAAGCTGACCAAACTCTTTAAGCTTGCCGTTAAGAACTTCACAAAGCTTAGGCAGAAAAGCCGTATCGGTGGCAAGTTCACTGCTGTATAAAAGTGAGTCCTCGTAATACTTCACGGAAATTTTATACTCTTCAAGAAGTCGGCGTGTATCGTAGGAACTTGCGGACGGATTGAGAATATATGCGGCAAGCTGAATATCCATTGTAATATTTTTCGGCTCAATGTCATTCTTGATTGCAAATGCAAAAATATTTTTTGAATTATCTGTCAATTTCTCGATAGTATCGTCTGTCAAAAGCTTTATTAAGAAATCATTGGCGTTGCTGTCAATTACTGCTACCGTATCTACAGTATTAACATAGATATAATTCACTTCACCTTTATAAATATCTGCAATAAAATAAGCTTTTCCCTCGGCTTTAATTTTCTTGAAAACCTTATCAGTATCGGGGTTTGTATCGAGAGTCGGGAGTTTTGTAACTTCTTCCGTTTTGGTCTGAACCTTGACATCTGAACGAAGATTCCACTTTTTAATGAGCGAGAAAAGCTCCAGTCCCGCAAGCTTCATTACAACATCATCGGCATTGTATTCCGCAACGGTGTAATGTGAAAGGTCGGTATCAATGGGAGCTTCACGGCTGATAGTACCGAGCATTTTACTCATAAAGGCACTGTCTTTGCCTGCTATAAGCTTATTCTTCATACCCGGCTTGATATCGAGTGTATCAATATTATCGTAAATGTAATCGATAGTACCGTATTTCTGAATAAGGTCGCCTGCACCTTTTTTGCCTATTCCTGCAACACCGGGGATATTATCTGACGTATCGCCCTGTAGAGCCTTAATTTCAATCATCTGCGGAGGAGTAACACCGTACTCCTCCTTGATTTTATCTACATCATAAAGAGCCGCTTCCGCTTTACCCATTTTTGTGGCGGCAAGTCTTACCGTGACATTCTCCGAAACAAGCTGTAAAGAATCTCTGTCGCCTGTTGCGATAACGCATTTATTGCCCGTTTTGTCACACTCTGCGGCAAGTGTACCGAGAATATCATCGGCTTCATAACCCTCGCACTCAACGAGAGTATAGCCGAGAGTTCTAAGTAAATCCTTTAAAACAGGCATCTGCTGTGCAAGCTCTTCGGGCATACCTTTTCGGTTAGCTTTGTAGCCTTCAAATGCTTTGTGGCGGAAAGTCGGGGTTTTCAGGTCAAAGGCAATCGCCACGGCATCGGGGTTTGAAACCTCCTTTATTTTATCAAGCATAGTCAAAAAGCCGTAAATAGCATTTGTGAACTTACCGTCCTTTGTGGTAAGAATTTTAATACCGTAAAAGGCACGGTTTACTATGCTGTTTCCGTCAACGACTAAAAGTGTCATCGTAAACACCTCTTTCAAATTTATAATTTATATTTATTTTCCGTAATATTTTGCATAGAAACATATATAGTCATCATACAAATGACCCTCCAAACCGTCATATTTACTTGGTTTATAGTTATTACGGTAACGGTAGGGGTTAGTAATTTCTGTAAGAGCATTTGATTGAACTGCGTTGCCGTTTTCGTCTAAAGCCAACTTGAAAACGTGCTTCTCATACACATCTGTATCTTTTGGGAATTCATCAAACACAAAGTAACATTTAAATCCAAATTCACTAAAATTATACCTTTCATCATTTTCAGAAATGTACTTTTTTAATCTATCCGAAAAAGTAATTTTGTATGCGTCGGTTTTTGGAAAACACTTACGATTAACGGAGTTTTCGGAAGTATCGGGATCATTATCGGCAATCGGCTCTGAATTTGGTGTGTCGCTTGTTGTGCTGTTTTCAGTGATTTCATATTCGTACAGAATATCGGAAAGCTTGTCTTTTGAAAATACCTTTTCGATTTTAATATCGTTCTCCTTAGAAGTAAAATCCGAATAAGCACTTGCAATCTTTACGCCCGGCAGAAATTCAATATACTTTTTCTCGTACCACTCCAATTCCAATTCACTTTCATCGGTCATTTTCTCGTAGAAAAACCAGCGAGATTTTTCACGCACCGAATAAGTACAAAACGAATACGGAGAGGATTTAAAATAATCTTTGAGGGAATTTAAAGACAAACTTGTGTTTTCGGCTCTGAATTTGGTATAAAATTCGCTGAAATCGGGAGTACAGCCGAACATATCAACTTTGTTAATCTCTCCACAGTCATTAAGAAAATCTTTTATTTCAAACATAGGAGTTTTATAATCGGCTTTATCATCGGACATAAATATAAGACAATCCAGACTAATGACTGCATTTTCGGCTTTGAGAAATTCCTCTATATCACCGTTATATTTATTATGAAAAGCAAAATAAGACGGTTTAACGTCAAGGAAATTCAAAGAAATTTTATCGCTTTGAATTTTCATATTGTATTTCTTTTGGGTTTCGGTTATTTTTGGAGTATATATTTTGTTTATAAAATCATCAACTATTTCTTCGGCTTGTCCGTTATCGTAAAAGCGATTTCTTTCATCAACATAAACAACACGCAAATCATTACCGACATCAAACAGGCGGTAACTACAATCCAAACCGAAAGCACCGCTTGAAAGCGGATATCCGTACCCTGTGACGTTCACGTCGGAAAGACCATATTTCTCTTCAACATAGCTTATTACATCGGGAATCATTCTTTCAAATTCCTCTTGCTGTTCCCTTGTCATTCCGCACTGTCTAAACACAGCGGTCATTGAACAGGTTATCGACATAAGAAGAATTAATGATATTATTCTTTTCAAAATAATCACTTCTTGTAACTTTTATTTAAAAAGTTTCGGTTTATGGGATTTTGCTTTTTCATACTGTATAAATTATATAGCATAACCAAAAAATAATCAAGTAAAATCCAATGAATCAGCAAAAAAATCAGATAAAAATTTATGTCACGGATTTTTGAGCATAATTTTTCTGATAACAATGAAAAAGGACGCAGGCATACTGTCTTGTGTCTTGTTCTTTTGACGCAGTTAGCAGGAAAATTTGCCAAAAAGACGTGTATCGCTAAGGAACTGTTGGGAAATAAGTTGAACAATTTAGACAAGTATAAATGTTTAAGTTATTTTCTGACAGTTCCTAAGATTTTAAATAGGCTCTTATACACAGAAACACCGCATAAACACCGATTTGCCGGCATTTATGCGGTTAAAAGCATTGGTGCGGATAACAGGACTTGAACCTGCATGAAATTGCTTTCATATGGACCTGAACCATACGCGTCTGCCAATTCCGCCATATCCGCAGATATTAAATTTTTCTCACTGCTTTAATATTTTAGCATAAATTTGAGGATTTGTCAATAGCTTTATAAAAAATTTTCTCCGACACCACAAAGCATCGGAGAAAATCACAGAATAAATTCAAATCAAACTTTCGGACTGAGCGTAAACAACCGCTTTTTTGCTAGTCTTAGATGCTGTTTAGTATCTTGACGTGAGCAGATTTTCGAGCATAATTTTGTTGAGGTCAAGGAAAAAAGCCGCAGGAATACTGTCGTATTGCAAGGATTTTTGACGCAGAGATCAGCAAAATTTGCCGAAAAGATGCTTGTGGGAGATACTAAACAGGCTCTTATATTTCCTTATCGCAAAAAACATTAATCGCCTGTGTAACGAACTCCGCCGTACCATTGCCGCCTACACTGTCGATATTCTTTGTAAAATCTCCTCCGCCCGAGTACATCTTTCCCAAAGCTTTCAAAACTTCCGGAGTACAGTTGTAAAAATTATCCATCATAAAATCCTGTAAAGTTTTCACCTGTGACTGAACCTTGTTGCTTTCGGGCGGTAAATCTTTCATACTGCCAAACTCTGCGAAAATTGTCATAATCTCTTCCGAAAGACGTTCCTCATCCTGTTGTGTACGGTTTTTGGATTTCTCCTCAAACTCCTTGTATTCGGCTGTGCTTCCGTACTTTTCCTTTGCTTCCTTTGCGTACTCATCTAATTTTCCTGTGTTAAAAACCGAAAAATCCACTGCTTTCACTCCTAAAAATTTTATTCCACGAGCGAAGAGTATCACGTTTTCCAAGTGTTCTTTTTTCAAAGTAAGCAGTTCAATCTGATGTTCAAGAGCCTCCTCCCTGTTAAAATTCGGACTATCGATAATTTCCTTTATAGCTTTCAGAGGAAATTCAAGCTCACGGAAAAGTAATATCTGCTGTAAGCGTTCGATAGCCTTTTCGTCATAATATCGATATCTGCTGTCTGAAATTTCAGAGGGTTTCAGCAAGCCTATTTCATCATAATAACGAAGTGTGCGAATGCTTATCCCCGTAAGTTCGCTTACCTTTTTTACACTTAACATTTTATCTCCTCCTCTTGTGGTAACTATAGTATACTTTATAACGTTGCGTGAGAGTCAATAGCTTTTTAAAAGAAATTTCAAAAAAAGGTAGAAATTTTTTCCGAATAGTATTATAATGGTATATGGCAGTGTCGAGCAGTGTCTTTATAATACGGCTTGACCTCAATTAAATGATAATTCATTTAATCAGGATATATTAACATCAGGAGTGAAAAAATATGGAAAAAAAACCTAACGGTCAAAAGTACGGCTTTCAGACAAGAGCTATCCATTCGGGCAACGGTGTAGACCCCACAACAGGTGCTATCCAACACCCGATTACACTTGCCAACAGCTATGTTCTCCCCTATGATGCAAGTGCCGCTAACTGGAGCGACCCAAACATCAACATCTACACAAGAAACGGCGGTGTCAATCAGAAAGACCTCCAGAATAAGCTTGCCGACCTCGAAAACGGTGAAGACTGCGTTGTTCTCGCAAGCGGTGTGGCAGCTCTTTCGGGATTATTCTTTGCTTTGCTCAAAAGCGGCGACCATGTAATTTTCTCTAAGATTACTTACATTGCCGTATACAGACTTTTCAACGAGCTTTTCAACAAGAAATATAATGTTGAAACTACTATTGTCGATGTTTCAGACCTTGAAGCTGTTAAGGCGGCTATCCGTCCGAACACAAAGCTCATTCACGTTGAAACTCCCGGCAACCCCACTCTTCAAATCTGTGACATTAAGGCTCTTGCTGACATTGCTCACGAGAACAACGCTTTTCTTTCGGTTGACAATACATTCTGCTCCCCGTACGTTACACGTCCTATCGAGTTTGGTGCGGACTTCGTTGTTGAAAGCCTTACAAAGTACATCAACGGTCACGGCGACGCAATGGGCGGTGCTATCATCGGCAAGACTAAATATCTTGATGAGGTTCGCTATCAGTCACAGGTAAATCTCGGCGGCACTATCAGTCCGTTTAACGCTTGGCTTATTATGCGTGGTGCTGTTACGTTCCCTTTGCGTATGCAAAGACACAACGACAATGCTATGGCTGTGGCTCGTTTCCTTAAAACAGTTAAAGGTGTAAGCTTTGTTGCGTATCCGGGACTTGAAGACCACAAAGACCACGATATCGCTGTAAAGCAAATGGAGAACGGCTTCGGCGGTGTTCTCTCGTTCGGCTTAAAGGCAGACCACGACACATATAACAGGGTTGTAAGTCATTTGCAGCTTATTACATCTGCTGTATCGCTCGGTCACGACGGAACGTTAATTGCGTTTATCGGTGAAAACGACGAACGTCAGTATCTCTATCCCGAGGAGTTCCACAACGGCTTCTTCCGTATGAGTGTAGGACTTGAAGATGCAGAGGATATTATCGACGACCTCAAAAACGCTTTCGAGCTTGAAAATCTTATCTGATTGGGGGCATAATATTTTCGGAGGTGATTAATTTGGCTGTAAATCTTGATTATTCCGACGTTCTCAAAATGAAAAAAGCAGTTGATGAAAGATTTCATTTAAACGTGCATTTTCACGACGGCTGCGGAGGTCAATATTTTTCACTTGACGAAAAACCTACGGCGGAGCTTATTGATTTTATTATTGAGTATTTCTCCAATCTCGGAATTAAGGTTAGTTATACTGACGATTTTCAGATGTTTACTTTGGATAAAATATAATCTCACAATTATAAAACAATTGCCCGACGAGGTTTATCGAATTTTTAAATAAAAAACGAAAATCGCCCCGACTGATGTTTGGAGCGATTTTCGTGTGTTTAGGAAGCATCATTATGACTACATATTGTTAATATAAAATGTTCATGGGACATTACCTCATAAAGATGAACTCTAAAAGCATTATATTCACTGTTAAATAATTAATTCAAATAATACAAATTGTTCATTGGCTTATCCTCCGAATGAAAAAACGCTTTAGTTCGGGCGAATTTAGCGAGTACAGATTACTACCTGTGCTGTTCGCCCGGATTGTAAATTAAGCGTTGCTAATACCAATTGCGAAAAGTCTGGAAAATTTTGAATTGTACATTGAAATCTTCCTTTCGTTTTAAGCTTATCTATGTAAAAGCATAACGCTTCAAGAAAGCTTATGATAATATAATTTTCTTGTTGAGTTTATTGTATCACATATTTTACTAAAAATCAAGTCTTCGTTAAGTTTTTTCGGTAAAATTTACAGGTTAATTTTATAGCACTTTTCACAAATTTTAAAAATTCAGTTCTGTTTTCTGTAAATCGGAGGGAATAAGCGTGTGCTCAAAAAGACCGCATGCAAAATCTGCATAATCTTCGGGATTGTTAAGCGATGGACTGAAATGCGTAAGCCAAAGTTCTTTAACATCTGCAGCATTGGCAATTTGGGCAGCTTCCCTAAACATCATATGTTTGTTTGAGAGAGCCCTTTCAAATTTATCCTCTTCCGCATACATACCCTCGCATACGAACAAATCGGAATTTTTTACAAACTCCGTCAAATAATCGCAGGGACGTGTATCGGTGCAGTAGGTTACCTTAAGACCTTTTCTCGGTTCACCCAAAACCATATGGGGTGTATAGATGTTATGGTCAAGTTCAATGTTTTCGCCTTTTTGAAGAGTACCCCAATATTGCTGAGGAATACCCAACGACAAAGCCTTTTGCGGCTGAAATTTACCTTGTCTGTCAAGATTAATGCTATAGCCGTAGCAAGTCATACTATGCTTTAAAAGAAGAGATTCTATTCTAAGTTCACCTATATGAAAAACTTCGTGTTTATTCTCAATTTCCACACATTCCGTTTCAAACGGCAGTTCGGGTGCTATTATGCAAAGTGATTTCACAACTTCCTTAATACCTTTTCCACCGATAATTTTCACAGGCTCGGTTCGTTCGGACTTACCTATTGAGAGAAGAAGACCGGGAAGCCCTGCGATATGGTCGGCGTGAAAATGAGTAATAAGAATGGTATCGATTTTTTTCAAGCTGAATCCGCTTTTACGAACCATAATTTGAGTACCCTCACCGCAGTCAATTAAAATATTTTTTCCTTTATACCTGACTATCAGTGAAGTCAAAGCTCTGTCGGGCATAGGCATAGTGCCGCCCGTACCCAGTAAACATATATCAAGCATTTTCTATTCCCCTATCATATTTAATAACAATTAATAGTATACTACAAAACCAACTTTTGTCAAGGCGGGCAACACCCGCAGGAGATACGTGAAGCCAGTCTTTTTAAGCAATAACTTCATATACCCGACCGAAAGTTTTTTGTAAAGTATTTGATATGATTTTTATTGTTCAAAATAAAGTTGGTCAAAAACTACCTCATTAAAACAACCCTCGGTCGGGGCGGGCAACGGCGGGCAACGCCCGCAGGAGATACGTGAAGCCAGTCTTTTTAGACAATAACTTCATATACCCGACCGAAAGTTTTTTGTAAAGTATTTGATATGATTTTTATTATTCAAAATAAAGTTGGTCAAAAACTACCTCATTAAAACAACCCTCGGTCGGGTAATAAAAGTTACTGATAAAATAAACTATCTCCACGTGTTAAAAAAAAATTTAACATTTTATTATTGAATTTTATAGGGGAAAATGTTATAATAGCTAATATGGATTAATATTTATCTTTGTTAAAGGGTGGTGAGTTTATGCAAATCCGAGAGTCCGCCGAAGATTATCTTGAAACTATACTTATCCTCAAAAACAGAAACGGTCTTGTTCGTTCTATCGATATCGCAAACGAAATGGAATTTTCCAAACCGAGCGTAAGTATCGCTATGAAAAATCTTCGTGAAAACGGCTACATTGAAGTTGACCATAAGGGCTACATTTCACTGGCATCTGCCGGTCGTGAAATCGCAGAAAGAATTTACGAAAGACATCAGTTTTTATCGTCGTGGTTTATCGAGCTTGGTGTAGACCCCAAAACTGCCGTTGAAGACGCTTGCAGAATGGAGCACATTATCAGCTCCCAAACATTTGACGCTATTAAAAAACACGTCAACCATTTTAAAAACGAAAAATAACACCTATAAATTAAGCCGTTGGATTATCAAAAGGCTTTTGGAGAGTGATTATTTGAGTTTTATCAACTATTCTTTTTACGAATTGCTTTGTATTTTCATTGTTTACAGCTTTATCGGGTGGAGCGTTGAGGTTATATATGCCGCAACCGTTCAGGGTAAATTTGTAAACCGTGGATTTTGCACAGGTCCCGTTTGCCCCATTTACGGTGTGGGCGTTATATGCGTTCTGATATTTCTTGAACCGATTAAGAATCATTGGGGACTGCTGTTTATTGAATCGGTGTTTTTTACATCGTTTATAGAATTTATCGGAGGATTCGTTCTCGAAAAGGTTTTCCACGAAAAATGGTGGGATTACAGCGAACAGCCGTTTAACATCAAGGGTTACATATGTCTGAAGTTTTCACTTCTGTGGGGTCTTGCCTGTGTGCTGGTTGTAAATGTAGTTCACCCAACCGTTATGGCACTTATCAGACTTATACCCAAAACGCTAGGATATATCACTGTCGGAATTCTTTGCGTAACATTTTTTGCAGATTTTACAATTACGATTGTTACTATTCTGAAACTCCGCAAAAATCTCCGTGCAGTTATTGAACTTGAGGAAAAACTTACCAAGATTTCGGAATCTATAGGAACAAACTTAAGCGACAGAACATTGTACGTTATGGAACATAGTGAGAAGCTTAAGGAAAATATTGCCGAGAATGAAGAGAAGCTTAAAGAGGCAGTCAACGATAAATTTCCTCATATTGACGAAGTTCGTGACAATATTGCCGACAACTTAGCTGAGAAAAAAGCCGAAATTGAATCTCTCAATGAAAAACTCAGACTTAACATTCTTGCCTCTCAAAAGAGATTCAAGCGTTTGGGTTCTGCTTTCCCGAATATCGGAAAAGGAAAATATCATCATATTTTCAAAAAATAACACTAAGGAACTGTCAGAAAATAACTTGAACATTTATACTTGTCTAATTTGTTCAACTTATTTCCCAACAGTTACTAAGAGCATTATACTCAAAATCTAAAAGGCAACAGCACAGCGAATTGCCGGTCAAAGAAAAGTAGTAAATCTTAATGTTCGTTAGTATAACTAAAATTACCGACTGTATTATAACTGGTACAGTCGGTAACTTTTTTTATTACGGTAAATTAATACTGAGTATTGTCCGTGTCGTTGTAATGGTCGTTGTTATCGTTATTGTCTGTGATATCCTCAATTCCGTTTGCAACAGTATCGCCGATATTCTCAACACCGTTAGTCACATCATTAACGCCCTCGCCTACCATTTCTCCGACATCACCGATTAATCCGTTGTCATCATCACGGTTATCGTTATAGGTGTTGTTGTTCTCAACCACCACATCACGGTTTGTCGAAGAAACAGCCGTATCGTTATTATTGATAACTCTTCTTTCAGAATCTGTAAGAGAGGTGTTTCTGTCTGTTTCATTAATTCTTGAAGCAGTCGAAACTCTTGAAACTGTCGAATTGTCGTTTACCTTTCCGTCGTTAGTGTTACAGCCTGCAAATACCGCTGCAATTGCCAAAAGACAAGCTGATGTCGCTATTGCTTTTTTCATCTTTATCACTCCGTAAAAAATACTTGTGATATAATAATTACACCAAAAGCAACTGTTTCAATGCAAAAATTACATCACAAGTATTGTTACCAAAAAATCATAAATTATGAATTGTGAACGTCAATTTGCGTAAATGGAATTTCAATTTTATTTTTGTCGAACGCTTTTTTAATGTTTTCCTGCATATAATAATAAACAGGGAAATAATTTGCGTTTTCGCACCAAACCCAGACTACTATTTGAATACTGCTGTTTTCGTGCTTACCGACTGCGATAAAAGGCTTCGGATCTTTCAAAATAAGCTCCTGCTTCTCGATGACCATTTTCACAACATTTTTTACAAAATCAATGTCTGAATTATAAGACACATTATAGCTCAAATCAACACGTCTTGTATTCTGAGAGGAAAAATTAATAATATTGCTTCCGTACATATTGGAATTTGGAATAATTATTTCCTTATTGTCAAGAGTTAAAAGATGAGTGCTTGCAATATCTATTCTTGTAACTTTACCCTGTAAGCTGTTTGTTTCAAGAAAATCACCAACCTTGAAAGGCTTATTAATCAGAATCATAACACCGCTTGCAATGTTTTTTAGACTGTCCTGCAAGGCAAGTCCTATTGCAACGGTAGCCGCACCGAGAGCCGTGATAAGAGAAGCTATGTTAAAACCGAGCGTACCTATTGCCGCAACAATGACAAGAACTTTTATGCCGTTCTTTACAAACGAATGTGCAAAGGTAACGACTTCCTTTCCTATCTTTGCTTTCTCCATAGTTTTCGCAACAAGCTTAGAGATTAATCCAGACAGCCACATTCCCACAATCAGAATAATTATAGCCCCCAGCAGATTTGGGAGAAAATCTTTCAGCCATTCTATTGCAGTATCTATAAACTTTTCAACAGTTGACTGCATATGAGTAACTTCCTGAGTAACGTCGTCCATTTATACCACCTCTCCGAATCAATTATTTCTAAGGTGATATGTAACACCGTTTGCAAGAATAATATCTGTTGTATCTTCGTCGGCTGTTTTTGTGAACGTTCCCTTAATCTCGCTGCCGTCCCATTCATAGATAACACCAAGACCGCAGGCAACACCGTCCGAGAAAGAACCTGTATAACCGTGGTCGGTATAAATAATAGTACCCTTTCCAGAGGGTTTACCCTTTACGAGAAGTCCCGAATACGAACCGCCCTGATAGTCCTGCTCTACAACGTAATTGGGACCCTTGATGAATTTATTGTAATCCGAATGAGAAAGCTCATCACTGTAAGCAAGTTTGTCAAGCTTTTTAAGACGGACTTTCATATTCTTGAACGGCTCGTTTTTCTTGAAGATACCCTCGAAGTATTTCTCGCCGTAAGCCGAGAATCCGCAGCCCATACCTTCATAGCCTCCGTCCTTTACGTGACCCTCGTATTTCAGGGTCAAGCCATCGTCTGTGTACTCACGCATATAGTTACATTCGCCGTCTTTGTAAATGCACTCCTTAACAACTATGCCGTCGCTGATTTCGTTTACTCTGCCGTTAAGCATACCCATTAAGAAATTACCCGCAAACTTAGGCTTGCCCGAGAAATAGAGTACACCCATACCGTCATAGCAGTTATTCGCCCAGATACCGCTGTAATCAATCTGACCCTCGCTGTCGTAGCTTGTGCCGAAACCGCTTCTCATATTGTTGCTGAAGTTTCCGGAATAAACGCATTTGCCGTCCTTGTACTCTCTTCCGCTGCCGCTTCTTATGCCGTTATCCCATTCGCCCTCATAAACTTTTACACCGTTCTCAAAGCATACACCCGAGCCGTGATACTTGCCGTTGAGCCACTCGCCCTCGTACACTTTCTCGCCGTCCTGATTGTACCCCGAAAGAACACCCACAGGATTACCGTTTGCAAAAGTACCTTGACACCACGAGCCGTTACGCATATTATAAAGCTTACCCTCGCCGTTATAGCGGTTATTTTTCCAGTTACCCTCATAGAGTTTTTTGCCCTTTTTCGTGGTAACAACAGCGTAACCCTCAACCTTACCCATAACAAACGAGCCTACAATCTTATAGCCGTTTGAAAGGTTAAGAGAACCCTGACCGTTATACTTTCCGTCTTTCCACTCGCCCGAATATACAACAAGACCTTTCTTGTCGTACTGAGTACCCATACCGTTTCGAGTACCTCTTTTCCAGCTGCCGTTATAGACAAGATTACCCATTGAATCGAATACAGTACCTCTGTCGGATAATTTATCGTTATCCCAGCACGAAACGAAAACACCGCCGTCATTCGGGTTATATACCATACCTATACCCTCACGAGTACCGTTTTCATAACGACCTGCAAACGTGAGATTACCGTTCTCGTCAAACTTAGCACCCATACCTATAGGGCAATCGTTCTCCCAGCCGCCTACATACATTGAACGGTCTTTATGGTTAAAGGAAATTCCGACACCGTTTCTGTGGTTGTCTTTCCAATCGCCGACATAGCATATTTTACCGTTTCTGTAATAATAAACACCGAAGCCGTTTCTGAGGTCATTCTGATATCCGCCGTCATATGCGGTCATACCGTTTTTCATTGCGGTTCTGCCGTAACCGTCACGCTTGCGGCTGTTGGTAAGACCGCCGTAATAATAGTAAACCTCGTCATCGGATATTCTGATGATTTTATCGGGAACATTTCCGATACCGCCTGTGTGGCTGATATTCTTAAAGCTTTCGGAGAGGTCGGAAATATTGGAACGATTTGTATACTTTCTGCTGTCGTCCGATTTTGAGATATTAACGGTTTTATCGTCCGAAGCGTTCTTGTTTTCAAAAGCCTTTTCCAAATCCTCAATGTTTTTTTCATTGGAAGTTATAGTATCATTATCATTCTCGTCGTCTTCACTGCTGTATTCGGAAAAAGGATTGCTGTTTCCCAAAAGGTTCTCTTTTGCCTTGCTGTGACTGTAGGACTGTCTTGAATCACTTCCGAAGATATGCGGAGGTTCGTTTCCTGCGGCAGCGGAACGGTCGAGAACACGGTTATCATCATCATCGTCGTCAAGGTCGATATTGTAGGTTTTGCGTTCGCCGCTGTCGGGTTTAATCTCCTCTTCCTCCTCGGTGTTCTCTTCGTTATCGGGTTCGTTCAGATATTCAAAAACATCGACATTCTTTTTCGTTTCGGACTTTTTCTCCGAAGTGTTCTCCGTGATATCACGAAGCGAATCGGAATGAAGCCTTGCTTTAATCTGTTCACCCGACTTATTCGCCGCACTCTGCGAAAGGTTGATTTCGCTTGTGTCGGAAACAGGCTTACGTGACGGAACATCTTTGCTGTCCTTGGACTTGCCGGAGTTATTTTTATTAATCACAACGCTGTCCGCCTGCACTACGTTGGGAACTATAACATCGTAGGTCTGAGTGAGGTCTATTCTCTTGTTCGGCTCAGTTGGTTTCAGCTTTGGTTTATCCTTAATCGGATCGAATTCTGTAGTTTTATCCATATCGTTTCTCACTGTGTTTTTATTTTTTTGAGCCTCGTCAAGAAGCTTTGGGTTTGCACAAAATCTGTTCCATTGTCTTGAAATACTCTTTTCCGCAAAATAAACAAGACCGTTGGAGCAAAGCGAACACACTTCGGGAACTCCGAGTTTTTCGGTAATTCTCGCAAACAGTGCCTTATCGTTCACAACCGTGCAGGGATAAAGAACCTCGGGATATCTGTCGTCACCGTCGGCTGTATATTTCAGGATAACGGCAACACCCTTTTCGTCCCAATAGACAAGCTCAACCTCGGGCTGTTCCTTGCCCTCGGTGAAATATTTTGTTTTCACCCAATTGTGGTAAAGACCGAAGTAAATACATTTTTTAAGCGTTTTGCCTGTGCGGTCACGAATCTCTACACGGTAGGTATCCTCCTTTGAAACTATTACTCTTTCAACAACGTGTGCGTCATTGAACACTTTCCATTTAAGAACAAGGTCTTCGTTAAGAGTATAATTATACTTGTAGACACCGTCTTCCGTTCTTTTTGAAATTCTGTTTTTCTGAGTTCTCAGCCCCGATTCGTAGTACCTTTTTCTGACATCGGTAAGTATATCGCTGTAAGGGTTACCCTTATCGAATTCGCTGTCAAATACGCCGTAGTAATTAACGGCATTTCTTTTGAAGTAGGTTAAGTCATTCGCCACTTTAAAATCCCCTCTCTTTAAAACTTTGTTTTACTTAAAAAAATCCATATGTATTAATTATATGTGATAACGACATTTATTTCAAGGGTTTTTGTCGAAAGTGCAGTTAAAGTAACAATTTTGTAATTTTTATGATATTAAAGTGTGACATCTTTTTAAATTTATTTTTCCGCATTTATTTGATGTAATAAGCCGTTGTCCGTTCCGATACACCACCTATACACCACCTGTGAAATCTCAGAAGCCGCATAGAATCAAGCTTTCAAGCACTTTATACACTACTCACACCACCCTTTTACCAAATTGTATTTATAGCAAATTCAAAAAAATTTTTATTTTTTATATATGGAATCGGTTATATATATCATTATTCATATTATTAAATATATTATAAATTATAAATCATAAAAGAAAATTTTTTATTTATATATAAGAGTAAGCAAAAAAGTGGTGTAATCGGTGTATAACACCCCGAAAAGCTTGTGTTTATGCGGCTTTCGTCAATCTACAGGTGGTGTATAAGTGGTGTATAAAGGCGTACAATGTCCGCAGGAGAGTATCAAAGTTACGGCATTTTCTGTAATCAAACTTTTGTTACACTTAGGAACTGTCAGAAAATAACTTGAACATTTATACTTGTCTAATTTGCCCTTTGTGTTGTGCCTAACACAGAACAAATTATCCTGCGTCTAAATTGTTCAACTTATTTCCAAACAGTTCCTTATTTTACTTTTGTTTGTATACAGTGTACCGGTAAAAAAATTCCCTACCCAATCGAATTAACGGTTGAGTAAGGGAATTAAAATTATTATACTAAATTAACTATACTCGAAAGCGTTAAGATTTACCGCCAATATTAAAAAACCTCCGTCAGTCTTACAGCTGCCGCAATTACGCATTAGTATAACCGAGTTTTTTAAGTGGAATTTGCAGTCTGTTTACGAGAATAGACGCAACAACGATTTTCACCAAATCGGGAATGATAAACGGAATTACACATATCGACAAAATATATCCGATACTTTTTGTATCACCAGAATTCAGGTATACAAAATAAAACCAGAGTGTTCCGAATGCGTAACAAACCGTTAAACCAACAAGCATACCCAATGTCATAAAGAACGGCTTTTTAACCTTAATGCGTCCGAATGCCCACACTATCAATGCCGTAAATACATAGCCTATAAGATAACCGCCTGTGGGTCCCTGCAATACCGCTATTCCGCTTTTGAAATTCGCAAACACAGGAACTCCCACTGCTCCCAGAAGCAAATACGCAAACATTGACATCATACTTATTTTCAGGTCAAACAAGCCTGCTATTATGTACACTGCGAAAATTTGCAGCGTAACGGGAACAGCACCTATCGGAATGCTTATCCACGAGCAAACGGCAAGCATTGCGACAGACAATCCTGCCACGGAAATTGTTAAAACGTTTGAATTGATTTTTTGTTTTGCCATAAAAACACTGCCTTCTATAAAATTTTTGACAGGTTTTATTATATAACGTCAACGCTTTATTGTCAATACAAGTTGACTATTCAAGGTAACGTTTTACTGTTCCAACAATTTATCAATATATTTTATTGATTTTTCATATCTTTCGACATAATTTCCCGAAATTGTAACATACTCAAAACCGAAGCTTTCATAGATTTCCTTAATTCTGCCGCTGAATTTTTCTCTGTTTTCGGCAATTTCAACGCTCCTGTCGCCGTCCTGAACCCAGAGAACGTCGGGTTCCAGAAACAATATCAAATCATAATCGTTAAGCCTTGCAATGCTTTCCGCAAGATTTGCGTTATTTCGGATATTCTCATCTTCGAGAAACTCCATAAAAAATCTTGTAATCAGGCAATCTGTATCTTCAAAAAGAATTTTATTGCTGTGTTCGATAACCCGCATTTCCTTTGCCTTATGCTCAAGCAAAATTCTTGTAAAATCCTCCGACAGCATCATCATATCCGTTCCCGAAAGCTCCGAGAGGTCACGTCCTACCTCTTCAAGATAATTTGTGTTGTAGTGGTTTGCAAGGTTTATTGTAAGCGTTGATTTTCCGCAGCTTTCCGAACCTATCAACAGAACTTTCTTTACGTAATGTGAACGAACGGGCAGCGGAAGCCAATCCCAATGTTCGTAAATGTTTTCACGGATTTCTGTTGAGTTATATTTATCTCTTTCAAAAATTACAAATTCACTTTCGGGATAACATACATTCCAGAAGCTGTTTTCATCATAGTCGCTGCCGCAGAATACAACGTCTATTTTCTTCCCTATCTGCGACTTAACCTTTTCGCAGTCGGCTTTCCAGAGTTCCTTTGTGTAGTCGTTTTTGTTTGTGGTTTTATCTTCAAGAAGAATTATTTTGACATTGCCGATATGTGATGTAAGCTTGTAAACCCAGCGGTACTTTACTTTAACGTCAATGTCGCTTTTGTCGCTGCGATACGATATAACTATAAATAATTCCCCGCATTGGCTTGCAGCCTTGATAATACAGTTAAGATGTCCGTTGTGAAGAGGATTGAACGAACCTCCGTACATACCGACCTTATACTTCATTCCGTGAACCATTCACTGCCTCTCCTTTACCGTGATTTGTACAGTATTCTTTGAATCCTTATACCATTTGACAAACATAATTACTGCGTTAATCAAATACACTACCCACATAAGGAATACCGCCACACTTTCGCCGCCGTTGAAAAATGCCGCAAACCACATAATTACCGAAACAACATCTACCAATATCCATATAAGCCACTGTTCCGTGAAGCGTTTAATCATCAGAATCTGAGCCACAACCGATAAAACTGTACTCATACTGTCAACTATCGGAAGGTTTCCGTTAAGAAGCTTAAGCACATACGCATAGCCTAAAATGCCTGCAATGCTTGCTGTTATTACAAGAATATTCTGCTTTGCCGTCATTCTGCGTTTATCTACTTCGTTGTTATCGTCCATATGATTTTTCCAGACGAACCAACCGAGAATATTTGTCGGAAAATAGTAAAGCAGATTCAGCATAACGTCGCCGTAATATTTAGCCTGAAAAGCAACTATGGCATACAGCAAAACATTAATCGTACCAAAAAGATACGTTGATATTTTACCCTTTCCGCAAAGTATAACACAGCTTGTGCCTGTAAGAGAAGCGATAATTCCGATTACAGTATCGCCCATATAAAGCGACACACCCAAAATGACAAGGTTAGCAAACACAAGCCAAAAAACCTCCCATTTTTCCCAGCCCTGTGTTTCGTCCTTTAAAAACTTTTTAATTTTTTCCATAGTCCTCCTCCTTTGCGGACGTTGTCCGCCGCATTATAAAATTGGGCATAGGCTCTAGTTTGAACTTGGTCTTTTCGTGCATAGCGTCAATTTTTGACTTGATGTTCAAATCTTCAATATTGCCGTTTCTGATATATTCGTCAAGTACGGCATATGTGAACCCGAGATTATCCTCGTCCGTTTTGCCGCAAAGTCCGTCAATCGGGGGCTTTTCAATAAGATGTTCGGGAAGTCCGAGTTCCCTGCCGACAGCCTTAACCTCCGTAACGGTCAGCTTTGAAAGCGGACTGAAATCTCCTGCCCCGTCACCGTACCTTGTTGCATATCCTACCCAATCTTCGGAGAGATTACAAGTATTTGCAACTCTGCCGTTACAGCTTTGAGATACCGCATAAAGAGTACTCATTCGTATTCTTGCAGGAAGATTCGTTTTTGCCTGTTCGGAAAGCTCAATCGGAACGGCACTTTTAACGGCTTCAACCGTACTTCCGATATTCACAGCATAATACTTGATACCAAGATGATTAACCAAATCATAGGAAAAATCAATGTCGCTTTGCTCACCGCTCGGCATAAGCACACCGATAACTCTTTCCTTGCCCAAAGCTTCAACGCAGAGAGCCGCTGTTACGGAACTGTCCTTGCCGCCCGAAATACCGATCACGGCATTACAGGACACTCCGTTTTCCTCAAAAAAGTTCCTTATCCATTCAACACAGTCTTTCGTGACTGTCTTTACATCAAACATTTAAAAGTTCCCCTCGTGTAAAATTTCTCTTATTTCTTTAAGCGACTGTTCGGAAGTCATTCTGCCGTCCTTGAAAATTGTAACAAGCTTGTTATCATTATTGGTTACGGCTTCCGCCCAAGTATGTTCGTCCGTGAACGTAAAAGTTCCGTTTTCGTCACGGTTGACTATGCAGCAGCCTTTCTGCGATTTCTTGAAGTCGCCCTCTTTCGGGTTCTTGAAAATAGGATAGGGAACATTGTCAATCTCGCAGTAAGTGGCTTTAATGCAGGAAGAGAACGTGTCACGTGTGAACGGCTTCAAAATACCCTCTTCCTCTATGCACTGCATTGAGAACGACCCCACACCAAGTGCAGCGTTTGAGCAGGCAAAACCGTTTTCTTTGAGAATCCTGTAAATCTCCTCACACTTCTGAACAGTGATAGAATCGCCGTAAATCGCTTTGACGTGCGGGTCAAGTACTTTATAGCCCTTGCTGTTTACCGTGCCGCCAAACTCCTCCCAGAGCTTGAATACGGTCTTTGTAACTACCTCTACACAGTCGCCCGAATCACCTCTCATAAGCATACAGCCTTTATGGTTCAAAATCTCTTCACGGAGTTCGGGGAGAATATTTTCGATAACATTCCAGTAATCATAGGAATCGAGAACTGCCGAGAAGCTTGTTTCGGGGTAAATCTCGGTGAGCAGACGGCGGAGGAGAGTTATTTCGTTACCGTCAATTGCAAAGTTGCTGCACATTACGGAATGCTCCGTGCTGGGACTTCCGAATGCAACGGGTTCTTTCGTGCAGTCGCAGTTGTAGTACTTTTCGAGATACGGAATTGTCGGAACTGTTGCCGTATTTAAAAAGGACAAGCACCAGCCTGCACCGGCTTTAATTGCAGAATCTGTACACTCCTCACCTCTGAAATCGAATGCTCCGAGAGCCTTTGCCCTGTCGATGTTATCGTCACAAGTTAAGTCATAGTAGCGGTTGACAATTTGTCTGTAGGTGTAGCCTACGGTTGCGGCAAGCATTGGATGCCAGCTTTCGGCGGAAATCAAGCTTTCAAGCGACTGCGGAAGCCACGCAAAATCGGGGTGTGTATTCGTAATGCCGAACATCGGAACGTGCATAGGAACAAGCGAACCCTCGGGAAGAGAAACAATCTCAATCGGGAGATATCCGAGCTTATGGAGCTTTTCCACTTTCTCTATTTTGTAAGCATTCGCCCCGAGAGAAGCGTCCATAATTCGGCGGTACTCCGAAATTACGTCCTTAAAATCACGGTTGAAAAACTCCTCGTTAAAGTAGTCTATAAGGTACTTTTTTACAAATCCCTGCAAACCGAACATTACAACCTTATCCCACATCTTAACTCTGCTCATTCTCGGTGTGAAGTAAGACACGGATTTTGTAATGTTCTTTGGCAGCATTTCTGCGTGAACGGCTTTATAAAAATCAATCAATAACATTGGATTAATATTACTCATATTTAAGCACCTCTATTTTATCATTATTGGCTGTAAACAAACTGTTTGTTGTGAACACGCTTTGAATCAAATCTCCTTTGAGAACTTCACCTTCAAGGATAGTGTTTTCGCAGTGAGAAACGTAGAGATACACTTCACTTGCACCAAGTTCTTTAAGTTTTAAGGCACTGTGATAAAATGTTCCTCCACGGCTTGAAATATCGTCAACTATAAGAACCTTGCTGCCGCTGACAAGCTCCGTCATACCCGAAACTTCAAGTTCCTTAATCTTGCCTGTTGCCCAATCTCTTTTCTTAATGCCGAATGCAAACGGACGGTCAATCATACCCGAGTAACGCTTCATAGCGCCCTCATCGGGATAGAACATCAGAAGATTTTCGTCACTGATTTTTTCAATGACTTTGTTTATATAGTTCACAGGAGATTTGACAACGATATTGTCAATTAAGGCTTCGCTCACGCTTGAATGAGGGTCGAGAACCGTCACCGACTTAAAACCCAGATAGTTAATAATTTCAGCAAAATATTTGAGAGTAAAAACATCTTCGTCCGATTTTACTCTATCTTGACGTGCATTCGGGATATACGGCATATCAAGATGAACATTCGCAATGCCGTGCGACTTCAAATGCTTTGTGAGGTAAATCAAAGCGACAAGTTCCTCGTTATTCTCAAACTTCCAGAGGATATCTGCGGAGCGTTCCTCTTTGTGATTGGTTTCGACGTATTCTTTCATTAGGATTGTACCGTCGGGAAAACGGTTTACGCTTATTGGTTTATTGTTTAAATAAATCATATTCTCACGCTCCTATAACATTTATTTGACAGCATTTCATCGCTGCAAGTGCGGCATTGTGTGTTTCAGGCGTAACACCTGCACAACAAGCCGAATCAACCGAAATTTTCGCTTCGGGGAAATTCGCTTTAAGAATCAACGCATTCGATATTACGCAGATATCCGTACAAAGTCCGACAAGTTCAATTTCAAAATCTTCGTCACCGCAAACTTTCTTAATCTCGTTCGGCAAGTTTACCGAACCAAAGGTTATCTTTTCGACCGCTGTAAAATCCTTATTCTTCAAAGCCGCTTCAATTTTACTGTTAAGCTGCCAGCCGTCACTGCCCTTTATGCAGTGCGGAACAGGGAGATTTCTGCCCTCGTTTGTTTCCAAATAATTCTCAAAGTGTGTATCATAAGTTGCGAAAATCAAACCGCTGTGTGAATTAATCTTATCAACAACATTGTCAACGATTGCGGCAGATTCTTTTGTACCCAACGCACCGTCCACGAAGTCTTTCTGCATATCTACTACAATTAAAATCTTTTTCATGATGTTACCTCTTTCTCCTGTAAAGCTTTGCGGGTCTATGCCCTGCCCCCGTGACATATTCATCTGTTTCCTCGACATACTCGGCGGCTTTCCGTCTGAAATTTGCTGGAAGCATAGAAACATTCAAAATAGTTTCCTGTACACATTGCAGCTCCGTAAGCGTGAACGTTTCGGGCAGGAAATCAAACATAACTTCAAAATCTCCGATACACTTTCTCAAAGCCGTAAGAGCCGCCGCTATAATAGAAGCGTGGTCAAAGGCAATCGTTCCGCTGTTGATAATTCGGTACTTTGTAACTCCGAACTTATTCGACACTTCTTTAAGAACCGCTCTCAATTCAATATCGGAATATTTTAAAATCAAGCTGTACTCTCCGTTTTCGTTTTTGTCAAACTCAACGTCAAACCATTTAGCGTCGTCGGCATCGTCACCGCCTTTAATGTTCTCGGAATCGGCTGTTATTATCGACACATAAGCATTTGAGATTATGCGTCCCCGTGGATCTCTTTCAATCTCGCTGAATGTTCCGACAGGCATTATTGCAGAGGGAGAAATACCTGTTTCCTCAACGGTTTCTCTGACGGCACACTGTTCGATTGTTTCGGTCGGCTTAAGGAAACCTCCGGGCAATGCCCAGTGACCCTTAAACGGAAATTCTCCACGCTTGATAAGCATAAGCGAAAGTTTACGTTTGCCGTCACGGCGATAGTTTTCACTTTCCTCGTTTCTGATTGTGAATGCAGCTATATCGGTTGTGACGGAGGGGCGGTCGTATTTTGTGATATCATATTTTTTTAGAAACTCCTGTTCCTGTAAAACTTCTTCGGGATTGTATAAAGACATTTCTCTTAACCTCTTTTTGTTATTATCAATTTGTTATTATCAATTATATTATAACATAGATTTTCCGTTTGTCAATACCTTTTTGAAAAAAAATTCTAAATTTTTTATTGCCTAAATCAAGCGAAATATTTCAAAAAACAACAAAACATATTGAAAACCGATAAGGTTTGTTGTATAATATAATTTATCATAAGAAAAGTATTAATGAAGAAAAAAACAGGAGGTTACTATGGCTAATATATATGATGATGTGGTCGAGGTGGCTAGAAGAACTATGGTTCTCTTCTTCGTTGTAGATACCTCGGGAAGTATGGAGGGGGCTAAAATAGGCACTCTCAATCAGGCTATAGAGGACGTTATCCCCGAAATCAGGGATATCTCCGAAAATAACGCAGACGCTGAAATTAAAATCGCTGTACTCGAATTTTCAAGCGGTGCAAAATGGATTACTCCCTACCCCATTCCTGCCGAGGACTTCGAGTGGCAGTACCTTAACGCTTTGGGTCTTACCGACTTTGGTGAAGCTTGTGCCCAGCTTGATGAAAAGCTTTCGAGAAATTCCTTTATGAGCGACATAACAGGCTCGTTCGCACCCGCAATTTTCCTGCTGTCAGACGGTGCTCCCACAGACGAGTACAGGGAAAGTCTTAACAAACTTAAAAATAATAACTGGTTTAAAAAGGCAATTAAAGTTGCCGTGGCTATCGGTGAGGATGCTAACAGCAATATCCTTGCGGAATTCACGGATAACATTGAGGGTGTGCTTACCGTTCATAACCCAGAGGCTTTAAAAAAGATGATTAGGTTTGTTTCAGTTACCTCCTCTCAGATTGGCTCGAAAAGTGCAGCTGTCGGAAAGGGCGGCATTGACGAGGTGCGTTCTAAGCAGGAAGAATTTTTGGAGCAGGTAAATGTTGCGTACTCCAACGGTGATTTTGAAGATGAATATATAGAGTGGTAATGTATTATGAAATATAAAGCTTATAATTTTACTGTAATAGGTGCAAGCCACAAAAAAGCAAGAAAACCCTGTCAGGATGCTTCCGTAAGCATTAACAGAGAAGATTATATCCTAACGGCTGTATGCGACGGTCACGGCGGCGAAGACTATTTCCGTTCCGACAGAGGAAGTGAATTTGCGGTTAAGGCTGTCAAGAAATGTATGAGCGACAGAGATATTCTGCCTATGCTTGCATTTTACGCAGATGACAAGGAACGCATCAACGAAATGCTGATACAGCTTGAAAAGAGTATCATTTCCGAATGGAACGACCTTGTTGAATACGACTATCAGGAAAATCCTTTCACTATGGAAGAGCTTGAAAATGTTGACCCAAGAATGCGTTTTAGGTATGCTATCGGCGAGGGAATAGAATACGCTTACGGTACGACTATGCTTGTAAACGTGATTACGGACGATTTCTGGTTCGGCATTCATATCGGTGACGGTGAATGTGTGACAGTTGATTTTGACGACAAGTTTTCTCACCCTATCCCCCACGACGACAACTGTGTTTACAATTACACAACCTCGATTTGCGACAGAAAAGCTATTTACAATATGCGGCACCATTTCAGCACGGAGCTGCCGAAAGCACTTTTTATCGCAAGCGACGGTGTGGACAATTGTTTCCTTAACGATAAGAAGCTTCACGATTTTTACTCTATGGTAATGAAATCGTTCGGCGATATGGACGAGAGCTTGGCTATTTTGGAACTGCTCGATTATCTGCCGAAGATGTCGCAGAAAGGCAGCGGCGATGATATTTCTCTGGGAGTTATCGTAATGCGGCGGACAACGTCCGCTCGGTCGGGTATGTAAAGTTACTAATAAAACAAACTGTTTTCACGTATTTTAAGAAAGGGTGATTGATACAAATGGAAAAAATTATTAAGTCACGTGAAATATTGGAATCTATAAAAGCGGAGCTTGCAAAGCTCGAACAAAAAATCGCAGAATTCGCACCATACAATCTGAGTGAAAGTTTTATCCCCGTTGACCTCTGCACAAGTACGGCTATGACCTTACAGAAGCTTTCCGCTTACGAGGAAAGTCTTTTTGAAAAGCTTTCGGAGTACTCCGATGCAGCAGTCGTCAGTCTTGCCGATGCGGAGAAAATTCTAAAAGATGCAGAAGCCGAAGCAGAAAGAAAACTCCTTGTCAGAAAATTTTCGGGAATTAAGACAAGCAATCCGAAGTATGACGAGTTAATCGAACAGCTTAGAACGGCTGCCGTAGCAGAAGATTTGCACTCAACCGAACGTACAATTGCGGATATGCTTGTTGCCGACTTGCTCAACAATACCACCGAAACCGCAAAGAACGAACTTGTGGAAAATTCAAACTATTACAAACTCGCTTTTGCATTCAACAGAAACGAGCTTTTCTATGTCCCTGTTGAAAACGACCAAGACGAAAATCTCAAAATCCCCGATGTTTTAGAGCCGCCAAAACCGCAGGGTCAGGAAGACACAAGCTCCGAAAATTCGGGAAGTGAAAACACTCCGGAAAACTCCGGAAACGGTGAGAGTTCCGATAATTCCGAAAGTTCGGAGAGTTCCGACAATTCCTCCGAACAACCCGAGGTGACGGAATCTCCGCCCGAGCCTTATTCGGCAGAAAATCACAAGGACGAAATTTTCCTTGACATAGATTTAAAACGTGACGAGGATTTCAGCGAGGAAAACGGTGAGGATTTCAGCGTACCGCAGGAGGAAAGTTCGGAAGAAACTATTCCACAGGAAGATGATTCTCCCCAATATGACGATACAATATCGCTTCAAAAAGATGATGATACGGACGAAGAAGAAATTTTTGAGGAAGACGAAGATGTTTTCTTTGAGGAAGATGAAGACATCGAAGACAATATTGTTGATGAGGAATTATCCGACAATTTTGAAGAAGAGAATACCGCAGAAGACAATTCGGAAGAAGAAATTTCCGATTCCGAACCCAAGTCCGAAAATGAGTCTGTGCAGGAACTTCAACCGGAAAATGAATCCGAACCCGAAATTGTCATTGACGAGGAAGTCCGCCCCATAGTTGAGGAATATCAAAACGCCTTTGAAGAAAACCCCAACGAAATCGCTCTTACTGTTTCCGAATCGCCCGAGGTGAACACCAAGCACAACGTTACCGAGATTATAAATATACTTTCACCGAAAGGCAGAAATGCACGTTATCCTGTGAAAGTATTCCAAGTTTTGATGTCGGAACTTTTGCTTTACGGTCCTAAAACAGAGGACGACTTGTATGAACTTCCCGATTTCCTAAAAAACAGGATAAGCAATTCCATTGTTGACGGATATCTTGAAAAGCTGTACATCAAGGGTCTTATTTCGAGAATTAATTATGACGGAAACGTACTTTACTATTTCACAAAGAAAGGCTTGAAGTTCAACAATCATGACAGAATGATTTCAAACTTCTACTGTTGTTCCGACAAGAGAATGCGTTCCAACGTCACTAAAAGGGATTGCCGCAAAGTCTACCCCATTACAAACATATCGATTTGCTCGTCTGTTATACTGTCTAAGATTGTGAAAAAATATCCGTATTATCTTTCTATCGGGTCTTCTGATATATCGGTTGAGGGATTGAGCATAAGCGTAATTTCAAAGCCGAATGTCCGCAATTTTGCATTGTCGTATGTATCGGACGATGCAGCTAATCTCGAAAATCTGTACGAGAATCTGAACAGGAGTTTCAAGGCACTGAATGTATTCGACAAGCTCGACACTCTTATTATAGGCTCGTTTACGCTTAAGCAATCGCAGGCTGTATGCAAAATAGTCGAAAAGTCGTGGGGCGAAAAGCTTGTTTCAACAAGGTTAGTTTTATACTCGTACATTGAAAATAAATATTACGAGCCTAACACTCTTGAGGAATTTACGGATTTTGAAATTGTTGACGAACCCGAAACAGTATCGGAGGAAGACGAAAATCTTTCTATTGAAGCAGGTATTGGGGTATGAGCAGATACATAGTATTTGATGTTGAAACTCCCAATTCGCAGAACAACAGGATTAGTTCTATCGGAACTATTTTTATATCACTTTTGACAATTTTTCGCAATCATCAAAGCCCTAATAAACCGCATAAATAAGCCATTTTTCAGCATTTTCAAAACTTTTCGCAACATCCCAAAAATCCCCGAATTTTCATTTTTTCGGGGATAAAAAGAAGCCGCCCTCAGCGTACTTTTAGAGTACCTTTGGGCGGCTTTATTTATTTTTTGGAGAGTTAACTCTGTCTTTGATAATATTTTATATTTTTATTTATCTTAATTACCAAATTTTAATTTCTTGTAAATTTTATTTAATAAGACTATTGTTATTAATAAAGTTTGTAACAATACACAATAATATTATAGATTTAGTTGTTTATTATACCGTTAAATTTAATTTATTGCTATTAATAAAGTTTGTAACAATACACAATAATATTATAGATTTAGTTGTTTATTATACCGTTAAATTTAATTTGTCAATTATCAATTTATAACAAACTTTTATTATATATTTTATGATTTTTACACTAACATTTTTAAGTCAATCGGGATAATATACAAATTCAGTTTTTTATAAAAATTCAGCAATTTTAACGGATTAGCCAAAATGTCAAAAATTTACCATTGAGGTTGATTTAATCTAGGATTTATGAGGGTTCGTTTCACTAAGCCTTACCCCTCTTTTATCTTCACCCTTATTTTTCCTCAATTTTGTCTTTTGCGACCTTTAACAAGTTTGCAACCCACTTCGGCATAATATCGGGATTAAT
>CACWTQ010000001.1 GCA_902763835.1 uncultured Ruminococcus sp. | reverse complement strand
ACCTTGAAATACGTCAGTATTCCTGCGGTGTTGTGCCTAACACAGAACAAATTATCCTGCGTCTAAATTGTTCAACTTATTTCCCAACAGTTCCTTACGGTGTTTTCTTTATTTCATGTTTCTCCTTTCGACTTATTCCCGGCAGCAGCATTGTTGTCGGGAATAAGCCATTTTAAAGAATAAAGATTAATTTTTTTGAACAGCCTTGCGGCTGCTTTTTGTGAAAATATTTATTGTATACGCTGCGTTGAGTGGCTTTTTATGCGTATTCTACGGTGCGTGGGTTGGATTTTTTTAGGTTTAATTATATAATAGTTGCAGAAAGGAGGATTCCGAAAAGTGGATCAGGTTAAAATTGGTCAGTTTATTGCTCAGTTGAGAAAAGAAAAAAAACTTACCCAAAGACAGCTTGCCGATAAGTTTTTGATAAGCGACAAAACCGTTTCAAAGTGGGAGTGCGGAAAGGGTTTGCCAGAGGTGTCGCTTATGCTGCCGCTTTGTGAGGAGCTTGGAATAAGCGTCAATGAATTGCTGTCGGGTGAGAAAATCCCCAAGAAAGATTATAGGGAGAAAGCGGAGGAAAATATTATGGAACTTGTTAGAGAGAGAGAAGAAAACAAGAAGAAACTTGTAATTGAGGTTGTTGTGGCTTGTATGGGCGTTTTAACGTTGTTTCTTTGTGTTATGCTTGCGGGAATGCTTGAAGATATTGCAACTTCTTTAAGAATATTTTTGATTGTGTTCGGTTCGGTTATTGTTTCGGCAAGTATAGGAATTGTTGTTGCGATTGATGTCGATACCGGAACATTTGAATGCAGAAGCTGCGGCAAACGTTTCGTCCCAAGCACAAAGGAATACATTTTCACAACACATGGTTTGACAACCAGAAAGCTTAAATGTCCTCACTGCGATAAAACAACCAACTGCAAAAAGAGATTGACAAGATAAAAAATTTATTGTATGATACGGGTGCGGATTTCTGTCTGTGCCTGTATTTGATTTTGCATATATCAAAAATTTCTGCGTATATATAATAGTATCTCCGTAAAATATCGGAAGAAATTTCAAAATAGGTATTGACAAAATTTAAAAATGATGTTAAAATGTAAAAGAACAATAAAGCAAGGCGTTTAACGCTTTCACCTGTGGGGTGTCGTCTGCACGGGTCAATACTTTAACGTAATCTCTGCTTAGTATTAAGAGCGGAGAATATGTAGTGTTGTGCAGCAGACGGTTTTTCGTCTGCATTTTTTATTGATATTTCGGTTGGAGGTGCTTAACAATTAGCAACAAGGAACATCTCATCAATGAGGAGATTCGAGAAAAAGAACTTAGAGTCATTGGCTCGGACGGTTCGCAGTTGGGTATTATGTCTTCATCTCAGGCTTTGAAGATTGCAGCGGAAAAAAATCTTGATTTGGTTATGATTTCTCCGAACGCAAAACCGCCTGTGTGCAAGATTATGGATTACGGAAAATATCGTTTTGAACAGGCAAGAAGAGAAAAAGAAAAGAGGAAAAATCAGAAGATTGTCGATACCAAAGAGGTCAGACTTTCCCTCAATATCGATACTCACGATTTTAACACTAAGCTTAACCACGCTTTGAAGTTTATCTCTAAAGGTGATAAGGTTAAGGTTTCAATCCGATTCCGTGGAAGAGAAATGGGTCACCCCGAACTCGGCACGGAAATTATGAACAGATTTTCACAGGCTTGTGCTGAAACAGCGGTAGTGGAAAAACCGCCTAAGCTCGAAGGACGTAATATGCTCATGTTCCTTGCCCCGAAGCCGACAAAGTGAAACCAAGGAGGACAAAATTATGCCAAAGATTAAGACACATAGCGGTGCAAAGAAACGTTTTAAGCTTTCTAAGAACGGTAAGGTTATTCGTGCCCACGCTAATAAAAGACATATTCTTAACAAGAAAACTACAAAGCGTAAGAGAGGTCTTAGACAGACAACTGTTGCTGACAAGACAAATGTAGCTCAGGTTAAAAGACTTATTCCTTACAAGTAATTTTGCAGGAAGTTTAATTACAAGATTAACCAATTGACGGAGGTAATATAAATGGCACGTGTAAAAGGTGCGATAGCTACTCGCAAAAGAAGAAAAAAGGTTTTAAAGCTCGCTAAGGGCTACTGGGGTTCCAAGAGCAAGCATTTCAAGATGGCTAAACAGGCTGTCAATAAGTCCGGCAACTACGCTTACATCGGACGTAAGCAGAGAAAGAGAGATTTCCGCAGACTTTGGATCGCTCGTATCAATGCTGCTTGCAAGCTCAACGATACTAACTATTCAACATTTATGAACGGACTCAAGAAAGCAGGCATTACTCTTAACCGTAAGATGCTCTCAGAGATCGCAATCGCTGATCCGGTAGCTTTCACACGTCTTGTTGAGCAGGCTAAGAAGGCTCTTTAATTTTAAAACAATTATTGTTTCAGCACCTGAGGCGTTGCTCCTTGGGTGCTGTTTTTGAAAACAGAGGTTTCATATTGTATGGATAAAAAAGAAAAATTGGAGCTTGTCAGAGCCGAAGAGAAAGATGTTAAATATTCAAATCCTAAATTAAGATTAATGTTGGCTATAGGCTATCTGGGGATATTCGGAAGTATTATTACCGTGTTTATGATTTTTATGTCGGCACTTTCACGTGAGAATCATAAGTTTGATGTTACGTATACTATTGTGGCAATTGTTGTGATGACGTTGTGTATAGCAGCTGTTATTGTGCTGAATATGTTGGATAAAAAAGCCAAAAAGGAATTTTTTAAAAATGAAAAGATGCTCCGTAAAAATGCCAAAAAATACAGGGGTAAAATAGTAGGCATAGAGAAAAATATTCGTCACGTAACATATATGAAAGATGTCTTTGATGAAATAATATGGAATTTTATAATTAAGTATAAAAATGAAAATAATGAAATTATCACAGTTAAAAGTGAAAAATTTTTAAATGATATATCGGAGGTTCTTGCAAGTAAAAACGTTACTGTTTATGCTTTGGAGGACGGAACATTTGAATTCGGAGGATATAAGCTCCGTGAAAATAAAGACGATGATTTTATAAAGCTTAAAGTGAAAATTAATGAGGAAGATGCAAAGGTTTAAAATATTATGATAACAAGCAAAGATAATGATATAATAAAAGATACAGCCAAGCTTGTGAAAAGCTCAAAGTACAGAAGAGAAAAGGGGCTGTTCACTGCCGAGGGTGTGAGAATATGCCTTGACGGTGTGAAGTCGGGTTTTGCTCCGAAAATATTTTTTTATACATCAAAGTCAAGGGATAAATATGCCAAAGAATTTGAGAAAATATCGGCTGTTTCAAAAAAATCTCTGGAGGTGTCACAGTCTGTTTTTGAGAAAATAAGCGACACAAAATCTCCGCAGGGGTTTATTTGTGTGTTTGAAATGCTTGACAAAAGTAAAAATATGTATACAATAAATAATCAGGGGAATTATATCGCACTGGAAAATCTTCAGGATCCCGTAAATCTCGGAACAATTCTCAGAACTGCCGAGGCACTTGGCTTTAATGGAGTTATATTGTCGAATGATTGCTGTGATTTTTATTCTCCTAAAGTTGTTCGTGGAAGTATGGGAGCGGTTTTTAGACTGCCGTTATTTGCTGCGGAAAATTTTATTGAGTATATAGATGAGCTGACTAAATCGGGTATTGCTACTTACGGCTCAACTCCGAGAAATGCAGAGGATATTACAAGCCTTAACATCGGCGGCGGTGTTATGCTAATCGGCAACGAGGGCAACGGACTTTCTGAAAATGTGCTTAATGTTTGTTCAAAGAGAGTAAAAATCCCTATGGGCGGCAGAGCGGAGTCTTTAAATGCTGCTGCTGCTGCTGCGATTTTGATGTGGGAAACGGTAAGATAAATTTGTGGCTGTACGATTGCGAAGCCTTTTAAAGTTTGGTCAAGCTTTTCAAAGCTTGCGGGTCAAGGGCAGAGCCCTTGTCGCTGACGCAATAAATTAGCGTAGAAAAATAAATTACCCTCAGCGAAATTAAATAAACTATTTTTAGAGAATAAAAATAAAAGCATATACAAAAAAGTATCTATCCATACAAACCAAAAAAAGGCAACAGCACAGCGAATTGCCGTTCAAAAAAAGATAACATACGATTTGATTTCAACCGTACAGTTAGATGAATTTTATATTTATAAAAAAGGGTAAACTTTATGAATAATCAAAACGCATATTGGATTTGGCTTCAGGAAACCATCGGCTGCGGAAGCAGGAAAATATCAAATATTTTGTCAAACTTTACTTTTGCAGAGGATTTTTACCGTGCTTCCCTTGAGGAAAAACTTATGTGTGGCTGCTTTAGTCAAAAGGATATAAACAAACTTAAAAATACGTCGCTTGATAATGCACGAAGAACTATCAACCGCTGTAAAGAGTGCGAAATTGATATAATCACAATTGGCGATGTTGCATATCCGAAAAGACTTATGGAGATTGATTCTCCTCCTGCCGTAATCTACATCAAGGGCAATAAGGAGGTTTTGGGTGAAGAGTTCTCCGTTGCTATGGTCGGCACACGCACCGCAACACCTTACGGAACTCGCAGTGCTTTTAAATTTGCGTATGACCTTGCGAAAAACGATGCTGTGATTATAAGCGGCGGAGCGTTGGGAATAGATACATTTTCTCACCGTGGTGCATTGCAGGCGGACGGAAAGACTGTTTGTGTTCTGGGCTGCGGAATTGAATACAGATATCTCAGAGAGAACGACGAACTGAAAAAACAGATGATTAGAAAGGGTGCTGTTATTTCGGAGTATCCTCCCGACGCAAGAGCGTCAAGGTATACGTTCCCTCAAAGAAACAGAATTATAAGCGGTCTTTCAAAAGGTGTTCTGATTATTGAAGCAGGAAGCAAAAGCGGTTCGCTTATCACGGCTAGTCTTGCACTTGAACAGGGGCGTGATGTTTTCGCTGTTCCGGGTGATATTTCCAGCTCAGTTTCATTCGGGACAAACGAACTGATTAAAGACGGTGCGAAAGCCGTCACGTCTGCTGAGGATATTATAAAATTTTATAAAGGCGATTATAAAGACGATAAAATAGAAAGAAGAAAAACCAAAAGAACAGCCGCACCTAAAAAGGAACAAACCTTTGAACAGTTTGATATTATTTTTGACAACAGTTTTGATAGAGTAAAGGCGGAGAGTTTTTATTCCGCAAAGTATAATACAGAAAAAGTTAGTCTTACTTCAAAAATTCCTGCGGTTAAGAAAACGAAGTCTAAACTGAAAACGGTAAAGTCCGAGAAAAGAGAACACAAAGAGAAAATCGAATCTCCGATTGAGAAAATTTCCGAGGAGGAATTCAACGATCTTTCCGAAAATTCGCAGAAAGTTCTGCTTGCATTTGATAATGATGTTATGCACGTTGACAGAATTGTTGAAAAATCGGGACTGCCTATAAATATTGTACATTCTGTACTTACACAGCTTGAAATGTATGATTATATAGAACAGCTGGAGGGACGGAACTATAAAATTCGTCGGTCGCCAAACGGCGACGGGTAATACGTGAAGACAGTTTATCTGTAATTTTAATTCACGTACCCGACCGATAGTTTATTGTTAAAGTTGATTTGTAGATGTACAGTTGGCGAAGCCTGTTAAAGTTTGGTCAAGCTTTTCAAAGCTTGCGGGTCAAGGGCAGAGCCCTTGTCGCTGACAAAACAAATTATGCTTAGAAAATAAGAGCATATACAAAAACGTATCTATCAGTACAGATAGGTTAATTTTTGCTCGGGTAAATGAAGTAAGGCTAACAAGAAATATCTTCACGTGCGAAAAAATAAAAAAATTACTTGATTATGGTTGACATAATTTTGAGTATCATATATATTAAAAATAGGTAACGGGAATACCCCGAATCCTAAAAGTTTTATTACAAAGAAAGAAAGATAAAAAACCTTAGTGGTGGAGGTTATTTAATGTCTGATTTAGTAATAGTTGAGTCGCCGTCAAAGGCTCACACAATTCAAAAGTACCTTGGAAGCGGCTATGAAGTTATGGCGTCAAAGGGTCATGTGCGTGACTTGCCTGCAAAACGTTTAAGTGTTGATGTGAAAAATAATTTCGAGCCTAAATATGAGGTTATGAAGGATAAGGAAACACTTATAAAGGAGCTTAAAGCCGCAGTTAAGAAATGTGATAATGTGTATCTCGCAACCGACCCCGACCGTGAGGGAGAAGCGATTTCGTGGCACTTGGCATATATTCTGAAACTGCCGCTTGACAGCAAGAACCGTGTCGAGTTCAACGAGATTACAAAGACAGGTGTCGCAAACGGTATGGCAAATCCCCGTTCAATCGATATCGACCTTGTGAACGCCCAGCAGGCAAGACGTATTCTCGACAGACTTGTCGGCTATAAGCTCAGTCCGTTTATCTCTCAGAAAATCAGAAGAGGTCTTTCGGCAGGACGTGTTCAGTCGGTCGCACTCAGAATTATTGTTGACAGGGAAAACGAAATAAGAAAGTTCGTTCCCGAGGAGTACTGGAGCATAGATGCGAAGTTTATTCCAAAGGGCAGCCGAAAAGCGTTTGCGGCGGCTTTAAGCTTGTATAACGGCGAGAAAATCAAAATCACAAACGAGGAAGAAGCAAAGAAAGTTCTCTCCGATTTGGAGAATGCCGAATTTACAATCACAAAGGTTAAGCACGGCACAAGAAGAAAACAGCCTGCACCGCCGTTCATTACATCTACTCTCCAACAGGACGCTTCAAGAAAATTAGGCTTTCAGTCCAAGCGTACTATGAAAGTTGCACAGGAACTTTATGAGGGTGTTACAATTGACGGAATCGGTGCAACGGGTCTTATCACATATATGAGAACAGACTCTCTGCGTATCTCAAACGATGCGAAAAAGGAAGCTAAGGATTATATAGAAAACCGCTGGGGCAGTAAGTATCTCCCGAAAAAGCCGAGAGAGTTCAAGTCGAGAAACAACGCACAGGACGGTCACGAGGCTATCCGACCGACTATGATTAGCCTTGCTCCCGACCAAATTAAAAAAAATCTGTCAAGTGACCAGTACAAGCTTTATAAGCTTATATGGGAGCGTTTCCTTGCATCTCAAATGGCGGAGTGCATTCAGAAAACTACTCAGGCGGATATCGAAGCTAACGGCTATACTTTCAAAGCAAGCGGCTACAAGGTCGATTTTGACGGCTTTACAGTGCTGTATGTTGAGGGCAAAGATACCGAGGAAGAAAAAGAATCTCAGCTCCCCACTCTTGAAGAGGGTATGCCTGTAAAGGCTAAGGAGATTATCCCGAATCAGCACTTTACTCAGCCGCCTGCACGCTTTACGGAAGCTTCTCTTATCAAGGCTCTTGAAGAAAACGGCATAGGCAGACCGTCAACGTATTCCGCAACTATCACAACCATTACAAGCCGTGACTATGTTCGCCGCCAAAATAAAACATTGTACCCGACAGAACTCGGCGAAGCCATAACCGACCTTATGAAAAAGCGTTTCCCTAAAATTGTGAATGTTAAGTTTACCGCACAAATGGAAACGGAGCTTGACGAGGTTGAACACGGTAAGGAACAGTGGGTAAATCTTCTTCACGGCTTTTACGGTGACTTTGAAGATACTCTCAAAAAAGCCAAAGAGGATATGAAAGACCAGAAAATTATTCTCAAAGAAGACCAGACAGACGAAATCTGCCCGAACTGCGGAAAGCCTATGATGTTTAAATACGGAAGATACGGCAGATTTTTGGCTTGCTCGGGCTATCCCGATTGTAAGACGGTGAAAAAGGTTGTGAATAAACTCGGCGTTGATTGTCCTCGCTGCGGCGGTGATATCCTTGTCAGAAAGACGAAGAGGGGAAAGGTGTTTTACGGTTGCAGTAATTTTCCCGATTGTCGGTTTGCTTCATGGAGTGAACCTCTGAACGAGAAGTGTCCGCAGTGCGGTGAAATGCTTTTCAAAAAAGAGGGTAAGAAACCGAAAATTTTCTGCAATACCGAGGGCTGCGGATATGAGCGTGAGGTTACGGAGGAAGAGCAGACATAACGCTATGTATACAGTCGCTAGGAACTCTCTTTAAAAAAGCTTTGATTTTCAGTGTAGAGTGAATAGAGAACATAGAAAAGTACGTTTAAATGAATTTAATAGAAAGTAGTGACACATATTAAAAAAGTAAGAGTAATCGGTGCAGGACTTGCCGGCTGCGAAGCAGCTTGGCAGCTTGCCGAAAGCGGAATCAAAACCGAACTTTACGAGATGAAACCGAATAAGAAAACTCCGGCTCACCATACGGATATGTATGCGGAGCTTGTCTGCTCAAATTCCTTTAAGGCGGCAAGAGTGAACAGTGCGGCAGGTCTTTTAAAAGAGGAAATGCGTAGGCTTAATTCTCTTCTTATAATGTGTGCCGATGAATGCAGCGTGCCGGCAGGCGGTGCGTTGGCAGTTGACAGGACACTGTTTTCAAGTATGGTTACGGAGAAAATCCGCTCGCATCCGAACATTGAAATCATTACAAAAGAAATAAACGATATCCCGACGGACGGAATAAATATTATCGCAACAGGTCCTTTGACAAGCGAAACCTTTGCCGAAAATATAAAAAAGCGTTTCGGTGGTTCACTCAGCTTTTTTGATGCCGCTGCACCTATCGTTACTGCCGAAAGTATTGATATGGACAGTGCGTTTAAAGCCTCACGCTACGGCAAGGGCGACGGTGACGACTACATAAACTGCCCTATGAATAAGGAAGAGTACGAACTTTTTCACAGTGAGCTTGTGAATGCCGAAAGAACTCCCCTCCACGGAGTTGATGTTGCAAATCCCAAAGTGTACGAGGGCTGTATGCCTATTGAGGTTATGGCTCAAAGGGGCAGTGACACTATCCGTTTCGGTCCGATGAAGCCTGTAGGTCTTACCGACCCGAGAACAGGACACCGACCGTGGGCAGTGCTGCAGCTGAGAAAAGAAAATTCCGCAGGCACAATGTACAATCTTGTAGGATTTCAGACTAATTTGAAATTCGGAGAACAGAAGAGAGTTTTTGGTCTTATACCTGCTCTTAAGAATGCGGAGTTTGTGAGATACGGAGTTATGCACAGAAATACATTTATAAATTCTCCGAAGCTTTTGACGAATGTTTTCTCGGTAAGAGATAACCCGAATCTGTTTTTTGCGGGTCAAATAACGGGAGTTGAGGGTTATATGGAGTCGGGTGCATCGGGTCTTGTTGCAGGCATAAATGCGGCTAGGACGTATAACAACTCTCCGCTGTTAGTTCTTCCCGAGTATACTATGATTGGTGCATTGGCTAATTATATAAGCGATGAAACGGTTGAAAATTTCCAGCCTATGGGTGCGAATATCGGCATACTTCCACCGCTTGAAGAGAAAATAAAAGATAAGCAGCTGAAAGCACAGGCACATGCGGATAGGTCGCTGAGTTGGTTTATTGAAAAAAGGTGAATGTATATAATGAAAATAATAGTTGATGCTTTCGGCGGTGATAATGCTCCTGTGGAAATTCTGAAAGGCTGCGTAATTGCCCTTTCGGAACACAGTGACCTTGAAATCACGCTTACGGGTCCAGAGGATAAAATCAAAAAAGCCGCCGAAGAAAATAATATTGATATCTCAAAAATTACAATTGAAAACTGCGATGAAATTCTTACTATGGAAGACCACGCAACAGATGTTGTCAAGAAAAAGAAAAACAGCTCCATGGCAGTTGGATTGAAAATGCTTGCGGACGGTAAAGGCGACGCATTCCTTTCGGCAGGAAACAGCGGTGCGTTAATCACGGGTGCAACGCTTATTGTCAAGAGAATTAAGGGCATTAAGCGTCCGGCTTTCTCTCCGATTATCCCGAAATCCGAGGGTATGTTTATGCTGATTGACGGCGGTGCTAACGCTGAGTGTAAAGCCGATATGCTACAGCAGTTTGCAATTATGGGTTCGGTGTATCTCGATAAGGTTATGGGTGTGAAAAATCCAAGAGTCGGACTTGCCAATGTTGGCACGGAAGACCACAAGGGCGACCCCCTCCGTCTGGAAACTTTTGCACTTTTAAAAGAAACTCCCGTGAATTTTATCGGCAATGTTGAGGGCAGAGATATTCCGCTTGACGGCTGTGATGTTCTTGTAACGGACGGTTTCAACGGCAATCTTATTCTCAAAACCTACGAGGGTGTTGCGATTGCACTTCTCGATAAGCTTAAAGCTGTGTTCACGAAGAACGTTAAGAATAAGCTTGCCGCCGCTATGGTCATTAACGATTTCAAAGAACTTAAGCATACTATGGATACGGACGTTTACGGCGGTGCCCCCATTCTCGGTGCGGCTAAACCTGTGTTTAAAGTTCACGGTAACGCTACCGCAAAAACGGTTAAGTACGCAATTAATCTTACTGTGAATTATGTCAATACAAACGTTATAAAGGAAATTGAAGCTGAGGCTGCAAAGCTTAAAACGAGGTGATTATTTATGCAAACAGCTGAAAATAAACTTGACTACAAAGAATTGCACAGGCTTATCGGCTACGAATTTAAAAACAAGGATTTGTTGACAACCGCACTCACTCATTCATCTTTTGCCAACGAAGCCAAGGGCGGTATTAAGTATAACGAACGATTGGAGTTTCTCGGTGACAGTGTTCTCGGTATTGTAGTTTCGAATTATATTTATCTTCACTGTCCCGATTTGCCGGAGGGAAAACTCACTAAGCTGAGAGCATCTCTTGTTTGTGAGAAGTCGCTTTATGTCTATGCAAAGCAAATTGAACTCGGCAAGCATATACGTCTTTCCAAGGGAGAGAAACGTTCGGGCGGTGACGACAGACCATCGATTTTATCCGATGCCTTTGAAGCTTTGATTGCGGCAATTTATCTTGACGGCGGAATAGAGCCTGCCAGAAATTTCATTTTCAGATTTGTTATTCCCGACATTAAAAGCTCAAAGCCGAAAAAGTTTAAGGACTACAAAACAGCTTTACAGGAGATTATTCAAAAGAACCCCGAGGAAAAACTTACATATGTTCTCGTTAAGGAAACAGGTCCCGACCACGATAAACATTTTGTTGTTGAAGTTCACCTCAACAGCAATGTAATCGGTAAGGGCGGCGGAAGAAGCAAAAAAGAAGCCGAACAGCAAGCCGCACGGGAAGCCTTGGAGCTTATGGGTTATTGATATGAAGCATGGTAATATTGCTATTTTCGTACCGCATAACGGCTGTCCTCATCAGTGTTCTTTCTGCAATCAGAGAAGTATAACCGGAGTTCGGTATCAGCCGACCGAAAAGGATATCGACAATGCCGTAAAAACTGCGGTCACATATGCGAAAAATTACGACTATGAGATAGCTTTTTTTGGAGGAAGCTTTACGGCAATTGACAGGGAATATATGTTATTGCTTTTGAAGTGTGCGTATAAATATGTTGAGGATAAAACGGTTAGCGGAATTCGTCTTTCAACCAGACCCGACGCAATTGATGAAGAAGTTTTGACTATACTTAAAAAGTACAGTGTGACTTCAATTGAACTGGGTGCTCAAAGTATGTGCGACGATGTTTTGACGGCTAATCTCAGAGGACATACCGCAGAGGACGTTAAACGCTCGTCACGGCTGATTAAGGAATACGGATTTTCTTTAGGCTTGCAGATGATGACGGGACTTTACAAAAGCGACTTTGAAAAGGATATCTTTACCGCAAAAGAAATAATTTCGCTTGCTCCCGATACTGTTCGAATTTATCCGACAATAACAATTGAAAATACTATGCTCGGTACTTTGTATGACAGCGGAGAATATAAGCCCGATACTCTTGAAGAGTCGGTTAATCTGTGTGCTTTGTTGTTGAAAATGTTTTCGGAAAATAACATAGAGGTTATCCGACTTGGACTTCACTACAGTGATGATTTGGAAAACGGTATGCTTTACAATAATTATCACCCTGCGTTTAAGGAGCTTTGCGAGAGTAAAATAATGCTTGACGAGTTTCTGAGATTATGCAGGGAAAAGAAAATCCCCACGGATACGGCTGTTAATGTTGCGGTTAATTCTAAGAGTGTTTCAAAATTTGTGGGGCAGAAGAGGAGCAATGTTTTGACACTTCACGATATGGGATATGACGTTAAGACTGTTCGGGATAATACGCTTGGGACGTATGAGCTGAGGATTCTTTAAGGAGGAAAAATATATGCTCAGACTAAGACCCTACAAAAGCTGTGATGCAAAAACAATCGTTACATGGTGCAAGGACGAAGTCGCTTTCAGAAAATGGACTTCCGACAGATACGATACTTTCCCTATTACAGAAGATGATATGAATAAAAAGTACGTTGACTGTAACGGCGACTGCACCGAACCCGATAATTTTTACCCGATGACAGCCTTTGACAAGAGCGGCATTGTCGGACATCTGATTATGAGATTCACAGACAAAGAAAAGAAAACTCTGCGTTTCGGATTCGTAATTGTAGATGATTCAAAGACGTTCCGCTTGACGAACCCGAGTGTTATTCCGTATTCGGTGAAAAATGGAGGTGTTTGGAACTGGAAGCGGAGAGATAATATAAATGTTGTTATTCACGCAAAAAAAACTTGCGGTCGGGTACATGAAGTTAAAAATAAAAAGGACTGTCTTCACGTATTTCGTGCGGACGTTGTCCGCAAAAAGAGGTGAATTAATTGCTTTTAAAATCATTGGAAATTCAGGGATTTAAAACCTTTCCCGATAAAACTAAATTAACCTTTGATAGAGGAATCACCTCTGTAGTAGGTCCGAATGGTTCAGGCAAAAGTAACATCAGTGACGCTATCCGTTGGGTTTTAGGCGAGCAGTCGCCAAAAGCTCTCCGCTGCTCAAAAATGGAAGATGTCGTTTTCAACGGTACGGATAACCGAAAAAAAACAGGCTATGCCGAGGTTACTCTGACTATCGAAAACAAAGACAGAGATTTGCCGTTCGACGGCGACAGCGTTGCCGTTACAAGACGTTACTACCGTTCAGGCGACAGTGAATATCTTATAAACAAAGCCGCCGTCAGACTTAAGGATATCCACGAGCTTTTTATGGATACGGGTCTGGGTCGTGACGGCTACTCTATGATTAGTCAGGGTAAAATAGATTCTATCGTTGCTTCAAAAAGTGAGGACAGACGAGAGATTTTCGAGGAAGCCTCGGGTATTTCCCGTTACCGCTACAGAAAAACCGAAGCCGAAAGAAAACTCAATCAGACTGAGGAAAATCTCCTCCGACTTCGTGATATTCTTGCCGAACTTGAAGACAGAGTAGGTCCTCTAGAAAAGCAGGCTAAAAAAGCGACATTGTTTCTCGAATACTCTAAGGAGAAAGAGGGGCTTGAAATTGCACTTTGGCTTGATACCCTAGAAAAGTCGAAAAAAATTCTAAGGGAGCAGGAGGACAAAATCACCATTGCGAAAGACCAGCACGAAAGTGCTGTCAAAACTTTGGAGAGCATAGAAAAGGAAACAGAAGATATTTATAATTCCACAGGCGAATATTCCGCTAAAATGGACGAAATCCGAAGAGTTAATGCCGACCTTGAAAAACAGGTCAGTGATATTCGGGCGAAAATATCCGTTGAGGAAAATAATATTACGCATAACCTTTCCAATATCGACAGACTAAATAATGACCTCAATCAGCTTGACGTTGTATGTGAAAACATTAAACGTGAAGCCGAAGAAAAGAAGCTTAAAGTCAAGGATTACGAATCCACACTAGCCGAGAAAAAAGAGGAGTTCAACAATACTACCGTTCTCCTTTCAAATCTTGTTGAGAACGACGGTAAGAGTTCCACTCTTCTGAATGAATATAACAGTAAGCTCACCAAGCTAAATATCGAGCTTGCAAATGCAAGAGTTGCGAAGATGACAGGCGAAACAGCAGTGTCGGATTTGAATTCACGTCTTGAAAATATCGGACAATCGTTGTATACTAAAAATATGCAGCTTGAAGAATTACAGGAAGCTTTCTCCGATTACAGGGCAATGCGTGAGGAAGCAGCGGACGGCTTTGAAAATCTCAAAAATTCCGTCAAAGGCTATGAACTTATGCTTACTCAGAAACAGCAAAAGCGTGACGAGATAAAAGCCCAAAACGACAAGCTGAATCTTGATATCAACGAGGTTAAAAGACATATTTCTTTTTTGGAAAATATGGAGCGTAATCTCGAAGGTTTTAATCAGAGTGTTAAGGTTGTTGTCAAGGAATCGAGAAACGGCAACTTGCAGGGTATTCACGGTCCTGTGTCGAGAGTAATCAAAGTTCCTACTGAATATGCTGTGGCTATTGAAACGGCTCTCGGTGCGGCTATGCAGAATATAGTAACGGCAACCGAAGAGGACGCTAAACGTGCGATTGCTTTCCTCAAAAAGAGAGATGCAGGACGTGCAACCTTTCTCCCTATGTCTACTATCAAGGGCAATGAACTTCAGGAAAAGGGACTTGAAAACTGTAAAGGCTTTGTTGGCGTGGCTAGTACTCTGTGTACGTGCGAGCCGCAGTATAACGGTATTCTGAGGTCACTTCTCGGACGTATATGTATAGCCGAAAATCTCGACCGTGCAGTTGAAATTGCAAGACGTTACAATTACCGTTTCAGAGTGGTAACACTTGACGGTCAGGTTGTGAATGCAGGCGGTTCTCTCACAGGTGGTTCGCTTAATAAGAAAACAGGTTTGTTAAGCCGTGTCAGCGAGATTGAGAAAGACAAGAAAAAGCTTGCGGAGTTAAACGATAAAATCGAAAAGTCGAAAAATATTTACACTCAGATTCAAGCTGAATGCGGAAGTATTGAAGCAAAGCTTGTGGAGAGCAGAACAAGTCTTTCACGTGTTCAGGAGGATAAGTTCAGAGTAGAGGCGGAGTGTAAGTCTGCGGACGACCAGATTAAATCTCTCCAAACGACTATTCAAGATTTGGAACTTGAAAAAGAGGAGCTTGAAGATAAAAGGGAATTCCTCAGCGAATCTCTTGAAAAAGCCGAAACGCAGCTTGATAAAATCGAAAGTGAGATTGACAAGGTTCAGGAGAATATAGATAATCTTTCGGGCACGATAGCAGAGATGAGCGAAAAGAGAGAAACTCTCACAAGCGAACTACAGGATATAAAGCTTGAAACTCTTGCGTTGGAAAAGGATATCGAGGTTCTGAAAGCCGACATAGCACAGGCGGAGATTACAAGCTCCGACCAGAGCATTAAGCGAGCGGAAATTCTCGAGGAAATACAAAAGGCGAAAAATCTCAACAAGGAGATTGAAACTGCAATCTTTACGTATAATGACGAAGAGATGAAGCTAAGGCGAACAGTTGCCGCCAATAATGAAAGAGTTGCCGATTTAAGCGGAAAGCGTGCAATGCTTGAAAAACGCAGTGCCGAACTCCGACAGCTGGAGCGTGACAAGTCTGCTGAAAGAGAGCAAATCGGCAGAGAGCTTGCACGTCTTGAAGAAAGGAAAAACAACCTCAACAAGCAGTATGAAGATATCACAAGAAAGCTTTGGGAGGAGTACGAGCTGACTCCACGTCAGGCACAGGAAACGGCAATCACGATTGAAAATATCACGGCTGCACAGAAACGTCTGAACGAACTGAAATCAAAAATCAAGGGTCTTGGCAGCGTAAACGTTGCGGCGATTGAAGAGTACAAAGAGGTTTCCGAAAGATACGAGTTTATGAAAACTCAGGTCGGAGATGTTGAGAAATCAAAGAGAGAAATTACAACTCTTATCGGTGACTTGACTAAGCAGATGAAAGAAATTTTCATAGAACGTTTTGCAATGATTAACAAGAATTTCGGTGAAACGTTCAAGGAACTTTTCGGCGGCGGAAATGCTTCATTGTCGCTTACGAACGAGGAAGATATTCTCAACAGTGGAATTGACATCAAGTGTCACCCTCCGGGCAAGCTTGTTTCACATCTGGAGCTTCTGTCGGGCGGCGAGAGAGCATTGGTTGCGATTGCACTTTACTTTGCGATTATGAAAGTAAGTCCTGCACCGTTCTGTGTAATGGACGAGATAGAAGCGGCACTTGACGAGGTAAACGTTGACAGATTTGCTCAGTATCTCAGAAAGATGAACGACAACACGCAGTTTATCTTGATTACCCACAGAAGAGGTACAATGGAAGAAGCCGATGTTTTGTACGGTGTCACAATGCAGGACGAGGGAATTTCAAAGCTTCTCGAACTTCATTCAAGCGAAGTTGCAGCGGGATTCACGAACCTGAGATAAATAATAAAGAAAGCACACGCAGAGAATTTTGTGTAAAAAACTCTCACGTTAAAAAATATTAGTATAATTTATAAATAAAAAACACATACAAAAATTTTACAGCAAATTAAAAATTACAGCCAGGGGTGATTTTATGGGATTATTTGCTAAAATCAAAGAGGGTCTGAAAAAGACAAGGGACAGCGTTGTGGGTCAGATTGACTCAATGCTCAAATCCTTTACGAAAATAGACGAGGAGCTTTTCGAGGAACTCGAAGAACTTCTTGTAATGGGCGATGTCGGTATTACAACATCACAGAAAATCTGTGAAGAACTTAGAAAGAAAGTTAAAAAAGAGGGTGTTACAAACCCGAAAGAGGTTCACCGTCTTTTGGAGGAAATTATTGCCGAAATGCTCGAGGGCGGTCAGGAGCTTAATATCAATACTAAGCCTTCGGTTATCCTTGTTATAGGTGTGAATGGTGTCGGCAAGACTACCACTATCGGCAAGCTTGCGAATAACCTACGTGAAGACGGTAAAAAGGTTCTTCTCTCGGCAGCGGATACATTCCGTGCGGCGGCTATCGAACAGCTTGAAGTTTGGGCGGACAGAAGCGGCTGCGACATCATAAAGCAGAACGAAGGCTCAGACCCGGCAGCGGTTGTGTTTGATTCTATCCACGCTGCCCAAAAGAGGAAAGCAGATGTTATCATTGCCGATACAGCAGGAAGACTTCACAACAAAAAGCACCTTATGGACGAGCTTTCCAAAATCAGCAGAATAATTGACAGGGAACTCCCCGATGCAGATAAAGAGGTTCTCCTTGTTCTTGATGCAACCACAGGTCAGAACGCTGTAAATCAGGCAAGAGAGTTCAAGAATGCCGCAGGTATCACGGGTATTGTACTTACAAAGCTTGACGGTACGGCTAAGGGCGGTGTTGTTCTCTCAATTAAAGAGGAGCTTGACGTTCCCGTTAAGTATATTGGTGTCGGTGAGCAGATTGACGACTTGCAGCCGTTTAATCCGCAGGAGTTCGCAAAGGCTTTGTTTGAGGTTGAAAAAGATGACTAAATTTATAATTGCTTCAAATAATAAAGGTAAGGCTGCGGAGCTTGACAGGATTTTAAATCCGCTCGGCATTACGGCGGTGACAGCTAAAAGTGAGGGAATATCCCTTGACGATGTTGATGAAACAGGCACAACTTTTGCGGAGAATGCTTTTATCAAGGCGGCAGCCGCTTTTAAAAAGACAGGTATGCCGTCAGTTGCGGACGATTCGGGTCTTGTTGTAGATGCTTTGAATGGTGAGCCGGGAGTGTATTCCGCAAGGTATGCAGGCGAGAACGCAACAGACGAAATGAGAATAGAAAAGCTTCTGAGAAATCTAGAGGGTGTACCCACGGAAAAGAGGACGGCACATTTTGTAAGTTCTATCTGCTGTATTATAGATGAAAACACGATAATTACGGCAGAGGGAACTTGCAACGGTATAATTGCGGAAGAGCCGAAAGGCGACGGAGGTTTCGGATATGACCCCGTATTTTTGACAGACAACGGAAAATCTTTTGCTGAATTGACAGCCGAAGAAAAGGATAAACTAAGCCACAGGGGAAAGGCACTTCGTTTGCTTTATGAAAAAGTTAAAATAATTCGTGATGCGTAATTGTGATAGGTGAAAATTTGTTTTTCTATCGGGCAACGCCCGCTGGAGATACGTGAAGATAGTCTTTTTAAGTAATAACTTCAACTACCCGACCGAAAGTATTTTTTGGAGTTATTAGTTAGGAAGTAACAATTGTTTTTTGTTTGATATTCTTTAAAAAAATTATATATAAATAAAAAGCATTTGATATGATTATTATTGTACAAAATAAAGTTGATCAAAAACTACCACATCAGAATAAATTGCGGTCGGGTAGAGAAAGTTACGTCAAAAGATAACTATCTTCACGTGCGAAAAAAAGGAGGAGAAGAATGATTACGAGTAAACAGAGAGCATATTTGCGTTCGCTCGCAAATAGTGCGGATACAATATTAATGGTTGGCAAGGGCGGTCTTAATGAGCAAATTACTAAGCAAGCCGCCGATGCTCTTAAGGCAAGAGAGCTTATCAAGGGTAAAGTTCTTGAAAGCTGTGATTTGTCGGTAAGAGAGGTTGCCGACAGTATCGCAGAGAGTACAAAATCAGATGTCGTTCAGGTTATTGGCACGAAATTTGTTCTTTACAAGAGAAACGATAAAGACCCCCAAATTGTTCTTCCGAAGAGCAAAAAGAAGTAAATCATTGTGTGAAATACAGTCTGTTACAGATATGTTTGTTTACACAATATTTAATGTAAGGTTGGTGAAACTATGAAACAGCCAAAGAAAATAGCAATGTTCGGCGGAAGCTTTAATCCGATACATAATGCACATATCAACCTCGCAACTGCGTTTGTTAAGAAGCTAAAACTCGATAAGCTCCTGCTTATCCCCACTGCCACACCGCCGCATAAAAGCGACAGCGAAATGGTGTCTGCGGAACACAGGCTCAATATGTGCAGACTTGCTACAGAGGATATTAAGAAAATCGATGTTTGCGATATCGAGATTAAGCGTGAGGGCAAAAGCTATACAGTCGATACCTTAAGACAGCTTAAAGATATGTACCCCGAAAGTGAATTGTATCTTATCACGGGTGCGGATATGTTTGTGACATTGCTTGAATGGAAAGAACCCGAGGAGATTTTCTCTCTTGCTACTATATGTACAGTTCCGAGAAACGATGATGATATCGATGTTCTCAAAGAGAAAGAAAAACAGTACAACGATTTGGGTGCAAAGACGGTTATTCTCGATTTGAAAAAGAGTAATATATCTTCAAGCAAAATCCGTAAACATATTTTCAATGATGAAAGCTTTTCAAAATTTGTTGATGAGAAAGTCGAAAAGTATATTTATGCAAATTATCTTTTTATGGATAAATCGATAATTAATTACGACAGATTCGATAAGGTTCTGAAAGCCCGAATGAGTGAAAAACGTTATGTGCATTCTTTTAATGTTTCGGTTGAGGCTCAGAAACTTGCAAAGAAATACGGTGCGGATGTAAAGAAAGCAAGGCTTGCCGGAATGCTGCACGACATTACTAAGGAAACTCCCGGAGATGAACAGCTGCAAATAATTGAAAATTCGGGTATCGTTTTGAATGAAATAGAGCGTCCCTCTCCGAAACTGTGGCACGCTATAGCCGGTGCGGCTTTTGTCCGTGACGTTATGGGCATTGACGATGAGGAAGTTTTCAATGCAATCCGCTATCATACCTCGGGCAGGGCAAATATGAGCCTGCTTGAAAAGTGCGTGTTTATCGCCGACTTTACAGGTGCGGAGCGTGATTACGACGGCGTAGAGGAAATGAGGGCATTATCGGAGAAAAGTCTTGAAGAGGCTATGGCATTCGGATTGTCTTTCAGTGTTGCGGATTTGGCAAAAAGACGGCTTGCCATTGACCCGAACTCACTTGCGTGTTATAATGAAGTAGTGCTGAAAACAAGTAAGAGTTATAATAAGTCGAAATAATGAGATAATAATTATAAGTAAAAAAGAGGTGTAAAATATATGACAAGTTTAGAGCTTGCAAAGGAAGCTGCAAAAACGCTTGACAGCAAAAGAGGTTCAGACATTAAGGTTATCAAGGTTGAGGAAGTATCCGTTATTGCGGATTATTTTGTAATTGCAACGGGTCATAGCTCAACTCAGGTTAAAGCTATGGCAGATTCGGTTGAATATACGCTTAAGGAAGCAGGGGAGAATGTCAGCCATATTGAGGGTCACAGAAACGATTCTTGGATTTTGCTTGACTATATTGATGTTATTGTTCACGTGTTCTCGGAGGAAGCAAGAGAATATTACGACCTTGACAGAATGTGGGCAGACGGCGAAGAGATTGATATTTCCGATGTGCTTGTAGCCGAAAAAGTTTGATTGTTTTTACGCTGAGAGTGAGAGCCTTGAATAATATCATTTACTCTCACTCTCGATATACAAATAAAAAAGGATTGATAAAAAGTGAAATACGAACACAGTAAAGTCGAAAAAAAATGGCAGGATATATGGGAAGAAAAAGGAGTTTTCCATGCAGAGGACGAAAATTCCGTTAAAGAAAAATTCTTTGCACTCATCGAGTTCCCTTATCCATCGGGTCAGGGTCTTCATGTAGGTCACCCACGTCCGTACACCGCACTTGATACGGTTGCAAGAAAAAGACGTTTGCAGGGCTATAACGTTCTCTATCCTATCGGCTGGGACGCTTTCGGATTGCCAACAGAGAACTACGCTATAAAGAACCATATTCACCCGGCTGAGGTGACTAAAAACAATATCGCAAGATTTAAACAGCAGATTCAGTCACTCGGTATTTCCTTTGACTGGAGCAGGGAAATCAACACCACCGATCCTTCCTATTTTAAGTGGACGCAGTGGATTTTCCTCCAACTTTTCAAGCACAATCTCGCATATAAAAAGGAGATGTCGGTAAACTGGTGTACTTCCTGTAAATGCGTTCTCGCTAATGAAGAAGTTGTGAACGGTGTCTGCGAACGCTGTGGCAGTGAGGTTATTCACAAGGTAAAGTCACAGTGGATGCTCAAAATCACAGAGTACGCTCAAAGACTTGTCGATGACCTCGACCTCGTGGATTATCCCGAAAGAGTTAAGACACAGCAGAAGAACTGGATTGGCAGAAGCACAGGTGCAGAGGTTGACTTCACCGCAACAACAGGCGATATCCTCACTATCTACACAACACGTCCCGATACGCTCTTTGGTGCTACATATATGGTAGTTTCCCCCGAACACCCCTACATTGACAAGTGGGCTGATAAAATCGAGAACATTGACGAGGTTCGTGCTTATCAGGAGGCAGCGGCTAAGAAGTCCGATTTCGAGCGTACCGAAATGGCAAAGGAGAAAACAGGTGTACTCATTAAGGGCGTTCGTGCTGTGAACCCTGTCAACAATACGGAGATTCCGATTTTCATTTCCGACTATGTTCTTGTTTCATACGGTACAGGTGCTATTATGGCTGTTCCTGCTCACGATACACGTGACTGGGAATTTGCGAAAAAGTTCAATCTTCCGATTATCGAGGTTGTAAAGGGCGGAAACGTTCAGGAGGAGGCTTTCACCGACTGTGCAACAGGTGTTATGGTGAACAGCGGCATTCTTGACGGATTGACCGTTGAAGAAGCTAAGATTAAAATTAAAGAGTGGCTCACCGAAAACGGCAAGGGTCACGAGAAAGTAAACTTCAAGCTCCGTGACTGGGTTTTCTCACGTCAAAGATACTGGGGAGAGCCTATCCCGATTATCAATTGTCCGTGCTGCGGATATGTGCCGCTTGACGAAAGCGAGCTTCCGCTTGAACTGCCTATGGTTGATTCCTACGAGCCTACTGATACAGGAGAATCTCCGCTTGCAAATATTACGGAGTGGGTGAACGTGAAGTGTCCTAAATGCGGCGGCGATGCTCAGAGAGAAACAGACACAATGCCGCAGTGGGCAGGTTCTTCATGGTACTTCCTCCGCTATATGGATCCTCACAACGACAAGGAATTTGCAAGCGAAAAGGCTCTTAACTACTGGTCGCCCGTTGACTGGTACAACGGCGGTATGGAGCATACTACACTCCACTTGCTATACAGCCGTTTCTGGCACAAGTTCCTTTATGATATCGGCGTAGTTCCGACAGCCGAGCCGTATGCAAAGCGTACAAGCCACGGTATGATTCTCGGTGAGAACGGCGAGAAGATGAGTAAGTCGAGAGGCAACGTTGTAAACCCCGACGAGGTTGTTGCGGAGTACGGTGCAGATACTCTCCGTCTTTATGAAATGTTTATCGGTGACTTTGAGAAGTCCGCTCCGTGGGACCCGAAAGGCATTAAGGGCTGTCGCCGTTTCATTGAGAGATATTACAATCTCCAGAATAACGTTATCGACAGTGATGAAATCCGTCCCGAGCTTGAGAGCAAGTTCCACAAGACAATTAAGAAAGTCGGCGATGATATCGAGAGTATCAAGTTCAACACGGCTATTGCAGCACTTATGACATTGATTAACGACCTTGCAAACAAGGGCGTTACACGTGAAGAGCTTAGAATTTTCTCGATTCTCCTCAATCCGTTCGCACCCCACGTTACAGAGGAGGTATGGGAGCAGCAGAAGCTGTCGGACGGTCTTGTTGCACAGGCTGAGTGGCCTAAGTACGATGAGGCAAAGTGCAAGGACGAAACAGTTGAAATTGTTGTTCAGGTAAACGGCAAGATTAAGTCAAAGCTTGTTATTGCGGTTGATGCGGAACAATCGGAGGTTCTTGAAACTGCAAAGGCTGATGAAAAAGTTTCACAGGCTATAGGCAATATGAATATTGTAAAAGAGATTTACGTTAAGGGTAAACTTGTCAATATTGTTGTAAAGCCATAAATTTTCATATGTCAAACTGTTATTTTTACAATTTTAAGTAAATTTTTCAAAAAACACTTGACAAGATTGTATCGGATATTGTATAATTAAACTTGCAAATTATGCGATTTACTCCTGCCTTTTGGCGGATGGGAGGGAAAATATATGGCAGAAATCAGAATCAAGGAAAATGAATCTCTTGAGAGTGCATTGAGAAGATTTAAGAAGCAGTGTGCAAGAGCCGGCGTTATCGCTGAGGTTCGTAAGAGAGAAGCTTACGAGAAGCCGTCTGTTAAGCGTAAGAAGAAGTCCGAGGCTGCTCGTAAACGTAAGTACAAGTAATTTATTTGGCTTATACAGAATAGCTGCAAAATGGGTGAGTGGTCTTTTACCGGACTGCTCACCTTTTTTAATTTGGTAGACAATGCCCACAGAAGAGATTTGTTTTTTGATGTGTGGAAGTCGGTATGTAATGGCAAGTGTGGTTTGATTAATGAGGTATATGTATGGAAATTATTATTACTGATAACAGAATATCACAAGGAAAAACAAATGTTACGGGGGATATATTTTTCAAAACGGATAGCGGCTTTTTCCCCGAGGAAAATTGGAATGACTTTGTTCTGATAATAGCCGCAAATTGGATTAACGAATATCTGAGTTTTCTTAACAGCAGCGGCAGCCGAACGTTTACATTGTGCTTTATGGACGGTGCTTCCGAGGTTGTCGGCACTCTTAAGGACAGCGGAAATTATTGTCTTGAATATGTTCGCCTATATATCGACAGCAAAGACGTAATTTTTACGGAAATCGTTTCCAAAGCCGACTTTGAAAAGCAACTCACTAAGGCTTGCAGAAAGTCTATGAGAATTGCAAGTACGTTTGATATGAATGAGCAGGTTGGTAATTTCCGTAAAATGCTGGATAAATTGAAATATATAAATCCCGTATGACATTCAGTGAATTTTCGTCTGCAATAATTACAAATTAAATCAATGGGGTGGTTAAATGATTTTTGATTTTGGAGATACAACTGTTGATATTGACGTTAATGCCACAAGAGAATATTACTCACAGCATAAACCGATTAACGACTGCGACTGTACGGGTTGTAAAAATTTCCGTCGGGCAATTCTTAATGTCGGCGATAAAGTCAAAGAAACTTTTAAAAGTTTCGGTATTGATGATATGAGATATATTACCGAAATAATACCGTGGGTTAATGTCAATTCACACGACAGCAGAAACGGTTTGTTTTGGTATCAGGGATTTTTCCACGTTAAAGGCAAGGTTGTCAAAGAGGATAAAAATGTTCCCAAAGGCGAAGAGGGTATTTTTATAGATAATAATTTTAAAATATTCTCTGGTACGGGCAATGCGTTGCCCCCCCGAAAACTTTCCCCAGCCTGTTCTTTTGATTGAAACTGACGCTTATCTTCCGTGGGTTATTGATGATGAAAACGATTATGACAGCATAGATGTAAACAAATAATAAAATTATGCCCGAAAATCTTGTAAATTTCGGAAAATTATGATATGCTTTATATGTTGCGTGGAGTATTAATATTATCAGAGGTGAATTTATGCACTTTGTGAATGTCAAAGGAATATTGTCCGCCCGAAACGGTATGAATGTTTACCGTGGCTGTTCTCACGGCTGTATTTACTGTGATTCAAGAAGTACTTGTTACGGATTTACCCACCGTTTTGAAGATATCGAGGTCAAACAAAATGCCCCCGAACTTCTCGAAAAATCTTTGAGGTCAAAACGTAAACGCTGTATGATTGGTACGGGTGCAATGTGCGACCCATATATGCACTGTGAAAATAAGCTAAAAATTACCCGAAGATGTCTGGAAATTATAGAGCGCCACGAATTTGGTGTAACCGTTCTTACAAAATCAGACCGCATTTTGAGGGATTTGGAGCTTCTGAAAAGCATAAACCAAAAGGCAAAAACCGTTGTTCAAATGACGTTAACAACCTATGACGAAACACTGTGTAAAATCGTTGAGCCTAATGTCTGCACAACACGCCGCCGTTTTGAAGTGCTGAAAATCTTTCGTGAAAACAATATCCCTACCGTGGTGTGGCTGTGTCCGATACTTCCTTTTATAAACGATACCGAGGAGAACCTAAACGGTATTCTAGATTACTGCATTGAGTCGGGTGTGTACGGAATTATAAATTTCGGTATGGGTATGACATTGCGTGACGGTGACAGAGAATATTACTATGCCGCACTTGACAGATACTTTCCAAAACTTAAAGAAAAATATATTCGTACCTACGGCAATGCTTACGAAATATCAAGTCCCAATGCCCAACGACTTAACGAGATACTTCAAAAACGCTGTGCGGAAAACGGAATTGTTACCGACAGAGATAAAATTTTTCAATATCTGAACGAACTGCCCGAACGGTATGAGCAATTGTCTTTTGAAAATATGATGTAAAATTATATATTATAACAGGTGATAAAAAATGAGTAAAAAAATTCTGTTAATTCTGGGTCCCAACCTCAATATGGTCGGACTTCGTGAAAAAAACATCTACGGTGAGGAAACCGCCGAAACCATTAACGAGGATATCCGCAAATGGGCGGACGAACTCGGAATGGAAATTGAGATTTACCAGTCAAATTGTGAGGGTGAAATCATTTCAAAAATTCACTCCGCTTTAGGTACTAAGGATGGTATAATAATTAACGCAGGTGCATATACACATTACAGCTACGCCATTCGTGACGCTATCGCTTGTGTGCCGAGTGTGCCGACTATCGAGGTGCATATGTCGAATGTTCACCAACGTGACGAGTTTCGTCACAAAACCGTTATCGGTGCGGTATGCAAGGGTCAAATCAGCGGCTTCGGAAAGTTCAGTTACCGCCTTGCATTGTATGCGTTGAATGATATTTTGTAATGTGAGGTATAAGCAATGGCAGATAATACGGAGCTTGACAAGCTCAGAAAATATATGATGCTGAAAAAGCTTTCCACAAAACTTCCCGACAACAAAACCGCCGCACTTATAACATGTGAAGCAAATATTTATTATTACACAGGCTTTGCAAACAGCGAGGGGACACTTTTCGTGACACGTGAAAAGTCATATCTTTTGGTTGATTTCCGTTACGGTGAAGCCGCAGACAAAGCAGTGACCAACTGTGAGGTTATTGTGTATAGCAAATATCCCGACAGCTTAAAAGAAATTGCAAAGAAGCACGGCATTAAGGAAGTTCTTATTGAAGCGTCAAAAGTTACTGTTAGCCGTGAGAGTACGTTTAAAAAGATATTCTCCGAAATTGAATGTAAAGTAGTATCAAATGATATGCTTGATAAGCTGATTTCAAATCAGAGAATAGTCAAGTCTAAAGACGAAATCGCAAAAATCGAAAAGGCACAGCGTATCACCGAGGAATCATATCTTGAACTTCTGAATATGGTAAAACCCGGAGTTCGTGAAGCCGACCTTGCTTTGGAGCTTGAATTCCTTATGAGAAAAAAAGGTGCATCGGGTGTGTCGTTTGATTTAATCACTATCACAGGCAAGAAAACCTCAATGCCGCACGGTGTACCGGGTGACGAAATTGTCAAGACAGGCGATTTTGTTACATTTGATATAGGTGCAATTTATGAGGGTTATCACAGCGATATGACAAGAACAATTGCTGTAGGAGAGGTAAGCGATTATCAGCGTGAAATTTACAATATAGTTCTTGAAGCTCAGTTAAGCGGACTTGCAAAGGTTAAGTCAGGCATTAATGCCTGCGACGTTGACAAGGCTGCGAGAGAGGTTATCGAGCGTGAGGGTTACGGTGAGTATTTTAAACACTCCACGGGTCACGGAGTGGGACTTGATATACACGAACAGCCGTTTGTGGCATCGAAAGGCGATAAAATTTTGAGCGACGGTATGATTATCACAGTTGAACCGGGAATTTACTTGCCCGATAAGTTCGGTGTGAGAATTGAGGATATGGTTGTTGTCACTAAAGACGGCTGTAGAAATTTGGCAAATCTGCCTAAAGAGTTGATTGTGATTTAACATTTAATGATATTGTACAATGTATATTATATCAAACTTTCGTGAAGAATATTAACCGTATAAAATTTTTTCGTAAGATATGAATTTTATTTAAAAAAACTTGCAATTTTAGCTGTACTATAGTATAATTAAAGAGTATATGGTACATTTTTCTTGAAGCTTACAATTATTCGAGATGAATTTTATATTTTCAGTAAATGGAGGAGTTTAAAATGATATCAGCAGGAGATTTCAGAAACGGCGTTACATTTGAAATGGACGGTCAGGTAGTTTCTATTATCGAGTTTCAGCATGTAAAGCCGGGTAAGGGTGCTGCGTTCGTTCGTACAAAGATCAGAAACGTAATTACAGGTGCGGTTGTTGAGAAAACTTTCAACCCCAATGACAAGTATCCGACAGCGTACATCGAGAGAAAGGAAATGGAGTACAGCTATTCCGACGGAGATCTCTATTACTTTATGGATACCGAAACTTGGGAGCAGATTCCGATTGGTAAGTCGGTTCTCGGTGACAACTTTAAGTTCGTTAAGGAAAATATGGTTTGTAAGGTTCTTTCTTACAAGGGCAGCGTTTTCGGTGTTGAGCCGCCGAACTTTGTAGAGCTTCAAGTTACAGCAACAGAGCCGGGCTTCAAGGGCGACACAGCCACCAACGCTACCAAGCCTGCAACTGTTGAAACAGGTGCGGAGGTAAGAGTTCCTCTCTTTATCGACGAGGGCGAAGTTATTCAGATTGATACACGCACAGGTGAGTACCTCGGACGTGCTTGATAGGGGTTAAACAGATGGATATTAACGAAAAAGTAGCTTATATCCGTGGTCTTACGGACGGCTTGAAGCTTAATGAAAATGACGATATGGTAAAAGTTATCAAGGTTGTAATCGATTTGCTGGAGGATATCTCCGATGAGGTTACGGAGCTTGGTGAGCTTTACGATGAGTTGAGCGAGCAGGTTGAAGAGATTGATCAGGATCTTTCTATCGTTGAGGACGATCTCTATGATGACGAGGAAGGCAAAGAGGATTTTGACGATTTCGATGAAGACGGCGAATACTATGAGGTAGTATGCCCTAGCTGCGGCGATGAGATTTGCGTTTCCGAAGATATTCTTATTGAGGGTACAATCGATTGTCCGCAGTGCGGTAAGAGATTGGAGTTTGATTTTTCAACGCTCTCAGCCGACGATATCAACGGAGAAGAGCCGGAAGAATAATTTATTGTTAAGGAACTGTTGGGAAATAAGTTGAACAAATTAGACAAGTATAAATGTTCAAGTTATTTTCTGACAGTTCCTAAGGTTAATTTTCGGTTTTGTATGTGAAGTAAAGCTATGAATGATTGTCTTCACGTGTTTTCTGCGGATTTTATCCACGAATTAACAATTTTTCCACCCTTTGAGTATTATACTCAAGGGGTGTTTTTTATGAGAAGATGCTTTGGAAGAAGCCGTTACCGCAAATGGGTGATAATCAGAAAGATAGGTTTGTTTATGATTGTAGTGTTCTTTATGGCGGTGTTTGTATATTTTGAGATGAAAGTATCACCGTTTATGAGCGATTTTACAATTATGAAAGGTCGGCAGACTATGACGGAGCTTTTCAGCGAAACCGTCAATGAAAAAATGACCGAGATGAATCTTTCATATGATAAGCTTATGAATATTACATATTCTCAGAACGGTGAAGTGCAGTCACTTAATACCGATGTTGTCACAATTAATAAGCTTAAAAACGAGGTCACAGAAGATTTATCCGAAAAGCTTTCGGGCGAGTTTGAATATGTTGTGGAGCTGCCAATCGGAAGTATTATCAATACGGAGTTTTTGAGCGGTTCAGGTAAAGCGATTGAATTCAACAATATCGTGACGGGTGACGTTAGCTCCGAGTTCAGAAGTGAGTTTGAAACAGGCGGTGTGAATCAGACTATCCACAGGCTTTATATCGATATTACCGGCGATTTGCTGATTATAGGAGGAGGTGAGCAAGAACCGATTGAATTGACAACATCGGTTTTGGTTGGGGAAACGGTGCTTGTAGGAAATGTGCCTGCAATTATAAAATAGAATTTGTATATAAATTCTAACATAGGTGTTGATTTATTTTTAGAAGTGATGTATAATAGTATCGTAAGAATTTTTTAGGATTATTCAGGGAGCGAATTTAAAAATATTGAATAATCCGGGGGAGTGTTTATTAATGGATGAATTAAGAAAGTACTGTGTTCCTTACAGCAGTCTTAAGAAACTTCGTATGTATATTATAATTCTTATGGCTGTCATTGTGTTTGTTGCATATAAAACCATAACCATAAAAAATGTTTATTTGCCTTTCGGTGAGATAATATTTAACATTGTTTCTGTGTTTGTTGCTTTTGTGTTTGGCTGTGTTCTGTACTTTTTGATTAAAAGGAAGATTTTCGATAAAAAACTTAAACTCTTTGAAAGCCGTGTGCAGTATTTTAAGCACCATGAGGTTATGGATTTTGTTTTGAAGGATTTCAATACAGGAGAAAAACAGCTCGGCGGAAGTATTATTGTAGGTCAGGATTGCCTTATCGGCAGCAATACCGGTATGATTGCTTTGTATGATGAAATTCAGAGAATTTATCAGGAAGCAAAAGATTCAAGCAACTACAAGAAAGCTAAAGAGGGAGAGTCCAGCTCAATTTATGTAGTCTGCAACGACCAAAATTACCAGCTTTGTGCAGTTACTCTTAACGAGATTTACGAGCGTGAGGTAACTCAGCTTTGTAAAACCGTTAATAAGAGGAATACCAATTTTGATTATTAAGAGCTTTTTTATATCATTGCGTGAATACTTACTGAAATTTTACAAAGAAAGTGTTTACATAACCTTCCGAATCTGTTATAATTAGATTGATAATTGTAAAAATTAATTTTTGGTGCGGACAACGTCCGCAAGAAAAACGTGAATCGGCTTTTTTTAATTTTTTTCTTTGTGTACCCGAACGATAATTTATTGTAAAAATTAATTTTTGGTCGGGTGCGTGAAGTAAGTCTAAAAATGACTGTCTTCACGTGTTTTCTGTCGGCATTGCCGACTATTTTAGATATTGGGAGGTTGATGAAGTGAAGAAAAAATCATTTCTGAAAACAACTTTAACATCTGTAATTATTGCAGGACTTGTAATATTTGCTGCGTCCGAAGCAAATGCTCAGGTTGAGGAGAAAGTTCCCGTGCAGGCTGTTCCTGCAACAGAATACAGCGAAGTTTATAAAGCATACTTAGACGGCGAAATCGAGGTAACAGAAGATTCGGGTGTCGGAATTGCCCCGTTCTCAGTTCCGGGTAAAATTCTTCAGCCGTCGGGAGCTTTACCCGACAGTTACATATCAACCGCTACTGATATCCGCAACCAAGGCAGCAATAACAGCTGCTGGGCTTTCTCCGGTATCGGAACATTGGAAGCGTTCCTTGCAAACGACGGAAAAGGCTTTCAGGATCTTTCGGAACAGCACCTTGTATGGTGGGCAACGGCATTTTATAATGATGATAACGGCACGGGCTGGCTTAACAGAAGCCTTACTCCGGGCGGCTACAGTATGATGAGTGCAGGCTACTTTGCATCGTGGCAGGGTCCAAAGCTTGAAAGCGATTTGCCGTATCAGGGTTCGACTTATCCGGAGGGTATGAAAGACTATGACAACGTTTTTAATGTAACGGGAATTCAATATGTGAATAATGATATCACATCAATTAAAACGGCTATAAAAAATTACGGTGCTGTGGCTACCTCATACAACAACGGCTCAGGCTACAGCAACGGCAGAATATGTTATTATTCCGGTGATGAAGTAACAAAATTTTCGGGTCATGCAATTACCGTAATAGGCTGGGACGACAACTATTCAGTTGAGCATTTTGAAGAGGGTAAACGTCCTCCGGCAGACGGTGCGTGGCTTGCGAAAAACAGCTGGGGGTCGTATGTCGGCGATAACGGATACATCTGGATTTCATACTATGATTTGTATGCATTCAATACGGACATCTGGGGAGAAAATCTTGCGATTACTTCTGTTCGTACGGCTAATCCTTATGATAAAATATATCAAAATGAAAATTACGGTTCTACATATTATACATGTATGGCAGAGGATAACGGAGAGAATTTGGAGTGCGTTACGTTTGCAAATGTTTTTGATTTTGACGAGGAGCATAAATATCTTGACAGCGTTATATTCCAGTCGCTGAACACAAATTCCGATTATACCGCATATTACATTCCTGTTGAAGATGGTACACCTGTTACGGATAAATCGCAGTGGAGTTATCTCGGCGGAGGAAGAATCGATTCCGCAGGCTATATCAAGGTTGAAACAAAGGGTACTGTAATTCCGAGCGGTGCGGGTGCTATAGGCATTGAAATTGACGGTTCTGCAATTCACGACTATGCTTCAATAGGAGTTGACGAATGGCTGACAAACAGCCGCGGCGAATTTATCTTCAAGCCCGACCCGAACAGGGGCGACAGCTTTGTTATTGCGAAAGACAGTGCTTATGATTTGCTTGATGTTTACGCAAATAACAATGATGATATAGGAGGAACGCTTGTTATTAAGGCAATTACTACCACAAATATTATCGGCGATGTTGACGGCGACGGCGAATCTACGGTTGTGGATGCTCTTATGGTGTTGAGAAAATCGGTTAATCTGGAAACGTTTAACAATGAGCAGTTAATAAACGGCGATGTAAATTATGACGGAAATATCGATTCCGAAGACGCTCTTATTATATTGAGAAAATCCGTTGGTTTCTTCTCGGAATATTAATTTTTAAAATAACTCTCACAGATATTTGATATTTGTGAGAGCGATTTTTTATTTGTAATATAATTAATTTTTGGTCGAAAGTTGGTTTATAGCAGTCGCTTTATTTGCAATTTTAAAAACAAAAATTGCACCAAAATAAATTTCAATTTGCATTTTTGAAGAATTTAACATATATTTTGCAATTTTTTAAAAAAAAGTTGAAATATCCTATTGCAATTTTCCAATATTAGTGATATACTTAAAAAGTATTCTGAATTTTGGGAAAGAAAAATTGCAGATTAATTGAATTGAACAGAGTTCCAAAAATGAAAAACGGAGGATTATAACAATGGCATTGAAAAATGATTATTTGATTGGTGTACTTGAAACAGTTAAAAAGCGTAACGCAGGCGAGCCCGAGTTCATTCAGGCTGTAAGCGAGGTTCTCGAGAGCCTTGAGCCTGTTGTTGAGAGAAGACCCGACCTCGTTGAGGCAGGCGTAATCGACAGACTTGTTGAACCTGAAAGACAGATTATCTTCAGAGTTCCGTGGGTTGACGATAACGGCAAGACACAGGTAAACCGTGGCTTCAGAGTTCAGTACAACTCCGCTATCGGTCCTTACAAGGGCGGTTTAAGACTTCACCCGTCCGTATATATCGGTATCATTAAGTTCCTCGGCTTCGAGCAGATTTTCAAGAACAGCCTTACAACACTTCCTATGGGCGGCGGCAAGGGCGGTTCCGACTTCGACCCCAAAGGCAAGAGTGACGGAGAGGTTATGCGTTTCTGTCAGAGCTTTATGACAGAGCTTTACAGACACATCGGACCTGACTGCGACGTTCCGGCAGGCGATATTGGTACAGGTGCAAGAGAAATCGGTTATATGTTCGGTCAGTACAAGAGATTGCAGAATGAGTTCACAGGCGTTCTCACAGGTAAGGGGCTTACATTCGGCGGTTCTCTTACAAGAACAGAGGCCACAGGCTTCGGTCTTTGCTACTTCACAAACGAGATGCTCAAAGCTAACGGCAAGAGCTTCGAGGGTAAGACAGTAGTTATCTCCGGTTCGGGTAACGTTGCTATTTACGCTACACAGAAGGCTACAGAGCTTGGTGCTAAGGTTGTTGCTCTTTCCGATTCCAACGGTTACATCTACGATGAGAACGGTGTTGACCTTGCAGCTGTTAAGCAGCTTAAGGAAGTTGAGAGAAAGAGAATTAAGGAGTACGTTACAACTCATCCGAATGCAACATATACAGAGGGCTGCAGCGGTATCTGGAGCATTCCCTGCGACATCGCTCTTCCGTGTGCTACTCAGAACGAAATCGACAAGGCAAGTGCAGAGCTTCTTGTTAAGAACGGCTGCTTCGCTGTAGCAGAGGGTGCAAATATGCCTTCTACTCCGGAAGCTATCGAGGTTTACCTCAGTAACGGTCTTCTTTACGGTCCTGCAAAGGCTGCTAACGCAGGCGGTGTTGCAACTTCGGGTCTTGAGATGAGCCAGAACAGTGCAAGACTCAGCTGGACATTTGAAGAGGTTGACGCTAAACTTAAGGATATCATGAAGAGTATCTTCAAGTCCTGTGACGAAGCTGCTAAGGAGTACGGTCTTGAGGGCAACTATATGGCAGGTGCAAACATTGCAGGTTTCCTTAAGGTTGCAGAGGCTATGAAGGCTCAGGGCTGTGTTTGATATTCATAATAAATTATTATTGATTCTTCATAATTAACCTTTTAAAATAATTATCCGTCCCCGATAGGCTTGGCTTGTTGGGGGCGGATTATCATATTATAAACTTGACACATATAGCAAGAATTGATATAATTATTTTACATAACATCGATTTGGAGAGGTAAATATGAGTCCGGTAAATAAATTATACTCGCAAGCATTAAGAGCCTGTTTAAAATGGTAAATCTTTTTGACCGTTAGGAACTGTTGGGAAATAAATTGAACAATTTAGACGCAGGATAATTTGTTCTGCGTTAGGCACAACACACAGGGCAAATTAGACAAAATTCCGGCATACTGCGTCAGTCACCCTTGACTTGCGTCAGCAAGCCTGCGGATGTCTTCCTTGTCATTTGTTAGCTTTGAAACAGCGGCAAGTATATAAAATAATCCGAAACGGAGTGATAATAAATTGGCATATAACGAGCTTATAAAAAATTTTGAACACATTCGCAGCTATATGAGAGAGTTCTATGTGTACGGCTTTAAAAGCAGGGAAGAGTATACAAATAAAAGCTCACGTTCCTATGATGATGAACGCCGCCGTGTGGAAAGCTGGTTGGGGGATTATATGTTATTTCATCGTACACCCGATGGAAAAAATATGTTCATATCCATAGACAGCCGAATGTCAAGTCATAATCCGCTTTATAATGCTTTGAAAGCAAAAAGCTTTACGAACGGAGATATTACTCTTCATTTTATATTGTTTGATATCCTTAATAATCCCGATATCGCCAAATCAATTCACGAAATCACAAAAGAAACAGACAACGAATATCTTTCGGGTTTCATGATGCCGAGAACCTTCGACGAATCGACTATCCGTAAAAAGCTTAAGGAGTACGTCAAAGAGGGACTTATCACAACCGAGAAAAAGGGTAAAACCGTCCTCTACAGACGAACCGAGGACACCGAGCTTAACTGTACGGATATACTTGATTTTTATTCGGAGATTGCCCCCTGTGGAGTTGTCGGAGCGTTTTTGCTGGATAAAACCGATACACAAAGCTTGCCGTTTGCTTTTAAGCATCATTACATAACTCAGGCTCTCGACAGCGAAATTTTATTGTCGCTGTTTTCTGCTATGAGAAATAAATGCGAGGTCGAAATCACAAAGCTGAACAGAAAATCAAAATCCGAAATAATTCTTTCTCTTGTACCGCTGAATATTTTTATCAGCGTGCAGAACGGACGGCAGTACCTTATTGCATACAGTCACCGTAACAAAAGAATTATGTCATCAAGACTTGACTATATTATCAGCGTTAAAACATTAAACACAGCATATGATTTTGAAATTCTGCGAAAAAAGCTTTTCAAAATGCGTGAGCATATGTGGGGTGTGAGCAATCAGGGCAGCGGTGGACGGATTGAACATGTTGAATTTACAGTTCACTGCAATAAGGGCGAGGAGTATATTTATAACAGGCTTGTCCGTGAAAAACGCTGCGGAACTGTTGAAAGGCTTGATAACAACCTGTGTAAATTTACGGCAGATGTGTATGATTCAAACGAAATGCTGCCGTGGATAAGAACGTTTATCGGACGAATAACGTCCGTGAACTTTTCAAACAAGCAGCTTGAAGAAAGATTTAAAAACGATATTACGGAGCTGTATAACTTATATAGCATAAATGATGAGGATTTTTTTAACACGTGAAGATAGTTTTTTTTAGCAATAACTTCACGTACCCGACCTATATTTGATTTTAGACGAAAGAGATGTCACCGAATGATATTTAACGAAATATACGGAGCTTACTACAATACCGTTTCAAAGATAATAAAAAAAGCCGTCGAGGATAAAATCACCTCCGAGGAAATGCGAAGTATCATTATAAAATACGCTTACTCAGAAAGTATGCTTACAATCGAGCCTGCTTTATGGGAGCAAAAATGGCAGCTGCTGAAATCCGACGGCACAACACCGATTAAGCATATCCCGACAATGCCGCTTACCGAATTACAAAAAATGTGGTTAAAGGCTGTTTCGCTTGACTCAAGAATAAAACTTTTTGATTGCGACTTCTCCTTTCTCGAAAATACCGAGCCGCTTTTTACTCACGATGATTATTACATATTCGATAAGTATTCGGACGGCGATAATTACGAGGACGACGAATATATAAAAAATTTCCGCATAATTTTAAATGCCGTAAAAACACATCAGCCGCTTGAAATAGTTATGAATAACCGAAAGGGAAATGTTTCAAAAATACGTGTTGTTCCCGAGTATCTCGAGTACTCCGAAAAGGACGATAAATTCAGACTTATCTCAAGCGGCAACCGTTTCGGAAAAACAATCAACCTTGCCCGAATTATCCGCTGCGAACATTGCGATATGAACATATCACGCACACCGTTTTCACGACTTTCCGAAGAATGCTCCGTAACGCTGCTGCTTTCCGACAAGCGGAACACGCTGGAAAGGGTAATGCTTCATTTTTCGCATTTCAAAAAAGAGGCTGTACGTCTTGACGAGTGTAATTATAAGCTTAAAATAAATTATTCAAAAGCTGATGAAACGGAACTTCTCATAAGAATACTTTCATTCGGACCCACCGTTAAGGTTATTGAACCCGAAAGTTTTGTGAATTTAATTAAAGACAGATTGTATAATCAGAAAAGCTGTGAACTTTGATTTTTCGAGTTCGCAGCTTTTTTTCCGTGATAATTGAAGAATTTTCCTGTATTATATATATGTAAGGTTAATCACGGAGTGCTTGACAAAGGCATAACGGTACACGGGGATATTCCGAAGTGTATGCCGCCTGATTGCTTTGCTGTCGGTTACATTGTGAATCGATAAATGATTATTGCAGGTTCGAGTCCTGCTGTGCGTTTTTAATGCACCATTGGTTTATATTCATTTTATTTTACGGCGTATAGCATTTTTGCAGCGTCAAAAAAATTTTTTTCTTTGTAAGAACTGTAATTATCGTGCGGACAATATCTTCGCAGCAATGCGTGATTTTGAATGCAATGGAGAATTTGCCTTGTCTGCCTAAGGATACCGTGTTTCGGGTACATAAGCCAAAAGTCCGCTTTCCGCTTATGAATCCTTTCACTCAATTCGGCAGCCGCAGATTTTTCATAGATAATTACGGTTGTCGATTTCTATTCCCGAGGAGGTTACATATATATGAAAAAAGTTATCGTAAACGAAAATGAACGTGGTTTTCTTTTCAAGGACGGCAAGTTCGTCAAGGTTCTGAAAGCAGGAAAATATTATACATACGGCAGCCGTTTTATAGAGGTTGTTTCTGTTGACGAGCCTGTGTATTCCGAGCATTGCAATCTCAACACTCTGCTTGAATCGGAGGATTTGAAAAAGGAAGCTTCGGTTATTGAGGTCGGCGGTGTGGGAAAACAGGAAATCGCACTGCACTTCATTAACGGAAATTTTATTGGAGTGCTTAAGCACGGAACACACGCTTATTGGAACGTAGGAGATAAGCACGAGTTTAAAATTGTTGACATATCCTCTCCCGAGATATCGGGCGATATTCCTCAGGAGATTTTCAAGAACAATACTCAAATGTATACTGTTTTCCACAGAATTGAAGTTGCACCGTATCAGAAAGCCGTGCTTTACTTCGACCGCAGATTTGAAAGACTTCTCGAACCGGGAGTATACTATTTTTGGAAAAATAATATTAATGTTAATGTAGATTGCGTAGATACACGTCTTAAGCAGCTTAATATTCAGGGTCAGGAGATTATGACGCAGGATAAAGTTTCTCTTCGTATTAACTTTGTGTGCAAATACAAGATTACCGACTATGTGAAAGTAATCACCGAGATTGACAATTATATCGAACAAATTCATATTGCCGCACAGTTTGCGATAAGAGATTATGTCGGCAAATACAAGCTTGACGAAGTTCTTTCAAGCAAGGACGAACTTTCCGATTTTGTGCTTGAAAGACTTAAAGCAAAGGAGAAAGAGCTGTATGTTGAATTTTCCGAGGCAGGCGTAAAGGATATAATACTCCCGGGAGAAATCCGTGATATTATGAACACCGTGCTTATGGCTGAGAAAAAGGCACAAGCGAGCGTGATAACAAGACGTGAAGAGGTTGCGTCCACAAGGTCGCTTCTGAACACGGCTAAGCTTATGGACGAAAACGCTACACTCTATAAGCTTAAGGAGCTTGAATACATAGAGCGTATTTGCGAGAATGTCGGCAGTATCAACCTCAACGGCAGCAGTGATGTTATTTCACAATTGACATTGCTGCTGAGAGGGAAAGAGGTTAAGGAACTGTCACAAAATAACTTGCACATTTAAGCTTGTCTAATTTGCCCTGTGCGTCGTTACACTACCTTGAAATACGTCAGTATTCCTGCGGCAG